>NZ_JBALOV010000042.1:0-71349 GCF_036965045.1 Bacillus sp. JJ1533 | reverse complement strand
TTGGTCTTTTTTATTTTGTATTTGTGAATCGTGCCCGTTTTAAGACTAGCTTGCCAAATAAGGAAATGAGAACTCTTGAAGATATAGTTTTTTAGAATGTATAAATTGCCACGAATGGAAACTGTATAACGCCTAAACTGCGAAACAACAAATGATACACTGCAAACGCTATAAACGATAGACAACCCAACTGGCAAACAACAAATGATATACCGCAAACGGTATAAACGATATATCACCCAACCAACAAACAATAAAATAATTATACAGCAGTCTCCCCGAACCGTATCACCCTGCCCAGTAATCATAATCCTAAAAACGAAAAAACCAACAGAATCGAATTCCCACATACAAATAGCTCTCTTTGTTAAAACTTCACACCTAAAAAAAACCGATATTTTAAATAATGTTGCTCCTAGTAAAAATGGCTATATTCCTAAGACTGAAATACTATTCTAAAAAAGAAAGTCCGGAAAATCATAAACTTTTTAGTTGAATCGTATAATTATAAAACACGTAATTATTTCTAATTATTTTAAAGGGGATTTTACTTCCCTATCGAATATTTCTAGTTACAGGATCTATAGAACAGAGGAGGGATGTGACCATGACACAATTTTTAGCATCGTTCCAAACTCAGGAATTTTTAACGATGTCGATTCGTATTTTTATGGCGGCCCTATTATGTGGGTTGGTTGGATTGGAAAGGGAAGTACATAAACATCCTGCTGGATTCCGTACACATTTACTGGTTGGAGTTGGTTCTTGTTTAATGATGCTGATGTCTATTTATGGATTTCAACCTTACTTAGAGATGAGTACAAATGT
Organism: Bacillus sp. JJ1533; assembly: GCF_036965045.1. Taxonomy (NCBI): domain Bacteria; kingdom Bacillati; phylum Bacillota; class Bacilli; order Caryophanales; family Bacillaceae; genus Bacillus; species Bacillus sp. JJ1533. Next base: position 70,521 of record NZ_JBALOV010000042.1, on the reverse strand, counting down.
CCGCTTTGACCCGGCACGAATTCCTTCATATGTAATTAGTGGGATTGGGTTTTTGGGAGCAGGAACGATTTTGGTCAGGGATGCAACGGTTCGAGGGTTAACGACAGCAGCATCGATTTGGGTTGTTGCAGGACTGGGGTTAATAATTGGGCTAGGGATGTATGCACCTGCTATTTTAACAACAATTGTTGTTTTACTGAGCTTGATTTTCTTGAACCGATTTGAAGAGTTCTTTTTTAAATCCACCAAACGAAAAGTCGTTCATATCATTATTCATGAGGATATTTCCTCATTTTCAGGAGTCTTAAAATTATTTAAGGATAATGGTTTTAAGGTAAAGGATTTTAATATTAAATATTCAAAAGAAAAAACGGATAATAATTGTCAATATACATTTGATGTTGAAGTGGCAAGTAAAAATGAGCGTTTACGCTTATATGAGGAAATGTCAAAGCTAGAAATGGTTCAAAAAATTTTTTAATTTGGTGTTTAGAGGGGTGCCTGGTTTGGAAAGCATAGGATAGTAGAGCCTCATAAATGGAAAATGATTGCCTATTTCTTCTTAAGCCACATGCGAAACAGTTGAAAAATTAGTGCGGTCAATTTATATTATACTTATAGTCAAATATAGTCAAAGTCAAGGTGAGGTGTGGTCATAATGAGGAATATATCTGATATCATTGAACAATATTTAAAAAGTGTTCTTGATACAAGTGATCGAGCTATAGTTGAGATTAAAAGAAGTGAGATTGCCGATAAATTTGAATGTGTCCCATCTCAAATTAACTATGTGATAAATACCAGGTTTACGTTAGAAAGAGGTTATTTAGTGGAAAGCAAGAGAGGTGGCGGTGGCTACATTCGGATCATGAGGGTGAAGTCAAATGATGACTCTCAGCTGATCAAACAACTCGTACGCCTTATTGATAAACGGATTTCTCAAACTAGTGCTGAGGATGTCATTTTGCGCTTAATTGAGGAGGAAGTGATCTCGAAAAGAGAGGCAAAGATAATGCTGAGTGTAATTGACCGTTCTGTCTTGTTTATAGAGCTTCCACATCGGGATGAATTAAGAGCAAGAATGTTAAAGGCAATGCTTACATCCCTCATGTATAGATAATAGGTTAAGTAGGAAGGTGTTATCATGATATGCCAAGAATGTAATCAACGCCCTGCGACATTTCATTTTACAAAGGTTATTAATGGTGAAAAAACAGAAGTTCATATTTGTGAACATTGTGCACAAGAAAAAAGTGAGATGTTCATGTTTCCAGGCACATCTGGCTTCTCCATTGATAACTTATTAGCAGGACTTCTTCAGTTTGAGCCGCTTACTGGTTCAAAACAACAAGCATTTCAAAAAAATGAAGTTTTACAATGCGAGAACTGTAAAATGACTTTTCAACAATTTGCAAAGGTAGGTCGGTTCGGCTGTTCACAATGCTATCCAACCTTTGAAAAACAACTTACCCCAATCCTAAAACGACTGCATAGTGGTAATACACATCATACAGGGAAAATTCCAAAACGAATCGGAGGCTCCTTCCATATTCGGAAAGAGATTGAACAATTAAAGCAAAAGATGCAGGAATATATTTCGTTAGAGGAATTCGAAAAGGCTGCAGAAGTGCGTGACCACGTAAGGGACCTTGAAAAGAAACTGAGTGGTTACAAGGAAGGGGAGGTTTAATCAATGTCACTTGAGCATTTTATCAATCAAGCCTTAAGTGCATGGATGAGTCAAGAAGGTCCTGATTCAGATATTGTCTTAAGCTCACGGATTAGACTTGCTCGAAATCTGAAAAATGTACCTTTCTCAACAGTTTATTCAAACGAAGATGCAGAGCAAATTGTCAACGTCTTTCAAAAGGGTTTTGCAGGCAAGAGTTTTCCATCAATTGGGAAATTTGAATTATTAAAAATGATGGAACTTCAGCCCAATGAAAAAAGAGTACTCGTTGAAAAGCATTTAATTAGTCCGCATTTAGCGGAAAATTCTCCGTTAGGCGCTTGTCTTTTATCGGAAAATGAAGAAATTAGCATCATGATTAATGAAGAGGACCATATCCGAATACAATGTTTATTCCCAGGGTTGCAATTATCAGAGGCTTTACGGGTTGCGAATAATCTAGACGATTGGATCGAAGAGCATGTCGATTATGCATTTGATGAAACAAGAGGATATTTAACAAGCTGTCCAACAAACGTGGGAACTGGACTTAGAGCATCTGTTATGATGCATCTTCCAGCACTTATCCTTACACATCAAATGAGTCGGATCATTCCAGCAATCAATCAACTGGGCCTTGTTGTAAGAGGTATATATGGAGAAGGCAGTGAAGCATTGGGGAATATTTTCCAAATATCCAACCAAATCACGCTAGGAAAAACGGAAGAAGATATTGTGGATGACTTAAAGAGTGTAGTGGCACAGTTGATTGCACAAGAGCGTTCTGCTCGTGAAGCACTTGTGAAGACTTCCAACATTCAGTTAGAGGATCGTGTATTTCGTTCCTATGGAGTTTTAGCAAATAGCAGGATCATTGAATCGAAGGAAGCAGCAAAGTGTTTGTCAGATGTTCGATTGGGTATTGATCTTGGCTATATTAAAGATATTTCAAGAACCATCCTTAATGAACTCATGGTTTTAACTCAACCTGGATTCTTGCAGGTCTATGCCGGTGGGGCACTACGCCCTAATGAAAGGGACGTTAGAAGAGCGTCTATTATTCGAGAAAGAATAAAACTAGAAAATAATAAGACTACTGACATGGAGGGTGATGGGTAATGATGTTTGGCAGATTTACTGAGCGTGCACAAAAGGTGTTAGCATTAGCGCAAGAGGAAGCTGTCCGTTTGGGACATAACAATATTGGAACTGAACATGTATTATTAGGTCTTATCCGTGAAGGAGAAGGAATTGCAGCAAAGGCTTTACTTGCACTTGGATTAGGTCCTGAAAAAATTCAAAAAGAAGTAGAAGCCCTAATTGGCCGTGGCCAGGAAGGCTCACAGACAATCCACTACACACCACGTGCTAAAAAGGTCATTGAATTATCAATGGACGAAGCCCGTAAGCTTGGTCATTCTTATGTTGGAACAGAGCATATTCTACTTGGATTAATTCGTGAAGGTGAGGGTGTTGCTGCAAGAGTATTAAATAATCTTGGAGTGAGCCTAAATAAAGCACGCCAACAGGTTTTACAACTATTGGGCAGTAATGAATCCTCCTCAGGTCATCATGGCGGCGGTTCGGCAAATGCGAACACGCCAACCCTAGATAGCCTTGCTCGTGATCTTACGGCGATTGCTAGAGAGGGAAGTCTCGATCCAGTCATTGGACGTAGTAAGGAGATTCAACGTGTAATTGAAGTACTAAGCCGTCGTACAAAAAACAACCCTGTTTTAATTGGGGAGCCTGGTGTTGGTAAAACGGCAATAGCTGAAGGATTAGCTCAGCAAATCATAAATAATGAAGTACCAGAAACACTGCGTGATAAGCGTGTAATGACACTTGATATGGGTACTGTTGTTGCGGGTACAAAATACCGTGGAGAATTTGAAGATCGTTTGAAAAAGGTAATGGATGAAATACGCCAAGCTGGAAATATCATTCTATTTATTGATGAACTCCATACATTAATCGGTGCTGGAGGGGCAGAAGGGGCAATTGATGCATCGAATATCTTAAAGCCGTCTCTTGCTCGTGGTGAACTACAATGCATCGGTGCAACCACACTAGATGAATATCGAAAGTATATTGAAAAAGATGCTGCTCTTGAGCGTCGTTTCCAACCCATTCAGGTGGATGAACCAACTGTAGAGGAATCTATCTTAATTTTAAAAGGACTGCGTGACCGCTATGAGGCACACCACAGAGTATCGATCTCTGATGAATCCATCATCCAAGCAGTTAAGCTGTCAGACCGTTATATCTCGGATCGCTTTTTGCCAGATAAGGCTATCGACTTGATTGATGAGGCTGGTTCAAAGGTTCGTCTTCGTTCGTATACTGCACCACCAAATTTAAAGGAGCTTGAACTTAAGCTTGAAGAGGTTCGTAAGGAAAAAGATGCAGCTGTTCAAAGTCAGGAATTTGAAAAAGCTGCTTCATTACGAGATTCAGAGCAACGCCTTCGTGAGCAGCTGGAAGAAACGAAGAAAAACTGGAAGGAAAAACAGGGTCAAGAGAATTCTGAAGTTACAGTAGACGATATTGCAATGGTTGTTTCAAGCTGGACGGGTGTCCCTGTATCAAAACTAGCACAAACAGAAGCGGATAAACTACTTAACATGGAAGAAATCCTTCATTCACGTGTAATTGGTCAGGAAGAGGCCGTAAAAGCAGTTTCCAAGGCTGTTAGACGCTCACGTGCTGGATTAAAGGATCCAAAGCGCCCAACTGGTTCATTCATCTTCCTAGGGCCAACAGGGGTCGGTAAAACTGAATTGGCACGTGCTTTAGCTGAATCTATTTTTGGCGATGAGGATGCGATGATTCGTGTGGATATGTCTGAGTACATGGAGAAGCATTCCACGTCAAGATTAGTAGGCTCACCTCCAGGATATGTAGGTTATGAAGAAGGTGGCCAATTAACAGAAAAGGTTCGCCGTAAGCCATATTCTGTTATCTTGTTAGATGAAATTGAAAAAGCTCACCCTGATGTGTTCAATATTTTACTTCAAGTTCTTGAGGATGGACGTTTGACAGACTCAAAAGGACGTACGGTTGATTTTAGAAATACAATCTTAATTATGACATCTAACGTTGGAGCTAGCACATTGAAGCGAAACAAATATGTCGGCTTTGCGCTTGACGATGAGAAACAAGATTATAAAAACATGAGGGATAAGGTAATGGAAGAGCTAAAGAAAGCATTCCGTCCGGAGTTCCTTAACCGTATCGATGAGACCATTGTCTTCCATTCACTGGAGAAGAAGCATTTAAGGGAAATCGTTACCCTTATGGCAGATCAGTTAACAAAACGCCTGCGGGAGCAAGAATTCGAGCTTGAATTAACAGAAGCTGCTAAAGACCGAATTGCTGAAGAAGGGTATGATCCAGAATACGGAGCACGTCCATTACGTCGTGCGATTCAAAAACAAATTGAAGACCGTTTGTCTGAAGAGCTATTACGGGGTAATATAGAAAAAGGAAAGAAAATTGTAATGGATTTTGTGGACGGAGAGTTCGTAATCCAGACAAAAGAAGCTGAAGAAACAAAAGAAACAGTGAAATAAAAAAGCATGTAAGTGTAAAAGGGGTATACATCAAAAACTCATTCGTGTATACCTCTTTTTTTCTAAAGAAAGGATTAATGTCATGGCAAAAACAAAGACAAAATTCACCTGTCAATCCTGTGGCTATGAATCACCAAAATGGATGGGGAAATGTCCCGGATGTGGTGCGTGGAATTCATTAGTCGAAGAAACATTACATAAACCAGCTAGAAAAGGTGCTTTTACTCATTCAAGTCCCACAGTTCAAAGCAAACCTTCACCAATCACTTCAATCGAGTCAGTAAATGAACCTAGAATGTTTACAACGAATAAAGAATTTAATCGAGTACTTGGCGGCGGAATCGTCCATGGTTCCCTTGTGTTAATTGGGGGTGACCCAGGTATAGGGAAGTCCACCTTGCTGCTACAAGTATCCTCCCAATTAGCCAAACAGAGTAAAGTTTTATATATTTCCGGTGAGGAATCGGTCAAGCAAACAAAGCTAAGATCAGATCGTCTGGGGGTTTCCTCTGATCAATTGTATGTGTTAGCAGAGACTGACCTTGAGTTTATTTCCCAGACAATTACCGAACTTAATCCATCCTTTGTTGTGATTGATTCCATTCAAACCATTTATCACTCTGATATCACTTCTGCCCCAGGTAGTGTATCTCAGGTACGGGAATGTACAGCAGAATTAATGCGAATTGCAAAGACAAATGGGATTGCCATTTTTATCGTTGGTCATGTAACGAAAGAGGGAAATATTGCAGGTCCGCGTTTACTAGAGCATATGGTGGACACTGTTCTTTATTTTGAAGGGGAACGTCATCATACATATCGTATTTTGCGGGCTGTAAAAAACCGTTTTGGTTCTACGAATGAAATGGGTATTTTTGAAATGAAAGAAACAGGCCTTGAAGAGGTTGCAAACCCTTCTGAGATATTTTTAGAGGAGCGTTCTGCAGGTGCTGCAGGGTCAACTGTTGTAGCCTCTATGGAGGGAACACGACCGGTCTTAGTTGAAATTCAAGCACTGATATCACCAACTAGTTTTGGTAATCCACGCCGTATGGCAACAGGAATTGACCATAACCGAGTATCTTTATTAATGGCTGTACTAGAAAAAAGAGCAGGATTTCTTTTGCAAAATCAAGATGCCTATTTGAAGGTCGCAGGTGGTGTAAAGCTAGACGAACCAGCGATTGATTTAGCTGTTGCCTTAAGTATCGCCTCTAGCTTTAGGGATCAGCCGACAAAACCAACAGATGTCATTATTGGGGAAGTGGGCTTAACGGGTGAGGTAAGACGTGTTTCTCGAATTGAGCAGCGGGTTCAGGAAGCAGCCAAGCTTGGCTTTAAGCGAGTAATTCTTCCAGAGCGAAATTTAGGGGGATGGACGATTCCAAAGGGAATTGAAGTAATTGGTGTGAGTGATATTAGGCAAGCCATCCAACATACATTAGAAAAATAATTTAAAATTCCTCCTTGAAAAATCCAATCAAAATGAAACATTTTGATTTCTTTATTCGTATAGTAAGTGTGAAAGCAGGTGGACATCCACCTTCCATAACAAAGCCAAATAAATTTTTTTCATAGCAGTAATAATTTTGTCAGGATTAAAAAATAATATATGAGTAGCCTTTTACACATCTATGTCATTCTGTTTACATTTTGAAAAAGCTATTTATTCTAGGTTTCAATTATTATAAAGTGATTATAATGAATAGGAGGAGGTGAAGGAATGTTAAAACGTATTGTACAGCTCTTTTTTCTCATCGTGGGAGGTATGCTTGGAATTGTCTATCTGCCGGATTTATTAAAGCTGTTAAATATCGACAATATTCCATATCTAAATAATTCATACACGCTTGCGATTTTAGGTGCTATTATATTATTTATTGTTACTTATTGGTTAGTAGATTATATCGTAGGTTTAATTAAATGGCTTGAAGAGTCATTAATCAAAGCTCCTGTTACAGATGTTTTATTTGGAAGCCTAGGTTTGATTTCAGGATTAATTGTTGCGTTTTTAATTGTGATTCCATTAGACCGTATTTCCTTTTCGGTTGTAAATACAGTGCTTCCTATTTTCATTACCCTGCTTTTAGGATATTTAGGTTTTCAGGTTGGATTTAAAAAGCGGGATGAGCTTGTGAACTTATTCTCTATTAACCGAGCTGGAAAGAAGAAAGGCCTGGAGGAAGAGGAAGTAAACCAACAAGCGAAAAAACTAAAAATTTTAGATACGAGTGTTATTATTGATGGACGAATCGCGGACATTTGCCAAACTGGATTTCTTGAAGGAACGATTGTCATTCCTCGATTTGTGTTAGAAGAGCTTCAGCATATTGCGGATTCTTCAGACGTGTTAAAGCGTAACCGCGGTCGAAGAGGACTAGATATTTTAAATCGAATTCAAAAAGAACTGTCAATCAAGGTTGAAATCTACGAAGGTGATTTTGACGATATTCAAGAGGTTGATAGTAAGTTAGTAAAGCTCGCGAAATTAACGATGGGTGTAGTCGTAACAAACGACTTTAATCTAAACAAAGTATGTGAACTGCAGAATGTAGCAGTGTTGAATATTAATGACCTTGCCAATGCGGTTAAGCCAGTAGTATTACCTGGTGAAGAGTTAAGTGTTCAGGTCATTAAGGATGGTAAAGAGCATAATCAAGGTGTTGCATATCTAGATGATGGTACAATGATTGTGGTCGAAGAGGGTCGCGACTATATCGGAAAGCGCATCGATGTCCTTGTAACAAGTGTTTTACAAACATCAGCTGGCCGAATGATTTTCGCAAAGCCAAAATTGCTCGAAAAAGCATTATAATTTTCTACATTGATAGGGGCGTAACGGGGTGAATTATCAGGTTGTAATTCCTGCGGCAGGTCAAGGAAAAAGAATGAATGCAGGAAAGAATAAACAATTCATCGAATTGAAGGCAATACCAGTTATTATTCATACATTACGAGTTTTTGAACATGACCCGATGTGTTCGGGAATTATTTTAGTCATTAATAAGGATGAACAGTCCATCTTTGAAGAATTGATACAAACGCATCATATCAAAAAGGTTGTTTCCTTGGTACAGGGTGGTAGTGAGCGCCAATATAGCGTCTATAATGGCTTACAAGCCGTAAAGGACACAGATATTGTGTTAGTTCATGATGGTGCAAGGCCCTTTCTGAAACAAACGCATGTTCATGAGCTAGTAAATGTAGCAACAGAAAAGGGAGCAGCCGTGCTAGCGGTTCCCGTAAAGGATACAATTAAACGCGCCTCTCGTGATTTATATGTAGAAGAAACAGTTGAACGTTCTAGCTTGTGGGCTATCCAAACCCCACAAGCTTTTCATGTTTCTATCTTACAAGAAGCACATGAGATGGCAAAAAAAGAGGATTTTCTTGGTACAGATGAAGCGAGTCTCGTTGAAAGAATTCCAAAACAAGTATATATTGTTAAAGGCGATTACTTGAATATGAAACTAACAACACCAGATGACTTAGTGTTCGCGGAAGCAATTTTACAAAACTGGACAAGATAAATAGAAAACAAAAAAGGGGGATCACCCATGTTTCGTATTGGACAGGGCTTTGATGTTCATCAATTGGTTGAAGGACGCCCGTTAATTATAGGTGGAATTACCATTCCATATGAAAAAGGTTTACAAGGACATTCCGATGCGGATGTGCTACTGCACACTGTATCGGATGCCTGTCTTGGAGCGATTGGCGAGGGAGATATAGGGAAGCATTTTCCAGATACAGACCCAAACTTTAAGGACGCTGATTCTGCTAAACTTCAACAGCATGTATGGAACTTGGTAAAGGAAAAGGGATATAGACTTGGGAATATTGACTGCACGATAATCGCCCAAAAGCCTAAAATGGCACCATATATCGAACAAATTAGAGAGCGGATTGCCCAATTGCTAGAAGCAGATCCGTCCCAGGTAAATGTGAAAGCCACGACGACTGAAAAGTTAGGCTTTACTGGTCGTAGTGAAGGTATTGCCGCAATGGCGACAATCTTATTACAAAAGGCAGACAGCTAATTCTTCATAAAAACTATTAATAAAGCGTTGTAACGGAGGGTACATAATGTCAAATAACGTACGTGTGCGCTATGCGCCAAGTCCAACAGGACATTTGCATATAGGAAACGCAAGAACAGCCTTATTTAACTATTTATATGCAAGAAACCAAAACGGAAAATTCATTATCCGTATTGAAGATACAGACAAGAAACGAAATATTGAAGGCGGTGAAGAAAGCCAGCTTAAATATTTAAAGTGGCTTGGAATTGATTGGGATGAAGGACCAGATGTTGGTGGTGAGTACGGACCGTACCGCCAATCAGAACGGAATGAAATTTATGAAAAACATTATACAGCGCTTCTTGAAAAAGGACTCGCTTATAAATGCTATTGTACCGAAGAGGAAATTGAAAAAGAGCGTGAAGAGCAGATGGCACGTGGTGAGACACCTCAATACTCCGGAAAATGCCGTCACCTAACTAAGGAACAGCAAGCAGCTCTTGAAAGTGAAGGAAGGCAACCTAGCATTCGTATCATTATTCCACAAGGAAAGGTCTACACATTTAATGATATGGTAAAAGGGGAAATTTCTTTCGAGTCTGAGGGCATGGGCGATTATGTAATCGTGAAGAAGGATGGAACGCCAACCTATAATTTTGCAGTAGCCATTGATGACCATCATATGGAAATCTCACATGTGTTACGCGGGGAAGACCATATTTCTAATACTCCAAAGCAAATGGTGGTGTATGAGGCGTTTAATTGGGAGATTCCAACATTTGGACATATGACATTAATCGTCAACGAAAACCGTAAAAAGCTTAGTAAACGAGATGAATCTATCATTCAATTTATTGAGCAATATGAGGAACTTGGATATTTACCAGAAGCCTTATTTAACTTTATCACTTTATTAGGCTGGTCACCAGGTGGGGAAGAAGAGCTTCATTCAAAAGAGGAGTTCATTAATATTTTCAATCCAGCACGTCTATCTAAATCACCAGCTGTATTTGACACTCAAAAGCTAACTTGGATGAATAATCAATATGTGAAAAACATTGACCTTGATCGCTTAGTTGAGCTTTCATTACCACACTTAATCAAAGCAGGCAGATTGAGCGAGCATTTAAATGATACTGACAAGGAATGGGCACGTGATCTAATTGCACTCCATCAAGAAAAGATGAGCTATGGAGCAGAAATTGTTGACCTAACAGACTTATTCTTTAAAGATGAGGTTACGCTAGAAGTGGATGCGAAGGAAGTCCTTGAGGGTGAAACCGTTCCGGAAGTTTTAAAGGCCTTTTTACAAGAGGTTGAAAGCCTTGAAACCTTCGGTGCAGATGAAATTAAAGCAGCGATTAAAGCTGTTCAAAAAGGAACAGGTCAAAAGGGGAAGAACTTATTTATGCCAATTCGTGCAGCAGCAACAGGTCAGCTTCATGGTCCAGATCTGCCACAAGCGATTCACCTATTAGGGAAAGAAAAAATAATTTCACGCCTTAAAAGTTTAATTAGTTAACATTTGGCTGAAAATGTAATATAGTATAGTTAACAAATTATATATTGTAAAAGTGTTGATAAGGAGAGTAAATAAGTAATTTACTTTAACGTATTTGTGAATATACAAATACGAGCAGAGAGAACCATCACCGGCTGAAAGTGGTTTAAGGAAAATGCTTATTGAAATGCACCTTTGAGTCTTTTGTTGAACCGATATCGTAACTGGTAACCTAGTAGACAAAAGCGGAGTCTCACCGTTAAGAGATTAAGTTGAGGTAATGGACGATTCATACATTGCCTAAACAGAGTGGAACCGCGCAATTGAAGCGTCTCTGTGTTTTTACACAGGGACGCTTTTTTATTTTGAGGAAATAAATAATGTGTCTAGCTTCAGGCTACATTGACTCTTTGATCTAGCTCGTATGCTGGCGCTTAAAGTTTTTCTAATCAAGGAGGGTTGATTGTGTTTAGACGAATGAAAGAGGATATCGAGGTTGTATTTGAACAAGACCCAGCTGCAAGAACCCATTTTGAGGTTATCTTGACTTATTCCGGATTGCATGCCATTTGGGCACATCGTGTGGCACATTTTCTTTTTACACGAAAGATGTTTTTCTTGGCGAGGCTGGTATCCCAAATAAGCCGCTTTTTCACAGGAATTGAAATTCACCCTGGAGCTAAAATTGGTCGTCGTTTTTTTATCGACCACGGTATGGGCGTGGTGATTGGTGAGACGTGTGAAATCGGAAATAATGTGACCGTATTCCAAGGTGTTACACTTGGTGGTACAGGGAAGGAAAAAGGAAAGCGGCATCCAACAGTTAAAGACAATGCGCTTATTGCATCAGGTGCAAAAGTTTTAGGATCGATAACAATTGGAGAAAATTCAAAGATAGGAGCGGGTTCGGTTGTTCTGCAAGATGTTCCTCCGAATTCGACAGTTGTCGGGATACCGGGTAGGGTTGTGATCCAAGATGGTGTTAAAATTAGAAATAGCAAGGATTTAAATCATCGGGATTTACCAGACCCTGTTTCAGATAAAATTAGAGAACTAGAAAATGAAATAAAAAGCCTAAAAGAGGAATTAAAGCAAAAGGAAGGAGCAAGGGACAATGCCCATTCACATATATAATACGCTAACAAGAAAGAAAGAAGAGTTTAAACCGCTTGAAGAAAATAAGGTAAAAATGTATGTGTGCGGCCCGACCGTATATAATTATATTCATATAGGAAATGCACGCCCTGCTATTGTGTTTGATACAGTCCGTCGTTATTTTGAATTTAGAGGCTATGACGTTCATTATGTATCTAACTTCACAGATGTGGACGATAAATTAATCAAAGCTGCGAATGAATTAGGGGAAGAAGTGCCAGCCATTGCAGAGCGTTTTATCAATGCTTATTATGACGATGTGTCTGCGCTAGGATGCAAAAAAGCAGACGTTCATCCAAGAGTTACAGAAAATATGGACATTATTATCGACTTCATCCAAGCTCTGATTAATAAAGGCTTTGCCTATGAATCAGAAGGTGACGTGTACTACCGTACAAGAGAATTCAAGGAATATGGCAAACTCTCACACCAATCGATTGATGAACTGCGTGTGGGGGCAAGAATTGAGGTTGGGGATAAGAAGCAGGATGCCCTTGATTTTGTGTTATGGAAGAGTGCCAAGCCTGGTGAAATTTACTGGGAAAGTCCATGGGGTAAAGGCAGACCTGGATGGCATATTGAATGCTCAGCGATGGCAAAAAGATACTTGGGTGAGACGATTGATATTCATGCAGGTGGTCAAGACCTTGCATTCCCGCATCATGAAAACGAAATTGCACAATCAGAAGCAGTGAATGAAAAGACATTTGCAAACTACTGGATGCACAACGGTTATATTAATATCGACAATGAAAAAATGTCAAAGTCCCTTGGGAACTTTGTATTGGTTCACGATATTATTAAAGAAGTAGATCCGCAGGTATTACGCTTTTTCATGCTGTCTGTTCATTATCGTCATCCCATTAACTACAGTCTAGATTTACTCGAAAGTACGAAAAATGCATTAGAACGATTACGTACTTCCTACTCAAATCTAAAGCATCGTTTAGAAAGCAGTACGAATCTAACAAGTAATGATGAAGAATGGTTAGACAAAATATCCGCTTTCCGAAATGAATTTATTACAGCGATGGATGATGATTTTAATACAGCGAATGCAATTTCTGTCTTGTTTGACCTCTCGAAACAAGCGAACTACTATTTGCAGGAGAAAAACACGTCGGATAAAGTTATCCAAGCCTTTTTACAGGAGTTCGAGGTATTGTTTGATACGCTTGGGCTTAAATTAGAGGATGAACAATTACTTGACGAGGAAATCGAAGAACTAATTGCAAAGCGAAACCAAGCTCGTAAGGACCGTGACTTTGCTTTATCTGATCAAATCCGTGACCAGTTAAAAGCAATGAACATTATTCTAGAAGACACTCCTCAAGGGACAAGATGGAAAAGAGGATAATCGATGAATTTATCAGATAATCAAATTGATAGCCATCAATTAAATAGTCTTGCTCTTGCATATATGGGTGATGCCGTGTACGAAATGTATGTACGGCATTACCTATTGCAAAAAGGAAGTGTAAGACCTAATCAACTTCATAATCAGGCGAAGCATTATGTTTCTGCCAAAGCTCAGTCTGCTGTGATACACAAAATGATGGATGAAGAATTTTTTTCGGAAGAGGAACGAGCAGTCATCAGAAGGGGCCGCAATGCGAAGAGTGGAACCGTCCCAAAAAACACAGATGTTCAGACATACCGATATAGTACAGCATTTGAAGCTTTGCTCGGTTTTCATTTTTTACAAAATGACACGGACAGAATTCATTCCATTATTGAAGAAGCATTTCGAATTATTGAATCTTAAGAAAGGAGGAAAAAGAAATGGCGAGTGATTATACAATTGGAAAAAACCCTGTTATTGAAGCATTAAAATCAGAGCGGGACATTAATAAAATATGGATAGCGGAAGGTTCGAGTAAAGGGCAAATGAATCAGGTTCTTTCTCTAGCAAGAGAAAGAAATGTCATGGTTCAATTTGTTCCGAAGAAGAAGATTGACCAAATGGTTGAAGGGAATCACCAAGGGGTTGTCGCTCAGGTAGCCGCATATGAGTATGCTGAGGTTGATGATATTTTAGATTTAGCTAAAGAACGAAATGAAGCTCCATTTATTATTTTGTTGGATGAATTGGAAGATCCCCATAATCTTGGCTCGATTCTTCGTACAGCAGATGCAGTTGGGGCCCATGGAGTGATTATACCGAAAAGAAGAGCAGTTGGTTTAACCGCTACTGTTGCAAAGGCTTCTACAGGGGCAATTGAATATATACCAGTTGCGCGCGTTACAAATCTAGCAAGAACGATTGATGAACTAAAGGACCGTGGTGTATGGATTGTTGGTACAGATGCGAAGGGAACTGAGGATTACCGAAATGTTGACGGAAAAATGCCAATAGGCTTAATAATTGGCAGTGAAGGAAAAGGTATGGGACGTCTTGTGAAGGAAAAATGTGATTTTCTTCTAAGATTACCGATGCAAGGAAAGGTAACTTCGTTGAATGCATCTGTTGCTGCAAGTTTACTTATGTATGAGGTATATCGTAAGCGGAATCCGTTAGGAGAATAAAATAATGGATATCCTGCTGGTAGATGGCTACAACATAATAGGTGCTTGGCCAGAATTACGTCTTCTTAAAACAAAGGACTTTTCAGCAGCGCGTGATTTATTAATCGAAAAGATGGCTGAATATCAGGCGTATACAGGATATAAGGTAATCGTTGTATTTGATGCACACCTGGTACCGGGAATTGAAACAAAAACGAAAAGTCGAAAGATCGAAGTCATTTTTACTCGTGAAAATGAGACGGCTGACGAACGAATTGAAAAGCTTGCCAAACAATTAAGCAATATCAAAACACAAATCCATGTAGCGACTTCAGATTATACGGAGCAATGGCAGATTTTCGGACAAGGAGCCCTACGAAAATCTGCCAGAGAATTATTAACGGAGATGGAAGTTGTGGAGTCCGGAATCCAAAAGGATGTCAAGAAAACCTATCAAGAAAAAAGTGTATCAAAAATACCACTTTCCGACGAAATTGCAGAAATATTTGAAAAATGGCGTCGCGGACAGCGATGAGCGGTTGACGCTTGGAAAAGCACTCCTGTATAATATTTCTAGATAAAGAATTTTTGAACATTACGGATTACATCGAAAGTAAGGTTTTGGGTAGAAACAACTTCTAAGGTAGGTCGGAGGGATCGGTGTGAGTTCAAGCTTCGATGATTATGGCAACAGGTTAAATTATGACCGACTAGAGGATGAGGCAGTCGTCGAATTGGTTCATGCTGGGGAAAGTGAGGCATTGGACTATCTAATCAATAAGTATAAAAATTTTGTGCGTGCCAAAGCCAGATCATATTTTTTAATTGGAGCAGATCGAGAAGATATTGTTCAAGAAGGTATGATTGGGTTATACAAAGCGATACGTGATTTTAAAGAGGACAAGCTGTCTTCATTTAAAGCGTTTGCGGAGCTTTGTATTACACGTCAAATTATTACTGCGATTAAAACGGCTACAAGACAAAAGCATATTCCTTTAAACTCTTATGTTTCGTTGGACAAGCCGATATATGATGAAGAATCTGACCGTACATTAATGGATGTTATATCAGGAGCGAAGATTCTGGATCCTGAGGAATTAATCATCAACAGGGAAAAATTCGATGATATTGAGTTGAAAATGGCAGAGCTCTTAAGTGATTTAGAGCGGAAGGTATTAAACTTATACTTAGACGGAAGGTCCTATCAAGAGATTTCTGAGGACTTAAACCGTCATGTTAAATCGATTGATAATGCCCTCCAACGTGTAAAACGGAAACTAGAGCGGTATTTAGAAATTCAAGAGATTAAATTATAAATATGCGGTATTACCTATTATTTACAGATGGGGCTAGTATTGACATATAATTCATGCCTGTGTTACATTTTTAAGGAAATTGAGACTTAAATAGAATGCTATAGCATTTTACATAGAAGGTGATAAAATGCGAAAAAAGGTAATTTTAGCCTGTGTGGAATGTGGCAGCAGAAATTATTCCACTATGAAGAATAGCACTTCATCTGAGCGACTTGAAATGAAGAAGTTTTGTAAGACTTGCAATTCCCACACGAATCATCGTGAAACGAAATAGATCGCAGACTGTGTTGATAAAGTTGGAGGTTACATGGATGAAACGCTTAACCAAGTTTTTTCGTGAAGTAGTTAGAGAAATGAAGAAAACTAGCTGGCCTAAGAGAAAGGAACTTACGCGCTATACAATTGTTACGTTAACAACAGTAATCTTTGTATCTGTATTTTTTGCTGTGATTGACTTAGGAATTTCCGAATTAATTCGTTTAGTACTTGAATAAACACTGTACACTCATGGTATAATGATGGATAGAGAATAAGAATGTTTACGAAAAGCCCGGGCTCGGGTTTTTTTAATTGCAAAAAAATAACAGTAGGTCCCTAGTCATATAGTTGTTTGAATAAGAACGGTAAAACCTAGTTAGCGAACATATTTCATTGACTGAGTCTACAAAATAGGAATAAGGAATTTGATCGCACAAAGGGAGGGAAGGACGAGCAGTCCTAACATATGGAAAAGAATTGGTATGTTGTTCATACGTATTCAGGGTATGAAAACAAAGTAAAAGCAAATTTAGAGAAACGTGTCGAGTCAATGGGTATGCAAGATAAAATCTTCCGCGTTGTGGTCCCAGAAGACGAAGAGACAGATATTAAAAACGGGAAAAAGAAAATTGTTAAAAAGAAAGTATTTCCAGGATATGTATTAGTTGAATTAATCATGACTGATGATTCTTGGTATGTCGTTCGTAACACTCCTGGAGTTACAGGCTTCGTTGGGTCAGCTGGATCTGGATCGAAACCAACGCCACTTTTACCTGAAGAAGTAACATTCATTCTTAAGAGAATGGGAATGGATGAAAGACCAATGGAAGTGGATTTTGAATTAAAAGAAACAGTTCGTGTCAAAGAAGGGCCATTTACTAACTTCACGGGTGCCATTGAGGATCTTGATGTTGATAAGCAAAAGGTAAAGGTTCTTGTAAACATGTTTGGTCGTGAAACACCAGTTGAATTAGACTTTACACAAATTGAAAAAATCTAGCACGAAATGCCAAACCCTTTTAGAGGGGTGCGCTGAGGCTGGACAAAAAAACTTTAAGAAAAACTTGATATTAAAAATGAAAAGTGGTAATATTGCATAGGTCAGTATGTCTCTAAACATAGAGACTTGCTATGCTAAAAGTTCTTTATCGATATGTAAAGAATAGATGAGTGGGAGGGTGAACCCCTATTACCACATCACGGACTTTAAGGAGGTGTGTCTCGTGGCTAAAAAAGTAATTAAAGAGGTTAAATTACAAATTCCAGCGGGTAAAGCAAACCCAGCACCACCAGTTGGACCGGCTTTAGGTCAAGCAGGTGTTAATATCATGGGATTCTGTAAAGAGTTCAATGCTCGTACAGCAGAACAAGCTGGTTTAATTATTCCTGTTGTAATCACAGTTTATGAAGATCGTTCATTTACATTTATTACAAAAACTCCTCCTGCTGCAGTTCTTTTAAAGAAAGCGGCTGGTATTGAGTCTGGTTCTGGTGAACCAAACCGTAATAAAGTTGCAACAGTTAAGCGTGATAAAGTACGCGAGATTGCAGAAACAAAAATGCCTGATTTAAATGCAGCAAATGTTGAATCTGCAATGCGTATGGTTGAAGGTACTGCTCGTAGCATGGGAATTGTTATTGAAGACTAATTCCAATTTGTTACAATGATTTTGGGGGTTGCGGATGGAACATCTCTTTTCTTTCGTTCGCAACCTTTGTTATGTCTGGCGTCAGTATGGAAAAATGATGCTGTTTGCTGGGCGTGGGAGGTTATTCCGTTAAAACCACAATTGAGGAGGAAATTATAATGGCAAAAAGAGGTAAAAAGTACGTTGAAGCTGCTAAATTAGTAGATCGTACAAAAGCTTACTCAGTTGCAGAAGCAATTGAACTAGTAAAGAAAACAAGCACATCTAAATTTGATGCGACTGTTGAAGTTGCATTCCGTTTAGGAGTTGACCCTAAGAAAGCTGACCAACAAATTCGTGGTGCAGTTGTACTACCAAACGGTACTGGTAAGACTCAACGTGTATTAGTTTTCGCTAAAGGTGAAAAAGCAAAAGAAGCAGAAGCTGCAGGTGCTGACTATGTTGGTGATAGCGAGTTCATCACTAAGATCAACCAAGGTTGGTTCGATTTTGATGTAATCGTAGCTACTCCTGACATGATGGGTGAAGTTGGTAAGCTTGGTCGTGTATTAGGACCTAAAGGTTTAATGCCAAACCCTAAAACAGGTACTGTTACATTTGATGTAACAAAAGCAGTGAATGAAATCAAAGCTGGTAAAGTTGAATACCGCGTTGATAAATCTTCAAACATCCATGTTCCAATTGGTAAGATTTCATTTGACGATCAAAAATTAATTGAGAACTTCACTACAATTTATGAAACTATGCTTAAGGTTAAACCATCTGCAGCAAAAGGTACTTACATGAAGAACATTGCTGTATCATCTACAATGGGACCTGGCGT
Organism: Bacillus sp. JJ1533; assembly: GCF_036965045.1. NCBI lineage: Bacteria > Bacillati > Bacillota > Bacilli > Caryophanales > Bacillaceae > Bacillus > Bacillus sp. JJ1533. Next base: position 52,051 of record NZ_JBALOV010000042.1, on the reverse strand, counting down.
AAAAGTTGACGCTTCTACATTCTAATTAGAAATAAGTGGATATTGACTTTTGCGAAAGCATTTCATATAATAAATTTTGTTGTTAACAAATGAATAGCATTTGTACCGTAGACAGTAGGTGCTCATAAGCTTAATTTCCTACCGAGGTGTAGTATATTACTTGATCATTACTACCTCTATGTCTACTCGACATAGAGGTTTTTTAATCTAGATACGTGTTCACGTCGAACACCCTCTAACACCGAACGGTTTCAAGTGTCTGAAATTACTCACAGGAGGTGTAGAAGAATGAGTCATGCAGTAGAACAAAAGAAACAAATTGTAACAGAAATTGCTGACAAACTACGTGCAAGTAAATCAACTGTAGTAGTAGACTACCGCGGTCTATCTGTTGCGGAAGTAACTGAACTACGTAAGCAGCTTCGTGATGCAGGCATTGAATTCAAAGTGTACAAAAACACTTTAACTCGCCGTGCTGCAGAACAAGCAGAACTTGCTGGTTTAAATGATGCATTAACAGGACCAAACGCAATTGCATTCAGTAATGAAGATGTAGTTGCTCCTGCGAAAATTCTTAATGACTTCGCGAAAAAGCATGAAGCATTAGAAATCAAAGCAGGTGTTATCGAAGGAAACATTGCAACTCTTGAAGAAGTTAAAGCTCTTGCTGATCTACCATCACGCGAAGGTTTACTTTCTATGTTGCTTAGTGTACTTCAAGCTCCAATCCGCAATCTTGCACTTGCTACTAAAGCAGTTGCAGATCAAAAGGAAGAGCAAGGCGCTTAATCGTAAAACAAACGTACCATTCGAAATAAAAAATAGGATAATTATTTAAGGAGGATTTTCTAATGACTAAAGAACAAATCATTGAAGCAGTTAAAAATATGACTGTTTTAGAACTAAATGACCTAGTAAAAGCAATTGAAGAAGAATTTGGTGTAACTGCTGCTGCTCCTGTAGCTGTAGCTGCTGGTGGCGCTGCTGAAGCTGCTGCTGAGCAATCTGAATTTGATGTTGTATTAGCAGACGCTGGTGCACAAAAAATCAAAGTTATCAAAGTTGTACGTGAAATCACTGGTCTTGGCTTGAAAGAAGCTAAAGAACTTGTTGACAACACTCCAAAAGCAATCAAAGAAGGCGTTTCTAAAGAAGAAGCTGAAGAAGTTAAAGCTAAACTTGAAGAAGTTGGAGCTGGCGTAGAAGTTAAGTAATAATTAATGAACGTAAGAAAAAGCTCGCTATGAAAGCGAGCTTTTTTACTCTTTTATTGTTTTTGGTAATGATATGGGTATACTGTTAATATACTCTTATGTTGGGAGATACATAAATGGCCGAACATTATTATACTAGCAAACCCACGGTAGCAAGCAATCAAAAAACTTGGGATTTTGTTTTAAAAGGACATTCATTTTCATTTACAAGTGATAGTGGTGTTTTTTCGAAAAATGAAGTTGATTTTGGATCAAGATTACTAGTAGAAGAATTTCGTGCTCCTGAAGCGACTGGCCCGTTTTTGGATGTAGGTTGTGGATATGGGCCCATTGGCCTTGCACTGGCAAAAGTACATAATGAACGTTCAGTGGAAATGATTGATGTGAATGAGCGAGCAATTGACCTTGCAAAAAAGAATGCGGAAATAAATAAAGTCAACAATGTTGAAATTTATCAAAGTGATCTGTTTACAAATGTTGAAAATCGAGGTTTTGCTGCAATTATTTCAAACCCGCCCATTCGTGCAGGGAAGAAAGTAGTTCATCATATTTTAGAAGAGAGTTATCGGTATTTGGTGCCTGGAGGAGAGCTTTGGGTTGTAATTCAAAAGAAGCAAGGAGCTCCATCTGCTATACAAAAGCTTGAAACGGTTTTTGAAGAGGTGGAAATCGTTGAAAGAAAAAAGGGCTACCATATCATTAAGGCTATACGATCGATGTAGTATAAAAAAACCACTTGACAAATACAAAAACCTGTTGACTGGCCATTTTTCGTGTGGTAACATTATATAATGCCGATATGTAGATTTTCCATGTATAACTAAAAAATTAAATATATGTATAAATATAGTATGTATGGAAAAACTAATAAAATCAATAGTTTGTTTTTGAAAGTGTGGTTTTCTTAGTAGAAACCCTTTTTCTTTTTGTCTATAAAAATGTCGTATTTTTAGGTTTTTAAAACATCTACATAAGGCAAAAACGATTGCGTATTCGGCTTGAAAAGTCGAGGAATTTAAGAATTGATAGGCTGCGTTATGTGTCCTATCATTTTGATTTGTGGTTAACATTCTTATTGATTATATAAGGTCCCCAAATAGACTTTAATAATTAGTAAGTATTTATAATTTAGCAAGATTAATAACGCTTGATATGAGGGGTGAATGGGTTGATAGGTCAACTAGTTCAGTATGGACGACACCGCCAACGAAGAAGTTATGCTCGTATTAGTGAAGTTTTAGAATTACCAAATCTTATTGAGATTCAAACCTCTTCTTATCAGTGGTTTCTTGATGAGGGTCTTAGGGAGATGTTCCAGGATATTTCCCCAATTGAAGATTTTACAGGTAACCTATCTCTAGAGTTCATTGATTACAGTTTAGGTGAGCCAAAGTATTCTGTCGAAGAATCAAAAGAGAGAGATGTTACTTATTCAGCGCCACTTCGAGTTAAGGTGCGTTTGATCAACAAAGAAACTGGTGAAGTAAAAGATCAAGATGTGTTTATGGGTGATTTTCCACTCATGACAGAAACAGGTACATTCGTAATTAATGGTGCAGAACGTGTAATTGTTTCTCAATTGGTTCGTTCACCAAGTGTCTATTTCAGTGGTAAAGTAGATAAAAATGGAAAACGCGGCTTTACTGCAACGGTAATACCAAACCGTGGTGCATGGTTGGAGTATGAAACAGATGCGAAGGATGTTGTGTATGTTCGTATCGACCGTACCCGAAAATTACCAGTAACGGTTCTTTTGCGCGCGCTTGGGTTTGGCTCTGATCAAGAAATCATCGATTTATTCGGTGAAAATGAATATTTACGCAACACGCTTGAGAAAGACAACACAGAAAGCACAGAAAAAGCATTACTAGAAATATATGAACGTCTACGTCCTGGAGAACCACCAACAGTAGATAATGCAAAAAGTTTATTAGAATCTCGCTTTTTTGATCCAAAGCGTTACGACCTTGCGAGTGTAGGTCGTTACAAGATTAATAAAAAACTTCATATTAAGAACCGTTTGTTTAATCAACGTCTAGCCGAAACACTTGTTGATCCTGAAACAGGTGAAATCATCGTAGAAAAAGATACGCTTCTCGATCGCAGAACGCTAGACCGTATCATTCCGTATTTAGAGAGTGGTATTGGTTTTAAAACACTTCAACCATCAGGCGGCGTAATTGATGAGGAAATTACACTTCAATCGATTAAAATTTACGCTCCAAATGATCCAGATGGCGAACAAGTCATTCATGTCATTGGGAATGCCTATATTGAAGAAGGAGTTAAGAATATTACACAAGCGGATATTCTTTCTTCTATTAGTTATTTCTTTAACCTATTACATCAGGTTGGAGATACAGATGATATCGACCATCTAGGTAATCGTCGTTTACGTTCTGTTGGTGAGCTTTTGCAAAACCAATTCCGTATCGGGTTATCAAGAATGGAGCGTGTTGTTCGTGAGAGAATGTCAATTCAAGATACGAATACCATTACTCCACAGCAACTAATCAATATTCGTCCAGTGATTGCGTCTATTAAAGAGTTCTTTGGTAGCTCGCAGCTTTCACAGTTCATGGACCAAACCAATCCATTAGCAGAATTAACACATAAACGTAGATTGTCTGCATTAGGACCTGGTGGACTAACACGTGAACGTGCAGGATTTGAAGTGCGTGACGTTCACTATTCTCACTATGGTCGTATGTGTCCGATTGAAACGCCGGAAGGTCCAAATATCGGATTGATTAACTCGTTATCATCTTATGCAAAAGTGAATCGATTTGGATTTATCGAAACTCCATATCGAAGAGTTGATCCTGAGACAGGCAAAGTAACAGACCGTATCGATTACTTAACGGCAGACGAAGAGGATAACTACGTTGTCGCTCAAGCGAATGCCCGTTTAAGTGACGATGGCGAATTTTTAGATGAAGATGTAGTAGCTCGTTTCAAGGGTGAAAACACAGTTGTTAACCGTGATCGAATTGACTACATGGACGTATCACCAAAACAAGTTGTATCTGCAGCGACAGCATGTATTCCGTTCTTAGAAAATGACGACTCTAACCGTGCGCTAATGGGTGCGAACATGCAACGTCAAGCTGTTCCGCTAATGAACCCAGAGGCTCCACTTGTTGGTACGGGTATGGAATATGTATCTGGTAAAGATTCAGGTGCTGCTGTTATTTGTAAACACCCTGGTATTGTTGAGCGTGTTGAAGCAAAACAAATTTGGGTACGTCGCTATGCAGAAGTAGATGGTCAAAAGGTAAAAGGTGACCTTGATAAATATCGACTTCTTAAATTTATTCGTTCTAACCAAGGTACATGCTATAACCAACGCCCAATTGTGACAGAAGGGGACGAAGTGGTAAAAGGAGAAATCCTTGCAGATGGTCCTTCAATGGAACAGGGTGAACTAGCTTTAGGACGCAACGTTCTTGTTGGTTTCATGACTTGGGATGGATATAACTATGAAGATGCCATCATCATGAGTGAAAGACTTGTGAAAGATGATGTATATACTTCTATTCATATTGAAGAATACGAATCAGAATCTCGTGATACAAAATTAGGACCTGAGGAAATCACACGTGATATTCCAAACGTTGGGGAAGATGCGCTACGTAATCTTGACGAGCGTGGAATTATCCGTATTGGTGCAGAAGTAAAAGACGGAGACCTACTTGTAGGTAAGGTTACACCTAAAGGGGTAACTGAGCTAACAGCAGAAGAACGACTTTTACATGCAATCTTCGGTGAAAAAGCACGTGAGGTCCGTGATACTTCTCTTCGTGTACCACATGGTGGAGAAGGGATAATCCTTGATGTGAAGGTATTTAACCGTGAAGATGGGGATGAGTTACCACCAGGTGTAAACCAGCTTGTTCGTGTTTATATCGTTCAAAAACGTAAAATTCACGAAGGCGATAAAATGGCTGGTCGTCACGGAAACAAAGGTGTAATTTCAAGAATTCTTCCAGAAGAGGATATGCCATTCCTTCCAGATGGAACACCAATCGATATCATGTTAAACCCATTAGGGGTTCCATCACGTATGAACATCGGCCAGGTACTAGAGCTACACTTAGGTATGGCTGCTAGACAGCTGGGTATTCATGTTGCGTCACCAGTTTTTGACGGTGCAACTGAAGAAGATGTATGGGATACGCTAGAAGAGGCTGGGATGTCTCGTGATGCGAAGACTGTCTTATATGATGGAAGAACGGGTGAACCGTTTGATAACCGAGTATCTGTTGGTGTAATGTATATGATCAAATTAGCACATATGGTTGATGACAAACTTCATGCTCGTTCAACTGGACCTTATTCTCTTGTTACTCAGCAGCCACTTGGTGGTAAAGCTCAGTTCGGAGGACAACGTTTCGGTGAGATGGAAGTTTGGGCGCTTGAAGCTTATGGTGCTGCATATACACTACAAGAAATTCTCACAGTTAAATCAGACGATGTCGTTGGACGTGTGAAGACGTACGAAGCGATTGTGAAGGGTGAAAATGTACCAGAACCTGGTGTCCCTGAATCGTTCAAAGTATTGATTAAAGAACTTCAATCACTAGGTTTAGATGTGAAAATTCTTTCCGGTGATGAAGAAGAGATTGAAATGCGTGATTTAGAAGATGAAGAAGAAGCAAGTCAATCAGAGGGAATATCTCTTGATTCTGACCAACAAATCGACGTAGAACTAGAAAAGAACGCAGTTGTCAAAGAATAAAAACATTATTCAGCAGAAGTCTAAACTCCTGCTGAATAATGATAAGCCTTCGGCGAATGCCACGATTTTTTAAGAAAACTGTCCGAGATTGAGATTGAAATGATACATTCTGTGGCAACGTTTTTGTTTGCCGCCTCGTGCCAGCTTAAAAAATGAGTGCAATTACGCCAAGGCACATTTGATTGTCAGTCATGAAAAGCAAAGGTCAATTAGGGTAATCCTGTAGATCGAAAGGGAGGTAGGCCCCTTGCTAGATGTTAATAATTTTGAATACATGAGCATTGGTCTCGCTTCACCCGATAAAATCCGTTCATGGTCTTTCGGTGAAGTGAAGAAGCCAGAAACAATCAACTATCGTACATTAAAACCAGAAAAAGACGGGTTATTCTGTGAACGAATTTTTGGTCCGCAAAAGGACTGGGAATGTCACTGTGGTAAATACAAGCGTGTTCGCTACAAAGGAGTCGTCTGTGACCGATGCGGCGTTGAAGTAACTCGTGCTAAAGTTCGTCGTGAACGCATGGGACATATCGAGCTTGCTGCACCTGTTTCACATATTTGGTACTTTAAAGGAATTCCAAGCAGAATGGGACTTATCCTAGATATGTCTCCTCGTGCTCTTGAAGAAGTCATTTATTTCGCATCCTATGTAGTAACAGAAACTGGAGATACTCCTTTAGATAAAAAGCAATTGCTTTCCGAAAAGGAATACCGTGCATACCGTGAAAAATACGGAAACACATTCCATGCTGCAATGGGAGCTGAAGCAATTAAAAAACTTCTTCTTGACATTGATTTAGAAAAAGAAGTGGATGCCCTAAAAGAAGAATTAAAAACTTCTCAAGGACAAAGAAGAACTCGTGCAATCAAGCGACTAGAGGTGCTAGAGGCTTTCCGTAACTCAGGAAATGAGCCTTCGTGGATGATCCTTGATGTACTACCGGTCATTCCTCCAGAACTACGACCAATGGTTCAGCTTGATGGTGGTCGTTTTGCCACTTCAGACTTAAACGACTTATATCGACGTGTAATCAACCGTAACAATCGCTTGAAACGTCTCTTAGATTTGGGTGCTCCAAGCATTATCGTTCAGAACGAAAAACGTATGCTTCAAGAAGCGGTCGATGCATTGATTGACAATGGACGTCGCGGAAGACCAGTAACAGGTCCTGGTAATCGTCCATTAAAGTCACTATCCCATATGTTAAAAGGGAAACAAGGTCGTTTCCGTCAAAACCTTTTAGGTAAACGTGTTGACTACTCAGGTCGTTCCGTTATCGTTGTTGGTCCGAATCTTAAAATGTACCAGTGTGGTTTACCGAAGGAAATGGCGTTGGAATTATTCAAACCATTTGTAATGAAAGAGCTTGTTGAAAAAGGGCTTGCTCATAATATAAAGAGTGCAAAGCGTAAAATTGAACGTGTACAGCCAGAGGTTTGGGATGTGCTCGAATCAGTCATTAAAGAGCATCCGGTTCTCTTAAACCGTGCTCCTACATTGCACCGTTTAGGGATTCAAGCATTTGAACCAACGTTAGTTGAAGGACGTGCAATTCGTCTTCACCCACTCGTATGTACTGCCTACAATGCAGACTTCGACGGTGACCAAATGGCGGTTCACGTACCACTTTCTGCAGAAGCGCAGGCTGAAGCAAGATTATTAATGTTAGCTGCACAAAACATTCTTAACCCGAAAGATGGAAAACCAGTTGTTACACCATCTCAGGATATGGTATTAGGTAACTATTACCTCACGATGGAACGTCCTGGAGCAGTTGGAGAAGGAATGGTCTTTAAAGATACAAACGAAGCTATTCTTGCATACCAAAATGGTTATGTACACTACCACACAAGGGTTGCGGTACATGCTGGCTCACTAAATAACGAAACATTTACTGATGAACAAAATAATATGTTGCTGATGACAACAGTAGGTAAGTTGATTTTTAACGAGATTCTTCCTAAATCGTTCCCGTATATTAATGAACCTACAAAAACGAACCTAGAAGTGAAAACACCTGAAAAGTATTTCATTCCTAAAGGTGCAAATGTTAAAGAATTAATTCAAAGTCAGGAACAGATTGACCCGTTCAAGAAGAAAATTCTCGGTAATATTATCGCAGAAGTCTTCAAACGTTTTAAAATCACAGAAACCTCAAAAATGCTTGATCGCATGAAGGATCTCGGATTTAAGCACTCAACAAAAGCAGGTATTACCGTTGGTGTAGCTGACATTGTTGTACTAGCTGAAAAAGAAGAAATCTTAGCACAAGCGCAAGCGAAGGTTGATAATGTATTAAAACAATTCAGACGTGGTTTAATCACAGAAGATGAGCGTTATGATCGTGTTATCTCTATCTGGAGTGCGGCGAAAGATAATATTCAAAATAAGCTAATGGCTTCTCTTGATAAGCGTAACCCAATCTTCATGATGAGTGACTCGGGTGCCCGTGGTAACGCATCTAACTTTACACAGTTAGCAGGTATGCGTGGACTTATGGCGAACCCGGCTGGACGTATTATTGAACTTCCGATTAAATCAAGTTTCCGTGAAGGTTTAACGGTATTAGAGTACTTTATCTCGACTCACGGTGCGCGTAAAGGACTTGCGGATACTGCTCTGAAGACCGCTGACTCTGGTTACTTAACAAGACGTTTAGTTGACGTTGCTCAGGACGTTATCGTACGTGAAGACGATTGCGGAACTGATCGTGGCTTACTTGTTAGTGCCTTAAAAGAGGGAACAGAAATTATTGAACCTCTTGAAGAGCGTCTAGATGGTCGTTACGCAAGAAAGAAAGTTGTTCACCCTGAAACAAATGAAGTATTGGTAGCAGAAAATGAATTAATTACTGAAGATATTGCAAAGACAATTGTTGATGCTGGTGTTGAAGAAGTTACAATTCGTTCTGCATTTACATGTAATACACGCCATGGCGTATGTAAAAAATGTTATGGACGTAACCTTGCAACAGGATCAGAGGTTGAAGTTGGTGAAGCAGTAGGTATTATCGCTGCTCAATCAATCGGGGAGCCAGGAACACAGCTTACAATGCGTACGTTCCATACTGGTGGGGTTGCAGGAGACGACATCACACAAGGTTTACCTCGTATTCAAGAGCTATTTGAAGCGAGAAATCCGAAAGGTCAAGCTGTTATTACGGAAATCAGTGGGGTAGTAACATCCATTAATGAAGTAAAAGATAGACAGCAAGAAATCGTAATCCAAGGCGATGTAGAATCTCGTTCTTACACTGCACCATATAGCGCTCGCTTGAAAGTAGCTGAAGGCCAACAGGTTGAAAGTGGTCAGGTACTAACAGAAGGTTCTGTTGATCCGAAAGAGTTGTTAAAGGTAACAAATACGTCAGCAGTTCAAGAATACCTGTTAAAAGAAGTACAAAAAGTATATCGTATGCAGGGTGTTGAAATCGGAGATAAACACGTCGAAGTAATGGTTAGACAAATGCTTCGTAAAGTACGTGTTACGGATGCGGGTGACACAGATGTGTTACCAGGTTCACTACTTGATATCCATCAGTTTACTGATGCAAACACGAAGGTTTTACTAGAAGGTAAAGCTCCAGCTACAGGTAGACCAGTACTTCTAGGTATAACTAAGGCGTCACTAGAAACTGATTCATTCCTATCTGCTGCATCATTCCAGGAGACTACACGTGTCCTTACAGATGCTGCAATTAAAGGAAAACGCGATGAGTTACTAGGATTAAAAGAAAATGTAATTATTGGTAAGCTTGTTCCTGCTGGTACAGGTATGAATCGTTATCGTCGAGCAGAACCGGTAGTTGTAGAGCAACAAGAAGATCCAGTAGGTGTTGAATAAAGGTTAGAAGAGCATATCTAAGATATTGGATGTCTACTACGAGCAAAATAATTTTATTTACTTGTAGTTGACATCCTTCTCTTAGGGTGTTAATATATCTAAGGTGCTCCTTAAAACCTGTTACTTTGGAGGATATTTTATATGTCTTATGAAAAAGTATTACAGGCAAAGAAGATTATCATTGGTACAAAGCAAGCAGTAAAAGCAATACACTCCAATATGGTAACAGAAATTGTTGTAGCAGAAGATGCGGATCGGCGTGTAATCAACAAAGTATTACAGTTAGCTGAGGAACAGCAAATTCCGATATCAAAGGTAGATTCGATGCTGAAGCTTGGAAAAGCCTGCGGAATCGAAGTAGGAGCTTCTACTGTGGCAATTATTAATTAAAAACTGTTTTTGTGGAGAAAAGATTCTACAAAGACTTTGTTTTTGTAAAAAAATGAACCACCTGGATATGTGGTCTTAAAGAAAGTAGAAGGGAGGAAACAAATAATGCCTACAATTAACCAATTAATTCGTAAGGGTCGTGAATCGAAGGTTCAAACTTCAGACTCTCCAGCGTTAAATAAAGGTTATAACAGCTTCAAAAAGTCACAAACTAATGCTACTTCACCTCAAAAGCGTGGTGTATGTACTCGTGTTGGTACTATGACTCCAAAGAAGCCGAACTCAGCGCTTCGTAAGTATGCTCGTGTACGTTTAACAAACGGAATTGAGGTTACTGCTTACATCCCAGGAATTGGTCACAACTTACAAGAGCACAGTGTTGTACTAATTCGTGGTGGACGTGTTAAGGACTTACCGGGGGTACGTTATCACATCGTTCGTGGTGCACTTGATACTGCTGGTGTTAATAACCGTGCGCAAAGTCGTTCTAAATACGGTACTAAGCGACCAAAAGCAGCTAAGAAATAATAGACTAACATATTTATGACTGAAAGGAGGAAATATCAATGCCTCGTAAAGGACCTGTTGCTAAAAGAGATGTATTACCAGATCCAATTTACAATTCAAAGCTTGTAACTCGTTTAATCAACAAAATGATGGTTGACGGAAAAAGAGGTAAATCTCAAGCGATTTTATATAATGCGTTTGATTTAGTTCAACAACGTTCAGGTAAAGATGCAATGGAAGTGTTTGAACAAGCACTTAAAAACATCATGCCTGTCCTAGAAGTAAGAGCACGTCGTGTAGGTGGTGCAAACTATCAAGTTCCTGTTGAAGTTCGCCCAGACCGTCGTTCTACTTTAGGATTACGTTGGTTAGTAAACTACGCTCGTCTTCGTGGTGAAAAAACTATGGAAGAGCGTTTAGCTAACGAAATTCTTGATGCAGCTAATAATTCTGGTGCGTCAGTTAAGAAACGTGAAGATACACACAAAATGGCAGAAGCAAACAAAGCATTTGCTCACTACCGTTGGTAAAAACAAGAGCTCTGTTAATCTATTTAACAGAGCCATTACTACAATAAAAATCATACTTACTCATAGGAAGGAGAAAGACCCAAATGGCAAGAGAGTTCTCCTTAGAAAAGACTCGTAATATCGGTATCATGGCACACATCGATGCTGGTAAGACAACAACAACCGAGCGTATCCTTTATTATACTGGTAAAATTCACAAACTTGGTGAAACCCATGAAGGTGCGTCTCAAATGGACTGGATGGAGCAAGAACAAGAACGTGGTATCACAATTACATCTGCAGCAACAACTGCATCATGGAAGGGTCACCGCGTCAACATCATCGATACACCAGGACACGTAGACTTCACAGTTGAAGTTGAACGTTCACTTCGTGTACTTGATGGTGCTGTAACTGTTCTTGATGCACAATCTGGAGTTGAGCCACAAACTGAAACAGTTTGGCGTCAAGCTACAACTTACGGTGTTCCAAGAGCTGTATTCGTAAACAAAATGGACAAGATTGGTGCTGACTTCTTATATTCAGTAAGCACACTTCATGACCGTCTTCAAGCGAATGCACACCCAATCCAATTACCAATTGGTGCAGAAGATCAATTCCGAGGTATTATTGACCTTGTTGAAATGAATGCAACAATCTACGGTAATGACTTAGGAACTGATGTTGAAGTAGTTGAAATTCCTGAAGAATATCAAGACCAAGCAAATGAGTACCGTGAAAAGCTTGTAGAAGCTGTAGCGGAATTAGATGAAGAGTTGATGGAAAAATACCTTGGTGGAGAAGAAATCTCTAATGAGGAATTGAAAAAAGCAATTCGTACTGCAACACTTAAGGTAGAATTCTACCCTGTAATGTGTGGTACTGCATTTAAGAACAAAGGTGTTCAAAAAATGCTAGATGCTGTTATCGACTATCTTCCAGCACCAACAGATGTAGCATCTATTCAAGGTCATGATGCTGATACTGGAGAAGAAATTGAACGTCATTCAGACGACAGTGAGCCATTCTCGGCACTTGCGTTCAAAGTAATGACTGATCCTTTTGTTGGTAAGTTAACATTCTTCCGTGTGTATTCAGGTACATTAAACTCTGGATCATACGTGAAAAACTCAACAAAAGGCAAGCGTGAGCGTATTGGACGTATCCTTCAAATGCACGCAAACCACCGCCAGGAAATTTCAACTGTTTATGCTGGCGACATCGCTGCGGCTGTTGGATTGAAAGATACTACAACTGGAGATACATTATGTGATGAAAAGGATAATGTAATTCTTGAATCCATGACATTCCCAGAGCCGGTTATTCAACTTTCTGTTGAACCGAAATCAAAAGCTGACCAAGATAAAATGTCTACAGCTTTACAAAAGCTTCAAGAAGAAGACCCAACATTCAGAGCTCACACTGACACTGAAACAGGACAAACAATCATCGCTGGTATGGGTGAGTTACACTTAGATGTCCTAGTGGATCGTATGAAGCGTGAATTCAAAGTAGAAGCAAACGTTGGTGCTCCACAAGTTGCGTACCGTGAAACTTTCCGTCAATCTGCACAGGTTGAAGGTAAATTCGCTCGTCAATCAGGTGGACGCGGACAATACGGACACGTTTGGATCGAATTCTCACCAAACGAAGAAGGAAAAGGCTTCGAATTTGAAAATGCGATTGTTGGAGGGGTTGTTCCACGTGAATACATCCCTGCTGTACAAGCTGGTTTAGAAGACGCTCTAGATAGAGGGGTTCTAGCTGGTTATCCGTTAGTTGACATCAAAGCAAAGCTTTATGATGGTTCATACCATGATGTTGACTCAAGTGAAATGGCGTTTAAGATTGCCGCTTCTATGGCACTTAAGAACGCTGCAGCAAAATGTCAACCAGTTATACTTGAACCTGTAATGAAGGTTGAAGTTGTTATTCCTGAAGAATACATGGGAGACATTATGGGTGGTATCACTTCTCGTCGTGGACGCGTTGAAGGTATGGAAGCTCGCGGTAATGCACAAGTAGTACGTGCGATGGTTCCACTATCTGAAATGTTTGGTTATGCTACATCTTTACGTTCTAACACACAAGGACGTGGAGTATTTACAATGCATTTTGATCACTACGAAGAAGTACCAAAATCAATTTCTGAAGAAATTATCAAAAAAAATAAAGGTGAATAATTGATTTTCACCCAAACATCAAGTATAACTACTTATGTAGGCCTCGAAAGTGGTTACAAGCCACTTTCGGGAATTCATACTTAATATATTAAATTACAAATACTTAAGGAGGCTTTTCAAATGGGAAAAGAGAAATTTGACCGTTCGAAACCACATGCTAATATTGGTACAATTGGACACGTTGACCATGGTAAAACAACTTTAACAGCTGCTATCACTACTGTTCTTGCTAAAAGAAGCGGTAAAGGTGCAGCGATGGGCTATGACCAAATCGATGGTGCGCCTGAAGAACGTGAACGTGGTATCACAATCTCAACTTCACACGTTGAGTATGAAACTGATAACCGTCACTATGCACACGTTGACTGCCCAGGACACGCAGACTACGTTAAAAACATGATCACAGGTGCTGCACAAATGGACGGCGGTATCTTAGTAGTATCTGCTGCTGACGGCCCAATGCCACAAACTCGTGAGCACATCCTTCTATCTCGTCAAGTAGGTGTTCCTTACCTAGTTGTATTCATGAACAAATGTGACATGGTTGACGACGAAGAATTATTAGAATTAGTAGAAATGGAAGTTCGTGACCTTCTTTCTGAATACGAATTCCCTGGTGATGATGTACCAGTAATCAAAGGTTCTGCTCTTAAAGCTCTTGAAGGAGAAGCTGAGTGGGAAGAAAAAATCATCGAATTAATGGCGGCTGTTGACGAGTACGTTCCAACTCCAACTCGTGACACTGAAAAGCCATTCATGATGCCTGTTGAGGATGTATTCTCAATCACAGGTCGTGGTACAGTTGCTACAGGTCGTGTTGAGCGTGGACAAGTTAAAGTTGGTGACGTTGTAGAAATCATCGGTTTAACTGAAGAGCCTAAATCAACAACTGTAACAGGTGTTGAAATGTTCCGTAAGCTTCTTGACTATGCCGAAGCTGGTGACAACATTGGTGCACTTCTTCGTGGGGTTTCTCGTGAAGAAATCCAACGTGGTCAAGTACTTGCTAAGCCAGGTACAATCAAGCCACACCAAAAGTTCAAAGCTGAAGTTTACGTTTTATCAAAAGAAGAAGGTGGACGTCACACTCCATTCTTCTCAAACTACCGCCCACAGTTCTACTTCCGTACAACTGATGTAACTGGAATTTGTAACCTTCCAGAAGGCGTAGAAATGGTAATGCCTGGTGACAACATCGAAATGACAGTTGAACTAATCGCTCCAGTTGCAATCGAAGAAGGAACTAAGTTCTCAATTCGTGAAGGTGGACGTACAGTAGGCGCTGGCGTTGTTGCTACAATCACTGAGTAATAACTATATGTTTTCAAAAACAGGCGGTTGATCCCGCCTGTTTTTTTGTCCAGTTTCTTCTATATATATGTGTGTTGAAACGTATATTGGCAGAGTTCAAATCAATGGGACAATCGGACAGGGATTAATGAAAATTAAGTAACTCGAGTCCAAATGCATGTGTCATTTGGACAGCATGAATGAATTTTAGAAGAAGTGAGTCCAAATCAAGTGATCATTAGGACAGAGATCAATGAAAGTTCAGTGCTTGAGTCCAAATGAATGCCCCATTCTGACAGCGTGAATGAATTTTTAGAAGAACTGAGTCTAAATTGAGTGGTCAAATGGACAGGGATCAATGAAAGTTCAGTAGCTCAAGTCCAAATGAACAAGTCATTTTGACAGCAGGGCCGAAATTTAGTAGAACTGAGTCCAAAACAAGTGGTCATTCGGACAGCAATCAACGATAATCCAGACGCGCGAGTCCAAATCCAGCTGTCATCTGATCAAAATCAATCATACTCCAGTATGAATTACCAAAATCTAACGTGAAAATAAATCGTGACTTTTGTTGAAATCCCCATTTATGGTGTGTATAATTGAAAAAGTGCGAAAGACATGCATAAAACTAAGAATTATGTTGCATTTCGTATTTGTTTTCTATATAATAGACAATGTTGGTCTTTGACTGCGATGATGTGGAAGGTTGCTGATACACCCGGCCGCTTTGCCATGGCGAGTGTAAGGAAATTTCCACGGAGAAGGTCTATTTTAAAAATAGGCGATAAAGGAGGGAAAATAATGGCAAAACAAAAAATTCGTATTCGTTTAAAAGCATATGATCATAGAATTCTTGATCAATCTGCAGAAAAAATCGTAGAGACAGCAAAACGTTCTGGTGCGGCAGTTTCTGGTCCAATCCCACTTCCAACTGAGAAGTCTGTTTATACGATTCTTCGTGCTGTTCACAAGTACAAAGATTCTCGTGAGCAATTCGAAATGCGTACACACAAACGCTTAATCGACATCATTAACCCAACACCACAAACTGTTGATTCATTAATGCGTTTGGACTTACCATCTGGTGTTGACATTGAAATTAAACTTTAATTCTAAAATGAAATAAATTGTAAAAATTATAGGAGGTGTGACTAATGACCAAAGGAATCTTAGGAAGAAAAATTGGTATGACTCAAGTATTCGTAGGTAATGGCGAACTTATCCCTGTAACTGTAATCGAAGCTGCTCCAAACGTAGTTCTTCAGAAGAAGTCAGCTGAAACTGACGGCTATGAAGCAGTTCAAATCGGTTTCGAAGACAAGAGAGAAAAGCTTTCAAACAAACCTGAAAAGGGTCATGCATCAAAAGCAAACACTGCACCTAAGCGCTTCGTTCGCGAACTACGCGGAGTTAACTTAGATGAGTTTGAAGTTGGTCAGGAAGTCAAAGTTGATATCTTCGCTGAAGGAGATATTGTAGATGTAACAGGAATTTCAAAAGGTAAAGGATTCCAAGGTGCAATTAAGCGCCACGGACAATCTCGCGGACCTATGAGTCACGGTTCACGTTATCACCGTCGTCCTGGTTCAATGGGACCTGTAGCTCCAAACCGTGTATTTAAAAACAAACTTCTACCTGGTCGTATGGGTGGAGAACGTATCACAGTACAAAACTTAGAGATCGTGAAAGTAGATACAGAACGTAATCTTCTTCTAGTAAAAGGTAATGTACCTGGTGCGAGAAAATCTGTTATTACAGTAAAAAGTGCTGTTAA
This sequence comes from Bacillus sp. JJ1533, assembly GCF_036965045.1. Taxonomy (NCBI): domain Bacteria; kingdom Bacillati; phylum Bacillota; class Bacilli; order Caryophanales; family Bacillaceae; genus Bacillus; species Bacillus sp. JJ1533. The sequence goes on along the minus strand of NZ_JBALOV010000042.1, from coordinate 35,602 downwards.
AGCAAAGTAATTTACTAGGAAAGGAGGACATTTGAATGCCTAAAGTATCATTGTATAACCAAACTGGTTCAGCTGTTGGAGAAATCGAATTAAACGATTCTGTATTCGGTGTTGAACCAAATCAACAAGTTTTATTTGATGCAGTTATCATGCAAAGAGCTTCCTTACGTCAAGGAACTCATAAAACAAAGATTCGTTCTGAAGTAGCAGGCGGAGGTCGCAAACCATGGCGTCAAAAGGGTACTGGTCGTGCTCGTCAAGGTTCAATCCGTTCACCACAATGGCGTGGCGGTGGAACAGTATTTGGTCCAACTCCAAGAAGCTATAGCTACAAATTACCTAAAAAAGTACGCCGTTTAGCAATCAAATCAGCATTATCAACAAAGGTATTAGAGGAAAACATTTTAGTACTAGACAATCTAGTATTAGAAGCTCCTAAAACAAAAGACATGGTTGCGGTACTGAAAGGATTAAACGTTGATCGCAAAGCGTTAATCGTAACTGCAGATGTAAATGAAGCAGTAGAACTTTCAGCTCGTAATATTCCTGGAGTAACTGTTGTTGCTGCAAATGGAGTAAGTGTTCTTGATGTTCTAAACCATGATAAGCTTGTGATTACTAAAGCTGCGGTGGAAAAAGTAGAGGAGGTGCTCGCATAATGAAAGATCCTCGTGATATTATTAAGAGCCCTGTTATTACTGAACGTTCATCAGACTTAATGGCTGAAAAAAAATACACATTTGATGTTGACGTGAAATCTAACAAAACTGAAGTTAAAGATGCTATAGAGCAAATTTTCGGTGTGAAGGTTGAAAAAGTAAACATCATGAACTACAAAGGTAAGTTCAAGCGTGTAGGACGTTACAGTGGATATACAAATCGTCGCAGAAAAGCAATTGTTAAATTAACTGCTGATAGCAAAGAAATCGAATTCTTTGAAGTTTAATTTTATAGAGAAGGAGGGAAATAGAGATGGCGATTAAACATTACAAACCAACCTCTAATGGTCGTCGTGGTATGACAACACTAGATTTCGCAGAAATCACTACTGACAGACCAGAGAAATCATTACTTGCACCTTTAAACAAAAAAGCTGGACGTAATAATCAAGGTAAAATAACAGTACGTCATCAAGCTGGCGGACATAAGCGTCAATACCGTATCATCGACTTCAAACGTGATAAAGATGGTATACCTGGACGCGTTGCTACGATCGAATACGATCCAAACCGTTCAGCAAACATTGCATTAATCAACTATGCAGATGGAGAAAAACGTTACATTATTGCTCCAAAAAACCTAAAAGTAGGTATGGAGGTAGTATCAGGACCTGAATCTGATATTAAACTAGGTAACGCACTTCCATTAGTAAACATTCCAGTTGGTACAGTAGTACACAATATCGAATTAAAACCTGGTAAAGGTGGTCAATTAGTTCGTTCAGCTGGTACTTCTGCACAAGTACTTGGTAAAGAAGGTAAATATGTTCTAGTTCGTTTGAATTCTGGTGAAGTTCGTATGATTCTTGGAACTTGCCGTGCAACTGTAGGTCAAGTTGGGAACGAACAACATGAACTTGTTAACATTGGTAAAGCAGGTCGTTCACGTTGGTTAGGTAAACGTCCAACTGTTCGTGGATCTGTAATGAACCCTAACGATCACCCGCACGGTGGTGGTGAAGGTAAAGCACCTATCGGACGTAAGTCACCTATGACTCCATGGGGTAAACCAACTCTTGGTGCGAAAACTCGTAAGAAGAAAAACAAGTCAGATAAATTTATCGTACGTCGTCGTAAAAAATAACGGGATTGTGCTACGGTTCGTTGGAACCGTAGGTCAATCACGAAGGGAGGTTCACTTATGGGACGCAGTTTGAAAAAAGGACCTTTTGTAGATGATCACTTAATGAAAAAGGTTGAAAATCAAAACGGATCTGAAAAGAAACAAGTTATTAAAACTTGGTCACGTCGTTCAACGATTTTCCCACAATTCATCGGTAATACAATAGCTGTATATGATGGTCGTAAGCATGTACCGGTTTATGTTACTGAAGATATGGTAGGTCACAAACTTGGTGAATTTGCACCAACTCGTACTTACAAAGGCCACGCAAGTGACGATAAGAAAACAAGACGCTAATGAGAGGAGGATTATCTATGCAAGCTAAAGCTGTTGCGAGAACAGTTCGTATTGCTCCTCGTAAGGTTCGTTTAGTAGCAGATTTAATTCGAGGCAAGCAAGTAGGTGAAGCAATCGCAATCCTACGTCATACACCAAAAGCTGCTTCTCCTATTGTAGAAAAAGTATTAAATTCTGCGATTGCGAATGCAGAGCATAACTACGAAATGGACGCTAATAACCTAGTTATTACTGAAGCATATGTAAATGAAGGTCCAACATTAAAAAGATTCCGTCCAAGAGCTATGGGACGTGCAAGTCAGATTAACAAGCGCACTAGCCACATTACAATCGTGGTATCAGAAAAGAAGGAGGGATAAGTAGTGGGTCAAAAAGTTAATCCAATAGGAATGCGTGTTGGTATCATCCGTGACTGGGAGTCAAAATGGTACGCAGGCAAAGACTATGCAGATTTATTACACGAAGACATTAAAGTTCGCGAATACATCGCAAAACGTTTAAAAGATGCTTCTGTTTCAAAAATTGAAATTGAACGTGCAGCTAACCGTATTAACGTTACTGTCCATACTGCTAAACCTGGTATGGTAATTGGTAAAGGTGGTACAGAAGTTGAAGCGCTTCGTAAAGCATTAAACCAATTAACAGGTAAGAGAGTCCACATCAACATCCTTGAAATTAAAAGAGCTGATCTTGATGCAACTCTAGTAGCTGAAAATATTGCTCGTCAATTAGAAAATCGTGTATCATTCCGTCGTGCTCAGAAACAAGCAATTCAACGCACAATGCGTGCTGGTGCACAAGGTATTAAAACACAAACTTCAGGTCGTTTAGGCGGAGCTGATATTGCTCGTGCTGAACACTATAGTGAAGGAACAGTTCCACTTCACACTCTTCGTGCAGACATCGATTATGGTACTGCAGAAGCTGATACTACTTATGGAAAAATCGGTGTAAAAGTATGGATCTATCGTGGAGAGGTCCTTCCTACGAAGAAGAAAACTGAGGAAGGAGGAAAATAATATGTTATTACCAAAACGTGTGAAATACCGCAGAGAACACCGTGGAAAAATGCGTGGTCAAGCAAAAGGTGGTACTGAAGTACATTTCGGTGAATACGGTTTACAAGCTCAAGACGCTTCTTGGATTACAAACCGCCAAATCGAAGCTGCTCGTATCGCGATGACACGTTATATGAAACGTGGCGGTAAAGTTTGGATCAAAATTTTCCCATCTAAACCATATACATCAAAACCTCTAGAGGTACGTATGGGTTCCGGTAAAGGTGCTCCTGAAGGATGGGTAGCAGTTGTTAAACCTGGAAAAGTATTATTTGAAATTGCAGGTGTATCTGAAGAGATTGCTCGTGAAGCACTACGCCTAGCAGCTCATAAACTACCAGTTAAAACTAAGTTTGTAAAACGTGAAGAAATTGGTGGTGAATCAAATGAAAGCTAATGAAATCCGTGACCTTACCACTGCCGAAATAGAACAAAAAGTAAAATCATTAAAAGAAGAGTTATTTAACCTTCGCTTTCAACTAGCTACTGGTCAACTTGAGAATACTGCACGTATTCGTGAAGTTCGTAAATCGATCGCTCGTATGAAAACAGTAGTCCGCGAAAGAGAAATCGGTCGTAAATAATCGATAACCAGGAAGGAGGTCTACGATAGTGAGTGAACGTAACCAACGTAAGGTTTACACTGGACGTGTTGTATCTGACAAAATGGATAAAACAGTTACCGTTCTAGTAGAAACTTATAAAAAGCATTCTCTTTACGGGAAACGCGTAAAGTATTCAAAGAAATTTAAAGCACATGATGAAAACAATGTTGCAAAAACTGGCGACATCGTAAAAATTATGGAGACTCGCCCATTATCTGCTACAAAACGCTTCCGTCTTGTTGAAGTAGTAGAAAAGGCAGTTATTATCTAATTATATTTGTTCGGATCAATCAATAATCCGAAGGGAGGTTTCATGAATGATTCAACAAGAAACTCGTTTGAAAGTTGCCGACAACTCAGGAGCACGTGAGGTACTTACTATTAAAGTATTAGGTGGTTCTGGTCGTAAAACAGCAAATATTGGTGATGTTATTGTATGTACAGTAAAACAAGCAACACCAGGTGGCGTTGTTAAAAAAGGTGACGTAGTTAAGGCTGTAGTTGTACGTACGAAGCGTGGTGTACGTCGTAATGACGGAACATACATCCGTTTTGATGAAAATGCTTGTGTTATTATCCGTGACGACAAGAGTCCACGTGGAACTCGTATCTTCGGTCCGGTAGCACGTGAATTACGTGATAGTAACTTTATGAAAATTGTTTCACTAGCTCCAGAAGTATTATAATTCGAAATCGATTGGCCTTTAAGGAGGTGCGAAATAGATGCATGTAAAAAAGGGTGACAAGGTACAGGTTATTTCAGGGAAAGATAAAGGTAAACAAGGTGTGATCCTTGAAAGCTACCCAAAGAAAGACCGTGTTCTTGTAGAAGGCGTTAATATCGTAAAGAAACACTCAAAACCGTCTCAAGCGAATCCACAAGGTGGTATCATTAGCCAAGAGGCACCTATTCATGTATCAAATGTATTGCCATTAGATCCTAAGTCTGGTAATCCAACACGTGTTGGTTACAAAGAAGTTGATGGCAAAAAGGTACGTGTATCAAAAAAATCTGGTGAAGTTTTAGATAAATAGTAAACGAAGAAAGGAGGTAATTACATGAACCGCCTAAAAGAAAAGTTTCAAAAAGAAATTACACCTGCTCTAATGAGCAAGTTTAACTATAAGTCTGTTATGCAAGTTCCGAAAGTAGATAAAATCGTGATCAACATGGGCGTTGGTGACGCAGTTCAAAACTCTAAAGTATTAGATAACGCAGTAGAGGAATTAGCTGCTCTAAGTGGACAGAAACCAGTTGTAACTAGAGCTAAGAATTCAATCGCTGGTTTCCGTCTTCGTGAAGGAATGCCGATCGGTGCGAAAGTTACACTACGTGGTGAGCGTATGTACGAATTCCTAGATAAGCTTGTTTCTATCTCACTTCCACGTGTACGTGACTTCCGTGGTGTATCAAAGAAATCATTTGATGGCCGTGGAAACTACACTTTAGGTGTAAAAGAACAATTAATTTTCCCTGAAATTGATTACGATAAAGTAAGTAAAGTTCGTGGTATGGATATCGTTATCGTAACTACTGCAAATACTGACGAAGAAGCTCGTGAGTTATTAACAGCATTCGGTATGCCGTTCCAAAAGTAAAGGAGGCGAAAACGTGGCTAAAAAATCAATGATTGCGAAACAAAAACGCACACAGAAATTTAAAGTACAAGAGTACACTCGTTGCGAGCGTTGCGGCCGTCCACACTCTGTATTACGTAAATTTAAATTATGCCGTATTTGTTTCCGTGAACTAGCTTATAAGGGTCAAATTCCTGGTGTAAAAAAAGCAAGTTGGTAAACCCCGAATTGGGAAGGAGGTAAAAATACTATGGTGATGACAGATCCAATTGCAGATATGCTTACTCGCATCCGTAATGCGAACATGGTTCGTCACGAAAAACTTGAAATCCCTGCATCAAACATCAAAAGGGAAATCGCTGAAATCTTAAAACGTGAAGGTTTCGTTCGTGATGTTGAATTTATTGAAGATGACAAACAAGGTATCATCCGTATCTTCTTAAAATACGGTGCAAACAATGAGCGCGTAATTACTGGCCTTAAGCGTATTAGTAAGCCTGGTCTACGTGTATATGCAAAGTCTAATGAAGTACCACGTGTGTTAAACGGTTTAGGAATCGCGATCGTTTCAACTTCACAAGGTGTATTAACTGATAAAGAAGCTCGTCAAAAGCAAGCCGGCGGAGAAATATTAGCTTACGTTTGGTAATAGCTTGATAAGAATGGAGGTGTAGTACATGTCACGTATTGGTAAAAAACCAATCGAAATACCAACTGGTGTTACTGTAACTTTCAGCGGTAATACTGTTACTGTAAAAGGACCAAAAGGCGAATTAACTCGTGCTTTCCATCCTGATATGCAAATCAATGTTGAAGACAACGTGATCAACGTTGCTCGTCCAACTGATAATAAAGAACACCGTGCTCTTCACGGCACAACACGTAGCCTACTTGGAAACATGGTTGAAGGTGTATCCAAAGGTTTTGAAAGAGGCTTAGAGCTAATCGGGGTCGGATACCGTGCTCAGAAAGCTGGAAATAAGCTTGTATTAAACGTTGGATATTCTCATCCTGTAGAAATCGTTCCAGAGACAGGCGTTGAAATCGATGTTCCATCTAACACTAAGATTATTGTTAAAGGTATCGACAAAGAACGTGTTGGAGCGTTAGCTGCTAATATTCGTGGTGTACGTCCGCCTGAGCCTTATAAAGGAAAAGGTATTCGCTACGAAGGTGAATTTGTTCGTCGTAAAGAAGGTAAAACTGCGAAGTAAGCCTTTTTAGGTAAAAGAAAGGAGAGACGTAAATGATTACGAAACAGGATAAAAATGCAGTTCGTAGAAAAAGACATGCTCGTGTTCGTTCTCGTGTTTCAGGAACTGCTACTCGTCCTCGCTTAAATGTGTTCCGTTCAAACAAACACATTTACGCTCAATTAATCGATGATGTTAACTCTGTAACAATCGCAAGTGCTTCTACATTAGATAAAGAGCTTTCTATCGAAGGTGCTGGTAACGTAGATGCAGCTACAAAAGTTGGCGAATTAGTTGCAAAGCGCGGAATTGAAAAAGGAATCAAAGAGGTTGTATTTGACCGCGGAGGTTACTTATATCACGGACGTGTTAAAGCACTAGCAGAGGCTGCTCGTGAAGCTGGATTACAATTTTAATTAAAAAGGAGGGACATTATAGATGCGTCGCATTGATCCAAATAAATTAGAACTTGAAGAACGCGTAGTTACCGTTAACCGTGTTGCTAAGGTTGTAAAAGGTGGACGTCGTTTCCGCTTTGCAGCACTAGTAGTAGTTGGTGATAAGAACGGACATGTTGGATTTGGAACTGGTAAAGCACAAGAAGTTCCAGATGCAATTCGTAAAGCAATTGAAGATGCTAAAAAGAATCTAATCTCTGTACCAATGGTTGGAACAACAATTCCTCACCAAGTAATTGGACAATTTGGAGCAGGAGAAGTATTCCTAAAGCCTGCTTCTGAAGGTACTGGAGTTATCGCTGGTGGACCAGTTCGTGCGGTATTAGAACTTGCTGGTATTGGTGATATCCTTTCTAAATCTTTAGGTACGAATACTCCAGTAAATATGATTCGTGCAACACTACAAGGTTTAGGACAATTAAAGCGTGCTGAAGAAGTAGCTAAGTTACGTGGTAAATCAGTAGAAGAACTGTTAGGATAGGAGGGAAAACATAATGTCAAAGAAATTAGCAATCACCCTCACTCGCAGTGTCATTGGACGTCCTGAAGACCAACGTGTAACTGTTCGTACTCTTGGATTGAAAAAATTACATCAGACTGTTGTTCTTGATGATAATGCTGCGATTCGCGGTATGATTAATAAAGTTGCTCACCTAGTTACGGTTAAAGAACAATAATTCGATTTTTTTCTGAAATAAGGAGGTGCCCAAATGAAACTTCATGAATTACAAGCAACTGAAGGGTCCCGTAAAACACGTAATCGTGTAGGACGTGGAACTGGTTCAGGTAATGGTAAAACTGCTGGTAAAGGTCATAAAGGTCAAAATGCACGTTCAGGTGGCGGTGTTCGTCCTGGATTTGAAGGTGGTCAAATGCCTTTATTCCAACGTTTACCAAAACGTGGTTTCACAAACATCAATCGCAAAGACTTTGCAATTGTTAACCTTGAAACATTAAATCGTTTTGAAGACGGAACAGAAGTAACACCTGAACTATTAATTGAAACTGGTGTTGTAAGTAAACTTAATGCTGGTATTAAGGTCCTTGGTAAAGGTACTCTTGATAAAAAGCTAACAGTTAGAGCTCACAAATTCTCCTCTTCTGCTCAACAAGCGATTGAAGCTGCTGGCGGAACAACTGAGGTGATCTAATGTTTCAAACAATCTCCAATTTTATGCGCGTTGGTGATATAAGAAACAAAATTATATTCACCTTACTTATGTTAGTAGTATTTCGAATCGGCACCTTTATTCCAGTACCAAATGTCAATGCCGATGTTTTAAAAGCGACTGATAGCAATACAGCGTTTGGCCTCTTAAATACATTTGGTGGTGGAGCATTGTTTAACTTCTCAATCCTTGCGATGGGAATCATGCCTTACATTACTGCATCAATTATCATTCAATTGTTGCAAATGGACGTTGTTCCAAAATTTACGGAATGGTCTAAGCAAGGAGAAGTTGGACGTCGTAAATTAGCACAGTTTACTCGCTATGGAACAATCGTGCTTGGTTTCATCCAAGCATTGGGTATGTCATACGGCTTTAACAATATGTCAAATGGAATGTTAATTGTAAATCCAAGCATCGGAACGTATTTATTAATCGCTGTTGTATTAACTGCTGGTACTGCATTTCTAATGTGGTTAGGTGAACAAATTACAGCGAAGGGCGTCGGAAACGGGATTTCTATTATAATTTTCGCTGGTATTGTTGCCGGTATTCCTACAGCTGTAAATCAAATCTATATTCAACAATTTGAAGATGCAGGAGATCAATTATTCCTTAGCATCATCACTGTTGTTTTACTGCTAATTGCAATTATAGCTGTTGTCGTAGGTGTAATATTCGTACAACAAGCTTTACGTAAAATTCCAATACAATATGCAAAGCGGTTAGCTGCTAATAGCCCGGTTGGAGGACACTCCACACATTTACCATTAAAAGTAAATGCGGCTGGTGTTATTCCTGTAATCTTTGCAGTTTCCTTCATTATCACACCACCGACGATCGCATCGTTCTTTGGTCCTAATGCGGTAACTGAATGGATTCAAAAATATTTTGATTATACCCAACCTGTGGGAATGATCATTTATATCGCGCTAATCATTGCGTTCTCATATTTCTATACATTTGTTCAAGTGAATCCTGAGCAAATGGCAGATAATTTGAAAAAGCAAGGCGGCTACATTCCAGGGATTCGTCCAGGAAGAAATACGCAAGAATATGTAACAAAAATTCTGTATCGATTGACTTTTGTTGGTTCTATTTTCTTAGCAGCAATTTCTGTTCTTCCTGTATTCTTTATAAAATTTGCGAATTTACCGCAGTCTGCACAAATTGGTGGAACTAGTTTGCTTATCGTTGTCGGTGTTGCACTTGAGACAATGAAGCAACTTGAAAGTCAGCTTGTAAAACGTCATTATAAAGGATTTATCAAATAAGGTTCTGGGAATGTTCTTTCCCAGCACCTCTAAGATAAGAGGCTGAGGGGGCAAATCACTTGAACTTAGTATTAATGGGGCTTCCGGGTGCGGGTAAAGGCACTCAAGCTGAAAGAATCGTAGAAAAGTACAATATCCCTCATATCTCAACAGGAGATATGTTCCGTGCTGCAATAAAAGATGGAACAGAACTAGGACTTCAAGCAAAATCTTTTATGGATAAAGGTGAGCTTGTTCCTGATGAAGTTACGATCGGAATTGTCCGTGAGCGATTAAGCAAAGATGATTGCAACCAAGGATTTTTACTTGATGGATTTCCACGTACCGTTCCACAAGCAGAAGCACTTGAGGCAATCCTTACTGATCTCGGTAAGAAGATTGATTATGTGATTAACATAGAAGTTGATTCTGATATTTTACTCGAGCGACTAACTGGTCGTCGTATTTGTAAGGATTGTGGTTCTACCTACCACTTAGTATTCAACCCACCTAGTCAGGAAGGGACATGCGATAAGTGTGGTGGAGAACTATATCAGCGTGCCGATGATAATGCGGAGACAGTTGGGACTCGTCTTCAAGTGAATATCGAGCAATCTAAGCCACTTCTTGACTTTTATCAGGAAAAGGGCTATCTACGTAATATCGATGGACAACAAGAAATTAACAAAGTTTTTGGTGATGTAGAGGAGCTCCTTGGGGGATTAAAGTAGATGATAATCTGTAAGTCACCTAGAGAGATTGAGATAATGCGCGAAGCCGGTAGGATCGTTGCATTGACACACCAAGAATTACAAAAATATATTGCTCCAGGGATTTCAACGGAAGAACTGGATACAATTGCTGAAAAGTTTATTCGTGGATATGATGCAATTCCTTCTTTTAAAGGGTATAATGGTTTTCGCGGTAGTATCTGTACTTCTGTAAATGAAGAGTTGGTACACGGTATCCCGGGTAATCGCGTCTTAAATGATGGAGATATTATAAGTATTGATATCGGCGCCGAGTACAAAGGATATCATGGTGATTCAGCTTGGACATATCCGGTTGGTACGATTTCACCTGAAAATCAAAAACTTCTTGAAGTTACAAAGGAATCCCTTTATAGAGGATTAGAAGAAGCAAAACCTGGTGTGCGTCTTTCAAATATTTCTCATGCAATTCAAGTTTATGTCGAGTCACATGATTTTTCGATTGTTCGTGAATATGTTGGTCACGGTGTAGGCAAAGAATTACATGAGGAACCACAAATTCCACATTTCGGTCCTCCTAATAAGGGACCACGTTTAAAACCAGGAATGGTACTTGCCGTTGAACCGATGGTAAATGCAGGTAGTCGATACGTGAAGACGTTAGCAGATAACTGGACTGTTGTAACAGTCGATGGCAAAACGTGTGCGCATTTTGAACATACGATTGCTATTACAGAAACAGGGTATGAGATCTTAACAAAATTGTAAGGCACAAACCCTATTCATGAATAACATTCATCTAATTTTTGATTACGTATCTCCGGAAGTTCAGAGCAGTATTAACAAAACTGGTCGATGGCAAACGTTGAAGTCCTGAGTGTATCGAAGTTTGTCAATGAGCAAGTTACTGATTTGAAGAAGGGAGAACATTCCAATGGCGAAAGACGATGTAATTGAAGTTGAAGGTACTGTTGCAGAAACATTACCTAATGCAATGTTTAAAGTTGAATTAGAGAATGGTCATACTGTTTTGGCCCATGTTTCTGGTAAAATTCGCATGCACTTTATTCGTATTTTACCTGGAGACAAGGTTACGGTTGAATTATCACCTTATGACTTGACTCGCGGTAGGATTACGTACCGTTTTAAATAAATGCGCTCCGAACTATCAAGGAGGTTTGAAAAATGAAAGTGAGACCATCAGTAAAACCTATCTGCGAAAAGTGTAAAGTTATTCGTAGAAAAGGTAAAGTAATGGTAATTTGTGAAAACCCAAAACATAAACAAAAACAAGGCTAATTAATAAGGAGGTGTACGTCTAAATGGCACGTATTGCTGGTGTTGATATTCCACGTGAAAAACGTGTAGTTATATCATTAACATATATTTTTGGAATCGGACGTCCAACTGCACAAAAAATCTTAGCAGAAGCTGGTGTTTCTGAAGATACACGAGTTCGTGATCTTACTGAAGACGAACTAACTAAGATTCGTGAAATCGTTGACCGTTACAAAGTAGAAGGTGACCTTCGTCGTGAAGTTTCACTTAACATCAAACGTTTAATCGAAATCGGTTCTTACCGTGGTCTACGTCATCGTCGTGGATTGCCTGTAAGAGGTCAAAATACTAAAAATAATGCTCGTACACGTAAGGGACCTCGTCGTACTGTAGCGAACAAGAAGAAATAGTAAGGGAGGTAATGGATAAATGGCACGTAAAACGAATACTCGTAAACGTCGTGTAAAAAAGAATATTGAAACTGGTGTAGCACACATCCGTTCAACATTCAACAATACGATCGTAACAATTACAGATGCACACGGAAATGCAATCTCTTGGTCAAGTGCTGGTGCTCTTGGTTTCAAAGGTTCACGTAAATCTACTCCATTTGCTGCACAAATGGCTGCTGAAACAGCTGCTAAAGCTTCAATGGAACATGGTATGAGAACTCTTGAAGTAACTGTAAAAGGCCCTGGCGCAGGACGTGAAGCTGCAATTCGTGCTCTTCAAGCTGCTGGTCTTGAAGTTACAGCTATTAAAGATGTTACTCCAGTACCACATAACGGATGTCGCCCACCAAAACGTCGTCGTGTGTAACATTAGCGGACGTATTTGATCTTTTTTCTGTATAAGATTTATTATCCATGGCTATAATGGATTAATGGGTTTTGATAAACTTTTTTATTCTTATAAGTGTAACAACGGCGTGAGTGAGGTCGATTCACGAATCGCCATGTTTTGTTTATAAGTTCTTTACAGAATGAATCGAGTTGTTGTTGTGCACAGATAGGGAACTTAACTATTGGGAATTTCGGTTAGACGTCAATGATCATGGTCTAGCCGAGGTTTCGACGTTTTGAAGGAGGGTTTATAAATGATCGAAATTGAAAAACCAAAAATCGAAACGGTTGAAATCAGCGAAGATGCCAAATACGGTAAATTCGTCGTCGAGCCACTTGAGCGTGGATATGGAACAACTTTGGGTAACTCCTTACGTCGTATCCTATTATCTTCTCTTCCTGGTGCCGCTGTAACGTCTATTCAAATAGACGGGGTACTACATGAGTTCTCAACAATCGAAGGCGTCGTCGAAGATGTAACATCTATAATCTTAAATGTGAAGAAATTAGCTCTTAAAATCTACTCTGATGAAGAGAAGACTCTTGAGATTGATGTTCAAGGTGAAGGTCCGGTTAAAGCTTCTGACATCACACATGACAGTGATGTTGAAATCTTAAACCCAGATCTACACATTGCAACACTTGCTAAGGACGCACATTTTCGTGTGAGATTTACTGCGAAGCGTGGACGAGGATATTCTCCGGCTGATGCGAACAAACGTGAAGATCGACCAATCGGTGTAATCCCGATTGACTCCATCTATACTCCAGTTTCACGTGTTAATTACCAAGTGGAAAAGACACGTGTTGGACAGGTCGCAAACTTTGACAAACTGACTTTTGATGTTTGGACTGATGGTAGTACTGGTCCAAAAGAAGCGATTGCACTGGGTGCGAAAATCCTAACAGAACATTTAAATATTTTTGTAGGATTAACGGATGAAGCTCAAAATGCAGAAATTATGGTTGAAAAAGAAGAGGATCAAAAAGAGAAAGTCCTCGAGATGACAATTGAAGAGTTAGATCTCTCAGTTCGTTCATATAACTGCTTAAAGAGAGCAGGAATCAATACGGTTCAAGAACTTGCTCATAAAACTGAAGAGGATATGATGAAGGTACGTAACCTTGGTCGTAAATCTTTAGAAGAAGTTAAGGCTAAACTAGAAGAGCTTGGTTTAGGTTTACGTAAAGATGACTGACTCGTTTTGAATTATGCGGATTAGAGGCGTCTTTCTTACACGTTCAGTCATACTTGTTACAAGAGCCTAGTTATCTAATGCTTTGTCTTTCATAATAATTCAACAAAGGAGGGAATACCTCATGTCATACCAAAAATTAGGACGTACAAGCGCGCAACGTAAGGCGTTATTACGTGACCTTACTACTGACTTAATCATCAATGAGCGTATCGAAACAACTGAAGCTCGTGCGAAGGAATTAAAATCAGTTGTAGAAAAAATGATTACATTAGGTAAGCGTGGTGACCTTCACGCTCGTCGTCAAGCAGCATCTTACATCCGTAATGAAGTTGCAAACGAAGAGTCTGGTCAAGATGCGCTACAAAAATTATTCAGTGACATCGCAACTCGTTATGAAGAGCGTCAAGGTGGATACACTCGTATCATGAAACTTGGACCTCGTCGTGGTGACGGTGCACCAATGGTTATCATTGAGTTAGTTTAATTCTTTACATTAGAGGGGCGGGACAGTTTATTAAACTGGTCTAAGCCCTTTTTATTTTATATTTATTATTTTTCGAAAAAGATAGAATTATCTACAAATAATAATTTACTCTCCTTATTGATTACGCACAATATAAACATACTTCTCCTGAAATATTGGAATAACACGCTTTTATTCCCTTGACAGATAAGGAAGAAACGAATAATTTTGAAGGTAGTAAGTTGAGATGAGAAACATTTTATTTCTATGGAAATAATTTATTTAACACTGTGCAAATGTGTGATGACACATTTGACTTAAGTGGGGGATGAGCATGAGTGAAAACCTTTTGGTCGTGGATCAGATAAGCTATAAATATGCAGAAAACACGAGGTTTGCATTGGAAAACCTATCATTCTCTGTTCAAAAAGGAGAATGGCTTGCGATTGTCGGCCATAATGGCTCTGGTAAATCCACATTAGCGCGAATTCTAAATGGGTTATTGTTACCTCAAACAGGCAGCGTAACGATTGAGGGCATCAAGCTAAACGAAGAGTCTATATGGGATATTCGCAGGAAAATTGGCATGGTGTTTCAGAATCCAGATAACCAATTTGTTGGAACCACGGTTAAAGATGATATTGCTTTCGGGATGGAAAATAACGGATTGCCTCGCGAAACGATGCTTTCTCGTATTGAAAGAGTGATTGATCTGGTAAAGATGGGGGAATTTCTTGAGCATGAGCCGCATCAGCTCTCAGGAGGTCAAAAGCAAAGGGTAGCAATTGCGGGGGTTCTTGCGGTCCAACCGGATTTAATTATTTTAGATGAGGCAACCTCGATGCTGGATCCTATTGGGCGCACAGAGGTGTTAGAAACAATACGAGAAATCAAAAATGAAAGTCAAATCACGGTGATGTCAATCACTCATGATTTAGAGGAAGCAGCAAGAGCTGACCGAATGATTGTGATGAACCAGGGACGCTTATTTGCTGAAGGAAAGCCAGAGGAAATTTTTGCATTAGATGATAAGCTTGTTGAAATCGGATTAGATTTACCATTTTCTGTAAAGGTATCTAAGAAACTACGATCAATTGGCGTTCCTCTTTCTAAGAATCATATAACAGAAGAAAGCTTGGTGAATGAGTTATGGACATTACAATCGAAAAACTAGAGCATCGTTACCAGATTCGTTCACCCTTTGAAAGACTAGCATTATATGATGTGAATGCGGAAATAAAGTCTGGTTCATACACCGCTATTATCGGCCATACGGGCTCCGGAAAATCAACGATACTTCAACATTTAAATGGACTCTTGCAGCCAACTTCTGGTTCGATTACAATCGGTGACCGTACCATTACATCAAAGCAAAAAGAAAAAAATCTTAAGCCTCTTCGAAAAAATGTCGGGGTAGTGTTTCAATTCCCTGAACACCAACTGTTCGAGGAAACGGTTGAGAAAGATATTTGTTTTGGTCCGTTAAACTTTGGTGTGCCATTAGATGAAGCACAGAACAGAGCACGACAGACAATAAAAATGGTGGGGCTTACGGAAGAGTATTTAACGAAATCACCTTTTGATTTGAGTGGCGGTCAAATGAGACGGGTGGCGATTGCTGGAATCCTGGCTATGAACCCACAAGTACTCGTTTTGGACGAGCCTACTGCAGGATTAGATCCGCGTGGCCGGTATGAAATTATGGAAATGTTTTATAAGCTCCACAAAGAGCGAAGGCTTACGACTGTTCTTGTAACCCATAGCATGGAGGATGCTTCCCGATATGCCGATCAAATTCTTGTTATGGAAAAAGGAACTATTAAATTTCAAGGAAGTCCTATTGAGATTTTTTCAAATCCCGAGCAGGTTCTACATTTGGGGTTGGACGTACCAGAAGCAGTAAGATTGAAAGGGTTGCTTGAGGATAAATTAGGCATTGAGATTCCACCGATGGCAAGTTTATCAGTCAATGAAATTGTTCGCTATGTCGGAGAAGCCTTTAAAGATAAGGGGGCCAGTCAATGAACATCATAATAGGTCGCTATATACCAGGTAACTCCCCCCTACATCGAATGGACCCTCGGGCCAAGCTCTTATTAATTTTCTTTTATGTGTTTATTGTCTTTATCGCGAATTCAGTTCTAACCTACGCACTTTTGGGGATTTACACCTTAACAATTGTACTGCTAACAAAGGTCCCCTTACGCTACATTCTGTCGGGGTTGAAACCAATTTTATGGGTTATCCTGTTTACCTTCATTCTCCATATCTTTTTAACGAAAGAAGGAGACGTCTTAGTCGACTTTGATTGGCTTCAGGTTTATGAAGGCGGAGTGAGACAGGGGATATTTATCTCTTTACGGCTATTATATTTAATTATTATGACCACAATATTAACACTAACTAGTACGCCAATTGAGATAACCGATGGCATGGAAAGTTTATTATCACCGTTTAAAAAAATTGGACTTCCTACACATGAACTTGCACTGATGATGTCGATTTCACTTCGATTTATTCCGACATTAATGCAAGAAACAGAGAAGATTATGAAGGCACAGGCTGCACGTGGTGTCGAATTTACGAGTGGTCCGATTAAGGACCGAATGAAGGCTATTGTTCCTTTATTAATTCCTTTGTTTATTAGTTCATTTAAACGTGCGGAGGAACTTGCAATCGCTATGGAAGCTAGAGGCTATCGTGGTGGAGAAGGACGAACAAAGCTGCGTTTATTACAGTGGCGTGGCCTTGATACACTGATGCTCGTGTTGTTATTTGCAACAGCAGCTATACTATTTTTATTACGTGGATGAGGGAAAAGATGAGTCGGTATAAATGCATCATTTCGTATGATGGGACCCAGTTTTCAGGTTACCAGGTACAACCGAATAAACGAACCGTTCAATCGGAGTTCGAATATGTTTTACAAAAAATGCATAAAGGGGAGCACATAAAAATTGTCGCTTCTGGTCGAACCGATGCAAATGTTCATGCCCTTGGACAAGTCGTTCATTTTGATTCACCTTTGACAATCCCTGTCGAAGGGTGGAGAAAAGCCCTGAATTCGATGCTCCCGGAGGACATTCGAGTTCAGACTGTAGAAAAGGTCGATCCAGATTTTCATGCGCGTTTTGATGTAAAAGCGAAGGAATACCGGTATCGACTGTGGACTAATGAAGAGCCAAGCGTTTTTAAACGCCAATATACTTATCATTATCCATATTCACTAAACCTTCAAGCCATGAAAGAAGCTGCTTCTTTTTTAGAGGGTACACATGATTTTACTAGCTTTTGTGCATCCAAGACAGAAGTGCAGGATAAGGTTCGTACGATTTATCAAATAAAAATGGAAAAACTTGACGATGAACTCATTTTTTCATTTATTGGAAGTGGTTTTTTGTATAATATGGTACGAATAATAATGGGTACTTTACTAGATGTTGGAAGTGGCCAAAAAGATGCAAAAACGGTACCGTCTATATTGACTGGAAAAGACCGATCGCTAGCAGGAAAAACGGCTCCCGGCCATGGTTTATACCTATGGCAGGTGTTCTATGAAGAATGGAAGGAATAGGAAGTTAGAAAAATGTTATAACAACTAATCCTGGTGTAACATTTTCTTGACAATACACCTTGAAAGTTATATTATATTTTAGGTATGATATTTAAACCCCACGTTAAAGCCCCGGAACTTTAATCGTGATTAAATACAATATGAAACGTTAGTGAAATTAGGAGGGAAACTCATGCGTACAACATTTATGGCTAATGCTAGTAATATAGAACGCAAATGGTATGTTGTAGATGCTGCAGGCAAAACTTTAGGTCGTTTATCAACTGAAGTTGCAACATTACTTCGTGGAAAACACAAACCAACTTATACACCACATGTTGACACTGGTGATAATGTGATCATTATCAACGCTGAAAAAATCGAATTAACTGGTAATAAGCTACACGATAAGCTTTACTACCGTCACAGCCAATATTCTGGCGGATTAAAATCAAGAACTGCGTTAGAAATGCGCACAAACTATCCAACAAAAATGCTTGAACTTGCAATCAAAGGAATGCTTCCAAAAGGTTCACTTGGCCGTCAAATGGCGAAGAAATTGCACGTTTATGCTGGAAGCGAACATCCACATCAAGCACAACAACCTGAAGTTTACGAACTTCGCGGTTAATTAATAAGGAGGGTATTAATTTGGCACAGGTACAATATTATGGCACTGGTCGTCGTAAGAGCTCTGTTGCACGTGTACGTTTAGTTCCTGGCGACGGACGTATTGTTATCAACGGTCGTGACATTGCAGAATATATTCCATTCGAAGCTTTAAGAGCAGTTGTAAATCAACCTCTAATTGCTACTGAAACTGTAGGACGTTATGACGTTCTTGTAAATGTAAATGGTGGTGGTTACACAGGTCAAGCTGGCGCAATTCGCCACGGTATCGCTCGTGCGTTACTACAAGCTGACCCTGAGTTCCGTCCATCATTAAAATCAGCTGGACTATTAACACGTGACCCACGTATGAAAGAGCGTAAGAAATACGGTCTTAAAGGCGCTCGTCGTGCACCTCAGTTCTCAAAACGTTAATCTTAATAAAAACATTGATTTATCAACGTTTACAGGCTATTTCATCTATGATGAGGTAGCCTGTTTTATTTTGCCTTAAAACTGGCCATGTAAATTGAAAATAGTTATTTTACGTAAAAAATAAATGAATAAAATTTTAATGATATACTTGTAATAAAGAACGGTATGAAGATAGTATGAGATTTGAAGTTGTTACCCTGTTAATCCAAGTATAGAAAGATTCTGAAGAAGAAAAACCTATGTTTTTATTTTCTTTGAAACTATATAGGGCATAGGAGGCTATTATGTCAGGTATAAAGTACGAAAAAATATATGAAGATTTAAAGAGGAAAATTGAGCAAAATGTTTACCATTATCAACAATTCATTCCTTCAGAGAACACATTAGTTAAAAAGTATGGGTGCTCAAGAAACACATTACGAAGAGCAATCGGAAACCTTGTGGACGATGGATATGTTCAAACCAAACAAGGAAAAGGTGTCCGTGTTATTTATCAGGACTTCGGAAAAAATGAATATATGTTCGGTGAGACGGAAACATTTAAGGAGTTTGCTATTCGAAACCATAAAAAGCATCGGACGGAAGTCATCGTCTTTGAGGAATTGGTGGTAGATCAAAACCTTCATGAGCAAACCAGGTTTCCAATTGGTGTTGTAGTGTATCACCTAAAGCGTGTCCGTTATTTAGAAGGAAATCCGGTCATCATGGACTATAATTATTTTAGGAAAGATATTGCTAAAGGATTAACGTTGGAGATAGCGGAGGATTCAATTTATGAATTCTTAGATAGAGAGCTGGACCAGCGAGCGGTCACTGCAAAACGAAAAATGGTGGTAGAAAGAACAAATGAATTGGATGAAAAATATTTAGAGCTAGATGGATTTAATAGTGTAGTCGTTGTAACTAGTCATATTTTTAATGCGGATGGTGTGATGTTTGAATATACCATGTCTAGGCATACTCCAAGTAACTTTGTGTTCTTCGACCAAACACAACGAAAATAAGAAAGTGTACGAGATAAAGCTTCTCGCACACTTTTTTTGTTATTACTTCGCCAGTTTTTTTGCTAAATGGATAAATACGCTTGACGTCCATGTATGAGCAAGGTCTCGCAAACCTCTTCCTGTTTCAGCATGGAAGTTCTCTGCAAATCCCCCATTTTTACATAGTTCAAGAAACTTCTCAGTTAGTTCATTCGCTAATTCTTGTTCTCCGCATTCTTCAAATGCCTCTATAAAAAGGAGAGTGGTAGGAGCCCAAATTGGTCCTCTCCAATAGGCATCCTCATCATAATAGGGACTGTCAATGGCTTCTGATGCGATTCCCCACTTCGTTAAATACCTTTCACTCTTTAGAATATTGATGATGTTCTTTTTAGTAGCTTCAGGAAGTTTGTTTGCCAAGATGATTGATATTAAAGGCAGGATTCCATCGCTTTCAATGACTTTACCGTCCCTTGTATATCGAGCGACTGGAAGGTCCTCAACAAGGAAATAGTCGCAAAACTTCTGTGTGTATTTTACGGATTGTTCTTCCCAGTATTTTTTATCTTGATCTCTATCAAGTTTTTCTGCCACAACAGCAAGCATATCCATCGATTTTATCAAGAAAGCAGTTAAGTCTGGTGAATCGATAATGTCTGCATTTTTGAATACCGTACTGTTGTCCTGTCCAGAATCATTACCGTGATGGTATTCGCAAATCCCGTCACCATTGAAATCTTTGTATCGGAGATAAAATTCAACATGTCTACGAATCTGAGTAAAGATTTTCTCTAACTGTTCAGTAGTCAAGGTCATTTTTTCCATCATCTTTAATACAAATAATCCTTGTACAGGCGGCTTTGAGAAATTCCAGCGGATGGTTGAATCACTTATAGAACCAGGGATTTGGCCTTTGTCGTCCTGATAATCGAATAATAATTGAATTTGATCCCATGCAAGTTCATCATCAACACCCGCGAGTGCTAATGCATTGAATGCATTATCCCAACTCCAAACTCCTGGAAAGTTCGAGTTTGACATATATATAGCTTTTCTTTTCAATAACCCTTGTTCATTCACTACACATGTCCAATTTAGATAAGCAGCATCTCTTAGTGTTTGTTGATATCTTTTTGGAACAATTGGGTGCTTAGATAAGAAATTCAGAAAATGATTGGTGCTCTTATTCAATGCATCTTCAAACTTGTACTCTCGTTTTTCCGGAATTGCTCCGTTCGTAGCAATGTCTTCAATGACACATAAGAATTCATTTGAATCTTTCGTTGAGGTGATTTGGATACTCGACAGGTTATCTGCTTTGTTTGTGCTGCCTGTCGTATCGATGAATACGTTTTGTTGAAGTGATACTGATCCCTGAGGTGCAAAGACCATGTATTTTGTGAGATTCTTGTAGCTGTTTACAATGCAATATTCTTCACCAGTGTTACCTAAAAGATAGTTATATTCGAAGTTGAAAATTGGTTGGGTATCCAGTGTCAAACCAACATTATCCCCTTGTCCTTTTACAAAAACTCTTTCAGCATCTTCAAAGCATAAATAGATTTTACCGCCATCAAATGACAGGACAATCTTAAATCCGTCAGCTTCATAGGTGAATTCAACAGGAGTCCCATTTATTGTCGGGATAACTTTAAGAGCATTTTGATGATGTTTGGATTTTCCCTTTACTGAATTTATATATAGCCCATTTTTCTCAGGGCTTGGATTCTCTTGGTATGTGACTGCCATGTAAGAACCATAATGACTCATAGGTGTGACCCGTATATCCAAAGTGAACACTCCTCTTTTAAATTTTTTATTGACAACCAAATATACTGTACTATAATTAACTTGTTTAAACAAGTTGAAAATTTATAGGGATTAGTTAGATTGGAGGGGTATCGCATGGATTTTAAAGATCAGGTTTCTAGTATTATTAAAAATATCGGTGGGTCTGAAAACGTCAGTAATGCAACACACTGCGTGACAAGGCTCCGTTTAGTATTAGAAGATGAGAGCCAAGTGAATAAAGAGGCATTAGAGGAAAATGAACTGGTTAAGGGAACATTCTCAGTGAATGGCCAGTACCAAATTATCATTGGTCCTGGGCTAGTTGAGAAAGTTTACAGTGAGTTTGTAAATCAGACCGGTGCGGAAGAGGTAAGCAAGGATGAGATGAAGCAGATTACTGCAAAAAAGGGAAACATCATTCAGAGAGTTGTAAGGGTTTTAGCAGACATCTTTATTCCAATTCTCCCGGCAATTGTTGCTGCAGGTCTTCTATTGGGATTAAATAATATGCTTGCAAACCCTGGTATTTTCTTTGATGAGAAATCCTTATTAGATGTATATGAGGGTTGGACAGGTTTTGCGGAATTTATTAATGTCATTGCTAATACAGCATTTACATTTTTGCCTGTGCTCATCGCATGGTCCGCTGCTAAAAAATTTGGTGGCAGTCCGTTATTAGGGATTGTATTAGGGCTATTATTAGTACATCCTTCATTAATGTCAGCCTATGCATATGCAGAAAATCCAAGTGAAGTAGAATACTGGAGTTTATTTGGCTGGGACATTGCCAAAATAGGATATCAAGGACAAGTTCTTCCGGTTATTTTTGCTACATGGATATTAGTCTGGTCTGAGAAGCGTTTGAAGCGATTTATTCCAGATAATTTACAAATGATATTTGTGGCACCGTTCGCATTAGTCTTCGCTGGTCTATTAACATTCGGAGTTATCGGGCCTATTACGATGACAGGTTCAAACTGGATCACGAATGGTATTCTTTATTTATTTGAAGTATCACCTGCGTTTGCTGGAGGCGTGTATGGATTTATTTCAGGTCCTCTTGTTATTACTGGTATGCACCATATTTTCTTAGGGGTAAATCTCCAAATGGCAGGTACGCTTGGCTATGTGACTTTATGGCCGATTGGGGAAACAGTTACACTCGCCCAAGGTGCTGCTGCTTTGACTATGTTCTTTATTCTGAAACAAAACCCAAAATTAAAAAGTGTGTCACTCACTGCAACCTTATCCGCATGGCTCGGGGTTACCGAACCAGCGATTTACGGAATCAACCTCCGATTCAGATATCCTTTCATAGCTGTTATGATAGGAAGTGCACTTGGAAGTGCCTATCTTGCGGCACAAGGGGTAAAAGCTACCTCTGTCGGAGTGGGGGGAGTTCTATCATTCCTCTCAGTTTATCCGGAACATTGGGTCTTCTATTTCACTGGGATGGCAATCACTTTTATTTTCACCGTTACGTTAACATTTGTGTTCTTTAAAAGTAAATTTTTTAAGGGTGGAAAAGCTGTTGAGAAGAGATAGATAAATAAACACCCTGCCACAAAAGACGTAAAAAAACTTCCAAAGGCTCTCAGGCATTTTGCTTGGGGGTCTTTTTATGTCTTAAAAGAATGTTGAACAATTGTAAATACGATCGACTTTTGGTAGGGAATAGTCCAAATGTAAGTGTCATTTTGACAGCTAGGTTGACTTTTATTAGAACAGAGTCCAAATCAAGTCGTCATTCTGACAGGAATTAATCTCAAAACCCAGCGTTCTAGTCCAAATACAAGTGTCATTTTGACAACATGCACGGCTTTTAGTAGAAGTGAGTCCAAACCAGGTCGTCATTTGGACAGGGACCAACAAAACCCGGTAGCTCCAGTCCAAATACAAATGTCAATTTGACAGGCCGGACGACTTTTAGTAGAACNNTCCAAATTCAATTGTCATTTTGACAGGTAGGTTGACTTTTAGTAGAACAGTGTCCAAATCTGTTCGTCATTCTGACAGGAATCAATCAAAACTCAGTAGCTCCAGTCTAAATACAAGTGTCTTTTTGACAGGCCACACGACTCTTAGTAGAACAGTGTCTAAACCAAGGTATCATTTGGAAGTTCTTTCATTCACTTATTTTATAGAATGTTATGTATAATGGATGTTAGAGGAGAAGTCCAATTCGCATACTAAGATTAAACGATAATAAATTTTTTAATTAATGAGATACATAAGGTTATTTAACTGATTTTTTTGTTTGTTTTAGAGGGTCTGATTGAGTTACCATGGTGAGTATGGATGATTTGGATTTAGGAGGTAAGGAAGATGAGTGGGTTTCCAAAAGATGCAATGAGAATGCTTAAAGAGACGAGTCGTACATTTTATATTCCGATTACTTTTTTGCAGAAGGAGTTAAAGTACTCGGTTGCATCTGCTTATTTGGTATTTCGTGCAATTGATGAAATTGAAGATCATGAAGAACTAGACAATGGTGTAAAATATACAATCTTAATGCAAGTTAGCGATTTATTTAAACGTCCATTTGATAACGAAGCATATTTAAAAATACTAGGATCGACCAAAGAACAACTACCCGAAGTGTCACTTCGTTTAGAAGAATGGCTGCAAGCTTGTCCAAAGGAAGCCCTTCCTATCCTTATGAATGCTGCTAATGAAATGGCATTAGGTATGGCAAAATGGGCAAAAGCTAATTGGGATATCCGTACACGAGAAGATCTGGATGATTATACATATTACGTTGCTGGACTTGTAGGAGTCATGCTTTCAGAACTTTGGGAGCTTTATGGCGAAGAAAAAACAGATCGTGAACTTGCGATTGGATATGGACGTGGTCTTCAGGCTGTAAACATATTGCGCAATGAAAAAGAGGATTTGGATGAACGTGGTGTTAGCTTTGTACCTGATGGATGGAGTCGGGAGGAGCTATTCAAGTATGCAGAAGAAAATCTAACAAAGGCAGATGAATATATGAAGTTTCTTACTAAGAGAAGCATCGTACTATTCTGCCGTCTGCCGCTTGAACTTGCCCATAAAACATTAAAAGCATTGAAAGAGGGGCGCAAAAAGATTACACGTGCAGAAGTGGAACAAACGGTGGAAGAAGTGCAAACGAATTAATTCTTGTGTAGACAGGGGTTGAAGATGCAGGATCTGCCGTCTTTAGAATTTTAATGATAAGGGCAGGTGTTGGTGATGACCAACTCAATCGAGCAAAGAAAATCTCAACATATTAAGATTTCATTAAATGAAAAGGTTACGGGGGAGTCCATTACAACGGGATTAGAGTCGTTTGTTTTTATTCACAATGCGCTCCCTGAAATTGATTTTGATGAAATCTCTATAGAAGCTCCATTCCTCGGCTTTACTAGCAAAACACCGTTTCTCATAAGTTCCATGACGGGTGGGACAGACCTCGCTGAGACCATTAACCGAAATTTAGCTTTAGCTGCTGAAGAAAGAGGTTGGGCGCTTGCGCTTGGATCGACCCGTGCGTTGCTCGACAGTGAAGGACATGCCTCATCTTTCCTAATGAGGAAGTATGCACCGAATGTCCCAATCATCGCAAATTTGGGTGCTGTCCAGTTTAATTACGGATATGGTGTTGAGGAATGCAGGAAAATTATTGAATTGACCGAGGCTGATATGCTCGTTCTTCATTTGAACAGTATCCAGGAAGTGATTCAGGAAAATGGAGATACGAATTTTAAAGGCTTATTAAAAAAGATTGAACAGGTTTGTAACACGTTGGGAGTTCCTGTAGGAGTCAAGGAAGTCGGCTGGGGAATCGATGGACAGACGGCTAGAAAACTAATCGATGTAGGCATTTCATTTATTGATGTCGCTGGCGCGGGAGGGACTTCATGGAGTCAAGTGGAAAAATTCCGTGCCAATGATCCGATCAAGCGGGTTGCTGCTGAAGCGTTTAGCGATTGGGGCATTCCAACGGCAGAGTCAATCAGAATGGTTCGTGAAGAGATTGAAGACCGTCCGCTAATTGCCAGCGGTGGAATCATGACTGGATTGGACGGTGCCAAGGCGATTGCGTTGGGGGCAAATCTAGTAGGATTCGGACGATCTATCCTTAAGGAAGCGACCCAAAGTGCGGACCATGTCATTGAGTTGATGAAAATCCGGGAAATGGAATTACGGATGTCAATGTTCGGAATTGGGGCCTCAACCATCCAGGAACTAAAGAGTACCTCGCGTTTAAAGAAAATATGACAATAGTCGGAGACTCATGACCAATTGGTTATGAATCTTTTTTTGCAACTTTTGCATTTTTTCAAAATCTACTAATATTAAAAACGGATGTAGATTCCTTCCTACATCCGTTTTTAGTCTACTAATTTATTTTTCACGGCATAAAGAGCTGCTTGTGTTCGGTCAGTTACCCCAAGCTTTCCCAGGAGATTGGATACATGCGTTTTAACTGTTTTTTCAGTGATGAATAAGGAGCTTGCGATTTCTTTGTTGCTTTTTCCTTTGGCAATTTCCTTTAACACATCTAACTCACGATTCGTTAGTTCTTCTATTAGGTTTTTATCTTGGTTTCGAGAACTGGATAAGTTGGCCAGTAAGTGTGAAGTAGCTTTTGGATGGAGCTGATTTTCACCGCCCATCATTTTTTTGATGGATGTGACAAGGTCATCAGGTTCAATGTCTTTTAATTGGTAGCCTGATGCACCTCCTTCCAGAGCGGGGATGACATGATCTTGATCGGAAAAGCTGGTAAGCATCATAATTTTAATTTCAGGTCGTTCTTTTTTGATTATTTTGGTTGCTTCAATCCCGTCCATTTCTGGCATCACCAAGTCCATTAAGATAAGATCGGGTTTTAAGGATGTGGCCAATTCAATTGCTTCAATTCCATTAGCTGCTTCTCCGATAATTTCTAGACCCTTTTGTGTTCTGAGAAATATGACAAGGCCACGTCTAACAACATGATGGTCATCCACGACTACTATTTTTATACTCACTACATAATCCCCCTAAAACGGAATGTGGATCTCTATTTCTGTTCCACTTCCCGGTTTACTCTGTAAAGAAAATGTCCCGTTTAAGCCTTCTGTCCGTTTTTTCATGTTCCGTAATCCCAATGACGGTATTTCAAGGTTCTCTTCATAGTGAAAGCCACATCCCATATCCTTTATCGTCATTTTCACTTCATCTTTTGAAGTTTGCAAATGTAAAACGACGTCTGTGGTTTGGGAATGCTTTTTGCAATTTGCTAATGCCTCTTGCCCGATACGCCAAAGGGCTTCCTCTACTTTGCCAGGAACCATTGCTGCACCTGTCACAGTTGTTTCGATTGATAGACCAAGCATTTCGGCAAAGCTTCGTAAGGCGCTTACGAGTCCGTTTTCAAGACCCACAGGCCGCAGTTGCCAGATTAAGGCTCTCATTTCACCAAGAGCCTCTTGGGCCATATCTTGTATATAGGTGAATGTTTGTTTGACGTCATCACTTTCTGTCATCTCTACTCCAGCTCTAGCAGTAAGACTAAGGGAGAATAAAAGTTGATTAACCGAGTCATGAAGGTCCCGGGCCAAACGATTTCGTTCAGCAACAAGTGCCGTCTGTTGCTCGCGTTGAGTCAATTTGATTCGCTTCAATGCGGTTCCGATTTGATAGGCCACAGCCTCGAGCAAGGCAAGTTCATTTTTTTCAAAATGAGTTTTATGTGGTGCCCCCACATTTAGAATCCCAAATCGTTCCTGTCCAGCACGGAGCGGGACAGTTGCGTGATGTGTCAAACCACATGTATCACCGGCTTTCTCATTAATAGCATCTTCAATTCTTTTACACTCAATAATATTGGTTGCTTTATTGAGTTGTAAATTGATGTACTTATTTACACACCAGCATTTGCCCTGACACATTCGTCGCTTTTGGTCACTTGCTAATGCAGGGGGGAGTGCTTCGTCAGCTATAAGATGGTGCATACCGTGCTCATCGATTAAGAATATCCATCCTGTATGGAGCCCTGTTACCTGAAGAAGCTTTTTCAAGACAGCCCCCAATACGTTCTTTGTATCTGTTCCTTCATTTAAAAGTTCAGCTATTTCCTTTAAAATGCCAATTTCCTCATATCTAGCCTCAACGGACATGAATTTCCCTCCACGGTATTTTCTGATTCCATTATAGCCTATTTCTAATTTTCAGACTTCTGAAATTTTAGATGGACTCAATTCGTTTGCAAAAACTCAAGCGTTTCTTTAGTAGGACCTTCATAAAAGACGGTCCGCCACCCGTTATCGAGGTCATAGGGGCCTTCGACTTTTCGAAGCCCCAAAAGCATGGCCATTAACTTATCTAAATCTGATACTTCAAAGCAGATATGAGCATTTATCGCAGTACTAGCTGTGAGCTCTAATCTAAAATCACCGAGGATCAAAAATACGATTTCTTCTTCCATGAAACTAAAACGTGTTTCTTCCTGAAAACCTAAATGATTTTTATAAAAGTCGATAGCATCCTCAAAATTTCTTACTTCAAGACCGTAATGATGAAGTTTCACTGCTGCCATCCCCCCTAAATCAGATGATAAGATTCATGTCCCCGAATTCATGCCATAAATAACGGGCGTCAATTGCTTGGTCGTAAGCACTAAGAAGATGCTGTTCAGAAATAAACGCAGATAACATATCAAGATGGCTCGCTTTTGGCTCGTGAAATCCAGTAATAATCCCATCGGTTATTTTCAAAGGAAACTGGTGGTGAATGTATAAATTTGTTAAGCCTGAAAGGTTTCCAAACGCGCCGGCACTTTCAAGAGCTCGAACAACGGTTGTTCCGACCGCAATAACTCTTTTTCCAGCAGCTTTTGTTTGCATAATCCGTTGCATCGTTTTTTCGGGAATGTGATATTCTTCTACGTTTTCTTCAGGTTTCTGATGCCACTTATCATCAAGTAAGTAACTAAGACCTGTATGGAGTTGAATAAACTCAATTTGTATTCCGCACCGCATTAAGGTAAACAGAAGCTCCCAGCTAAACGCCCTTCCTGCAGAGGGCATTTCTACTGAACCTGGGTGGCTGGCAAAAACCGTTTGGTAATAATCTAACCCCCATGGTTGATCAATATATTCGTATCGAACTGGCTCCCCAAGTGCATAGATCATGTTGAATAGGTCTGAGCCCTTTTTCGTAAACTTCAATATTTTTAATGGTGAATTCTTTTTTTCATTGATTACTGTCGCCGATAAATCCGATGAAAAAATGAATTGATCACCAATATTTGCGTATTTTTCAACAATGAGTGCCTCCCAACTATCTTCATTAAGTCGTCTGGCTAGTCGGATTTCGGCCATGGTTGCAAGTTGAATATTGTTTCTTTGCCATTCGGCATGTAAAACAGCGGGAATGGTGCGGCTATTATTTAAAATAACTAGATCACCTGCCTGAAGATAGTGTGGTAAATGAAAGAAGCGGTCGTGCCGGATGTTGCCGGAACCACGTTCAAGCACCATCATACGGACGTAATCTCGCCTAATTCCACGCTTTTCAGGAGGATGAGATGCATTTAATTGATCTGGAAGATAAAAATCTAAGGCTTTTGCTACCATCGTTATACCTCCTCATGGGATTGGGCTGAAAACCGTTTCCCATTGATTCCTTTAGTCTGTTCAGAAGCAAGCTGTAAAAAAGTATCGACGACATCTTCTGGTTTGGCTAAAGGGTAATCACAGTCAGGAACAGCCAATTGATGCATCTCTGTATCCATTTCGCCAGGATCAACCATATTGACTCGAACGCCGGTCTCGCTTAATTCATCTGCCCATGTTTCGGTGAGGCCTTCAACTGCAAACTTTGATACCCCGTATGCACCCCAGCCTGCAAACCCGGTGTGACCAGCTTCTGAAGTAACATTGATAATTGAACCTTGGTTGCGTTGAAGCATTCCGACAACAACTCTTCTTGTTACTAAAAATGGTGATAGGGCATTTACCTTAAGTACCTCCATAAAGTCCTCTTCGGGGTAATCGAGTAATAACGGCATTGGGCTAGGACCCAACATGGAGGCATTATTTATTAGAACATCAATTTTGCCATATGCTTCCTCAGTTAGAGCAACAAACCTTTCAACATCTCTAGATTTAGAAACATCAGCAGTAACGGCTAAAACTGTTGCGCCAAAGCTTTCCGCTTCATGCTTTACCTTTAATAGGTTATCTTCATTCCTTGCACAGATTGCCAGCATCGCGCCTTTTTTTGCAAAAGCTAATGTCAATGCTCTTCCTAATCCTTTAGATGCTCCAGTAATCATGACAACTTTATTCTTCATCATTTAATCTCTCCTTATATACTTTATGACTTAAGCATACTGGCTACTGGGAAATCCTTCGTCGTCAAAAAGCTTGAACTTTATCTACAACTTTTGGATGAGAAGAGTTAAAAAGGAGTTAAATGACATCATGGAAGAGTAAAAGACGTGTCGGACAACCTTCTGTCAAAATTCAAGTTATTTCGAGCAAATCATCGACATAAGATGGATGTAAGAATGGTAACAAATTTGAAGAGGTGGGTGGAAAATGAGTCGTATCCAAAAATCATTGCTCGGTGCATTTATTGGTGCTTCGTCGGCAGGAATGTGGTTAATCGTTGATCTCTTGCTTCCAGAACCAATCGGAGATTACTTATTATTTGGAATTATGGGTGTCGTTCATATGGTCATTGGTTGGCAGGTTGCAAGGCTAATTGGAAAACAAAAGGATAGTCCATTACCAGCAGAAGAAAGTCTAAAGATTTCGGATATATAAAGATGTAGGCCCTCAATCAAAGGATTGAGGGTTTTTTCATAAATTGATGAAGGAGAAATGTTGTGCGAAAAAAGAGATGGAATTCATTTCATACGCTCGATGATGAAGAGCTTCGCGGCAAAGCTCCATCCGTGTAGGGTCCTCCATACCCTACAAAAACTGCTTAGACCCAGTAAATTCCCAGACGAAACTATAAATGTATGCATAGTTTTATTTGGCAATTAAGGTAGTTTGTGTTGAGCGCATGTTTACGATGATCCAGTTAGAAACTATTTGTCAAAGGGGGGTTCTTATTTTATGAATGTAATTACAACCTTCAAGGAAAAACGGAAAGAGAAGCAAATCAAGTATGAACGAAAAATGCTGCGTGAGCTTTCATTAGAAGAACTTAAGAAAAGCGTCGTGGATACCTTTAGCAGCTTCTTTAGAATGGATTCCATTCTTGGAAGTGCAATTGAAGAAGGTTGCATTGATGTCGCGATAGAGTCATACCTTTTAGGGGCTAAGTATAGCAAATTCGGTTACTACGGGGAGTCTGTTGAAGAAGTGAGAATGCGATGTTACAGATTTGAAAAGAACCTCATTGATGCGTTATATGAATTCATATGTTATTGGGGGCATATTGGAGATCAGGGTTTTGTGAATGAGTCCCTATACTACTCATGTGAGCACTATGTAACCTATTGGTGGACGGAAGGATTCCAGAAAGGGGAAAAAAGACACCGGCTAAAATTGCATTAGAATTTTTAATCATATATACTCTCCTTGTCCCATATAGTTAATGTAGGGACATGCAGGAGGGAAATGATGAATAAGAAACTAAAAATCGCTGGCATCCTTTTAGGTGCTGTTGTTTTATTTATATTTATACAATATCGATTCATGGATAAAGATGTATGGGACCCATGGAGTTTACCTCTATCAGGGAAGTTCATTATTATCGATCCGGGCCATGGTGGGCCAGATGGTGGTGCCGAAAGTGGCGAGGTGCAGGAAAAGGACATCGCCCTTGAAATTTCCCATAAACTTCGCGATTATTTACAGCAGCAGGGTGCCTTTGTCCAAATGCTACGGGAAGAAGATACAGATTTAGCGCAGGACGGAACAAAAGGGCTCAGTCGACGAAAAACAGAGGATTTGAAAAAACGTGTTCAAACCATTAATGAATCAGAAGCGGATTTATTTATAAGCATACATTTAAATGCCATTCCTTCACCAAGATGGAGAGGGGCACAAACATTTTACTTTAGTACCTTCAAGGAAAATGAAGAAGTAGCCAAATTTATTCAAGATGAGCTTCGCAACAATCTCGGAAATACAACACGACAAGCAAAAGCGATTAATGGCATTTATTTATTGAAAAGTGCAAAGAAACCAGGCGCACTTGTAGAAGTGGGGTTCCTCTCAAACCCAGAGGAAAAAGCTCTATTAGTTCAAGATAAATACCAAGATAAGGTCGCAGCCTCCATCTATACAGGAATCAACCGATATTTCTCTAACGAATCAAACCCACCCGAATAAAAGGTGGGTATTTTCATGTGTTTTTTAAGAAGCTATGACACTCCTCACACTGTAAATTGGGACAGGTATGGTATAATGAGAAAGGAGTGAAACCGAATACAATATCTAGGTGGTGTTTATATGTTAACTGAGCAACAGGTGAGAGAAGTATTACATTCATTGCAAGATCCATTCTTACATAGAACATTCGAGGAAACGAATGCAATCCAAGAGATTAAAATAAAAGAAGAAAAGAAACATGTCAGTGTAAAAATCGCCCTTTCTAAAACTGGTACAGGCGAACAGCTTCAGCTCCAAACGGCAATTGTAAATGCACTAAAACAAGCGGGAGCAGAGTCTGTAGGTCTGCGGTTTGCTGACCTTTCGCCGGAAGAACTAGCGAAATTTAAGACGGAAACAACTGAGGAATCAGCACCTTTATTATCTCCAGTAAATCAAACGACCTTTATAGCAGTAGCAAGCGGTAAGGGAGGGGTTGGTAAATCAACCGTCTCCGTCAACTTAGCTATATCATTAGCAAGACTAGGGAAAAAGGTCGGAATCATTGATGCTGATATTTATGGATTCAGTGTTCCAGACATGATGGGAATTACAAATCGCCCTGTTGTTCGTGGTGAAAAAATTATCCCTGTAGAAAGAAAAGGGGTAAAAGTGATTTCAATGGGCTTCTTTGTTGAAGACAATTCACCGGTAATCTGGCGCGGTCCAATGTTAGGAAAAATGTTGAACAATTTCTTTAATGAGGTTGAGTGGGGAGATCTTGATTATCTCGTTCTCGACTTGCCGCCAGGTACAGGTGATGTGGCGTTAGATGTTCATACGATGCTACCACATTGCAAAGAAATTATTGTCACAACACCACATCCAACAGCCGCATTTGTTGCAGCAAGAGCGGGTGCAATGGCGCTTCGAACAGAGCACGAAATTCTAGGCGTTATCGAGAATATGTCTTATTTTGAAAGCAAGGTTACAGGTGAAAAGGAATATGTATTCGGTAAGGGCGGTGGAGAAAAGCTTGCGGAAGAGCTTCAAACTTCTTTACTAGGTAAAATTCCACTGGGACAACCTGATTGGAATGATGATGATTTTGCACCATCTGTTTATGACGAAGACCATCCAACAGGAAAAATCTATAATGACATTGCAAAAAGAGTAATTGACGCAATTTAATCTAAAGACCCTCTCGAATATCGAGAGGGTCTTCTATCTATTGGCAAATTAGGTATTACCGCTACCCTGACCTTCATCCTTTTTTGCCTTTTCTTCTTTTTCCATGTCTTCTGCAGCTTTGATAAGAATATCTTCAATCTTCGCTTTATATAACGGGCTCTCAAGTGTTTCGCTAATAACCGTTTGAAGATGCTTTCTAAATTCCTGACTTTTAACAACATCTGTAAATTGTTGTTCCATCTCAGGATTTTTTAAGATATCCATCACCATTTTTTGATAATCGGGATCCTTCATTAAGTCTTTAATGAGCTTTTCGTGCTCCATTTTCATACTTTTTGCGTATTCTTCAACAAATTTCGTATCTTCGAATGTCTTTTTCCAAAACTCAACTCCATTGTCAGAGGTAAGTGTTTCTTGGATGGCGTCTTTTACAACGGCTTGGTCCATGACGAGGTGCTGCTTAATTTTTTCATCACGCATTAGTTCCTCAATCGCCTTTTTACCATCATCGGTTTTCAATATATCGACAACCATCTTTTTGGTTTCTTCATAATCCATTCGATTTTGTTCAACATTTGCTGGGGCACACCCCACTATAACCAATAGAAAACTAAAAATGAGGAGGAGCGACATCCTTCTTTTCATTTCTAAAGCTCCTTTCATAAGGGATCCTTATTTGTTAATATGCTTTTTTTGTTAAAAAATATTCACGTATTGCATGGTGAGAAACTGGCATTCATCCCCTCCGTTTTGGTACAATCATATTTGAATATATAGAGTGGGGGATTTTGTCGTGAAAAGTCGAAATTGGGTAAGGTTTTTTCTTTCTACCTTACTAGTTGGTGCGATAAGCACAATCTTTTTTGGATTTGCCGTTAAATGGAGTGAATATAAAGAATTATTTTTAGCAGCAGAAATCATCGAAATACTTCTTGTAGTATTTTGGCTAATCGGTGTTGGATTTATTTTTAGTATTATTAGCCAAATGGGCTTCTTTGCCTACCTGACTGTTCACCGATTTGGACTTGGGTTGTTCAAGAGTGCATGGGGTCCTGCGCAAATAGTGTTAATTGCTTTTGTATTATTTGATTTAATCTATTTTCGTATTAAGGTGTTTGCAACAGAAGGCGAAAGCATTGCGCCATATGTATGGATACCCATATTGATTTTAGTATTTTCATTAATCATTGCATACTTTAAAAGCAAACAAACAAATAGTAAGGCGTTTATTCCAGCTGTTTTCTTCATGTTTGTAGTGTCAGTAATTGAATGGATGCCAGCCATCCGTGTAAATGATACAAGCTGGCTGTATTTAATGATTTATCCGCTTTTAATTTGTAACGCCTACCAATTATTAATCCTGCCCAAAATAACAAAACAAAAAAGCTGACCCGATGGATCAGCTTTTTATTTTTTACCCCAAACGTTAATCGACAACTTCACTTTTTACATCCGCATTATTAAGCATGTCGCTTACCGTCACAAACGAAAGGCCTTTTCCTTTGATTCCTTTTAATACCTCAGGAAGAGCTTCAGCGGTCTGCTTGGCAGAATCCGATGCGTGGAACAAAATGATATCTCCCCCTTTTACCTTATCTAATACATTACTTGTAATTTTAGCTACTCCAGGATTATTCCAATCGTTTGAATCAATGCTCCAATGGATAAGGGTATAGCCAAGAGAGTCCAATATTTTCACAACTCTTGAATCAAAATTAGCATCAGGTGTGCGTGCGAATGAAACAGTTTTGACTCCCATTTTCTTAAATGCATCCTGTGCCTTGAAAATATCTTTTTTGATTTGTGCATCCTCTAATTCCGTATAGTTTTTATAATCATACCCCTTAATGCCAATTTGATGTCCATCCTTCACAATCCGTTCAACAATTTGTGGGTGACGCTCAGCCCATGAAGCAGAAAGGAAGAATGTTGCATTTTTGACACCTTCATTTTTTAGGGTGTCGATAATCGGAAGAGCCTTTGTATCTCCCCAACTAATGTTAAAGGTCAGTGCAACCGCCTTTTCGCTCTTTTCTCCCGTATAAATCACCCGAGGACCATTTTCGGTTGAAAAAACAGGAGCAATATTGCCTTTTTCTATGTAAAAAATACTAGCTGTAAATAAGGAAGCGAAAAGAATAATCAATGTTTGTTTAATCCTTTTGCTACTCAGGATGTAGAAAAAATTCATTTTTATCCTCCTTGTCCAAAGCATCTTCTGTAAAAATAATATGCTTGTCATGCAATTTGTATGTGTAAAACTCTTTGGAAATTCCGTTCATAAAATATTTAAATCTGGTAATAATTAGAATTACAACAAACATGGGGTGAAACAATGATTGGATTACTAGTTGATCAGAAGGAAATAAAAGAATTAGAATACCTTCTAAAAAGAGAAATGGACGAAATACTCTTTGATGTGGGAGATGCAAGGATCGACCATATTGTAAAAAGAGCAATGGAAGAACGATATCAAATTTTATTTCGTTTATTTAAAAGAATTGCTGATCCAACTGAATGCAGCAAGTATATTCGTTCAAAGAAGGTAAATAGTAATAAGGGGTAAACCTAATAAAATTGGGAGGATTATATGCTGAATATGGTCCTCTTTTAATATTTTAAATAGATTATTGACACGTGTTTTAGATGATGATATATTAATAAACGTCGTCGCTGACGATCATGACTTTCGAAAAAAACTTTTAAAAAAGTGTTGACTTCAAGTTGTCAGCATGGTATATTAAGAAAGTCGCTTCTGAGCGATTATACAATAAAAGTTCTTTGAAAACTGAACACAATACAAACGTCAACGTTT
>NZ_JBALOV010000041.1:70037-77201 GCF_036965045.1 Bacillus sp. JJ1533 | reverse complement strand
AAAAGAGATTATAATTAGAAATGTTCTTTCGATAGTCTAGTGACGATGGCGAGAAGGTCACACCCGTTCCCATACCGAACACGGAAGTTAAGCTTCTCAGCGCCGATGGTAGTTGGGACTTTGTCCCTGTGAGAGTAGGACGTCGCTAGGCACCTTAAAGATCAGCCGATATGGTTGGTCTTTTTTTGTGCTTAAAAGATATTTTAGGATTCATGACTCTTTTTCACTTGGGTTGACAAAGCGTAATATAAGTATTATTTATCTGGATATCACCAACTCGTAAAGCGATAAATATATATCATAAATTGCAAAAACAGTATATCGCCCATCCGACAAAGGATAAATGATATACCGCAAATCCTATAAACAGTATATTGCCTAACCGCGAAACGATAAATGATATTCTGTAAACACCATAAACGGTATATCCCCCACCCGCAAAACGATAAATGATAAACCGCAAACAGCATAAACGATATATCAGTCAGCCGCAAAACGATAAATGATAAACCGCAAAACGGCATAAACAGCATATCGTCCAACTGTAAAACAATAAGTGATATACCGCATACATCCATCGATATAGCATCTTGTCTAGAAACATAATTAAATTACAAAAATCTCGTCAATCGATTGATTGCCACTTCTAAATGTCATTCAGATCCCTCCTTAAACCATCTGTCCCCAATCAAACCAACAAAGCCCCTAGTAATGGTATAAGAAGTGCAGCTAACCAAAGCGGTGGAAATAGTTTTTTTGATTTTATTATCTTTTTAGATGGAAGACTGAATGTATAAATGCTTTTATGTAAACAATTCATCACTTCAAATATCATGGTTGTCCCCATAAAACTATATAGAATTGAAACAATATAATATTCCATGTTTTTATCAGTTATTGGAATCTTAGTTATTATGAATGTTAAAAGTAGTGAAATCGACGCAATAAAAAATATTGTTTCGAAGTTTTTTATAAAAAATTTTGGCGATTTCTCAATTGCGTCCCTAACAGAGGTATCTTCTAAAATAACAATGAACGGTGTTAGGCTATAAAATAGTACGATCAGAATTCCTAATAGAGCCAAAGGCCAAAAAATATGTGAAAAAATGAATAGTAATCCACCGATAATGAGTTCAATGATAGAAAACCTCACCATCCTATCAAAATAATATGGAGCTATTTTTAAGATGGAGTATGTATTGTCTGGCCCTTCTAAAAAACATTTCATGGAGCCAAGATATATGCTGAGTGCGTAGCTTTTTAATAGAAGTAGGACAATAGTGACTATACTGGAAAGTAGCCAATTTGTAACGGTTCCGTGTAAAGTGAAATTTGGGTTTACGAGTATTGAAACTCCATAAGGAAGTTGGATATCATAGACGTGAAAAGAAAGCATGGTGAAACCAAGATATCCTCCTAGCACGTTAGTTAAAGTTAAAATAACGTTTACTAGAAGTGGAATGATGATTAGTCTTGGATGGTAAATGGTATGGTAAAGACCTTTTGAAATGTTCAAAGTATCACCTCATCTATTCTTTCCATATTTTATCATAAAGAGAATACATGAAAAAACCTATTCCAGTGACGGAATAGGTTATTTTTTCTTTATTTTACCTGTCCATTTTTTAAAGCCGCCTTGTAGTTGGTAAAGCTCTTTATAGCCTTTTCTACGCAGTAATTGCGCTGCGCGACCACTACGGACTGTGTTTTGGCAGTATAAGTAGACTGGTTTATCAGGTCTGATTTCGGTTAAACGCATTTTCATTTGGGATAATGGTATATTGCGTGCACCTAGAATATGACCCCCGTCAAATTCATTTGGTTCACGGACATCGATTAATTGTGCTTTACGATATCCTTCACGGAACTGTTCTTCAGTTAAAACAGTTACGATTTTTCTTTGGTAGAAGAATGTGATAATTCCGTATGCAATGATAGCACCCAAAACAATTAAAAGTATTTCCAAAACAATCTACTCCTTTTTCTATCTCTCCTTTTCTATTATATTCGTGTGGCTAAAAAGAATCAAAGGAATTCTCTGGAGGTTTAGATTTTGAAAAACATTTTTTGTTCTGATAGACTAAGAAATGGCAAACAATATTGAACAAAGAGGGTTTCGTATGGAAAAAGAGGTATGGAGATTTATTGATTCTGGCCATTGTTCGCCAGAGTTTAACATGGCTTTAGATGAAGCCTTGCTTGAGTGGAATAGTGAGGGGAAAATTCCACCGACGGTTCGTTTTTATGGTTGGAACCCAGCGACTCTTTCAATTGGTTATTTTCAAAAGGTAGATAGAGAAATTGATCTTGAGGCTGTAAAAAAATCTGGCCTTGGCTTTGTTCGTCGTCCAACAGGTGGCAGAGGGGTATTACACGATCAAGAGCTAACATATAGTGTGATTGTGTCAGAAGATCATCCTGAAATGCCTAAAACGGTAACAGAGGCATACCGTGTTATTTCTGAAGGTGTTTTACAAGGCTTTCGTAAACTAGGTCTCGATGCGTACTTTGCTGTCCCAAAGACAGCTGAAGAGCGTGAAGGATTAAAAAACCCACGGTCAGCTGTGTGTTTTGATGCACCTTCCTGGTATGAGCTTGTTGTTGAAGGAAGAAAAGTAGCTGGAAGCGCGCAAACGAGACAGAAGGGTGTTATTCTTCAGCATGGCTCAATCCTACTAGATATAGATGAGGAAAAATTATTCGATCTATTTAAATATCCAAGTGAGCGTGTCAAAGAAAGAATGCAGCGGAATTTTAAAAATAAAGCAGTGGCTATAAATGCCTTAAGAGAAATCCCAGTGACGATTGAAGAAGCGAAGCAAGCATTTAAGAAAGGTTTTGAGGAAGGACTAAATATTGTGCTTGAGCCGTATCAATTGACAGATGAAGAATTGAACTATGTAAATGCAATTGCAGATAGCCGATATAAAACTGATGAATGGAATTTTAAACGATAAACGACTTTTTTTAGTCGTTTTTTACTTGGGTAAAACCGGAAGTCTTTGGTATTACTGAGTTTGTTCTATTAGAGGTAAAAAGCAACCGACAAAATTCTTCAAAAAAGATGAAATTATTTAGTCTACCTAGTTTTTCCTCTGTTTTTCTTTATATATTATACTATTTTTAGTTTGACAAAATAGATTTCACTTATATAAAAATCAATATGTAGTAGTGTCGAAAATTATTTTAACACTATATATTGATTTTTGTGTTGTCTTTCATATAGATATATGATACTTTAATTTTATCACACTAAAATAAACAAAATTGAATTAATAGATTCTAAGGGAGATGTGGGAATGACTGTTGTGCTACAAAAAATGAATATTAATGTTGAAAGGTTGAACCAGGATATACGCCTTTTTCCTCAAGTCCATCCAATAACAGAGGACATGAAGATAACGCATAAGGGCGTATCAAGGCTTGTAATGCTTGATCGGTATACGTTTAAGGATACTGAGAAGCTTACATTAGCAGAAGGTGACTTTGTTGTTCTAACGATCAAAGAGGATCCAAAATTTCCTGCACGTGGTTTAGGCTTCATCGTTGACATCGATTGGGAGCAGAAGACAGCAAAGGTACTTGTAGAAGAAGAGTATCGAGGTGTGTTGGACAACCCTGAGGAGATAGAAACTGGAGTTGTAAATCGTTCACTAGATGTTATTGAGAAGCCACTAGAAGTTTTCTATGAGCAAATTGCAAAAAGAAATGCTACTGGTTTGGCTTCAGTCGAGGAAACGGAAGAAAAGCGTAAGGAATGGTTTGAAAGGTTCTATCAAGAACTTGTTAGCCTAAACTTCATTCCAGCGGGCCGTGTTCTCTACGGAGCAGGTGCAGATACAGATGTTACGTATTTTAACTGTTACGTTATGCCGTATGTCCAGGATTCACGCGAAGGTATCTCTGAGCACCGCAAACAGGTCATGGAAATCATGAGCCGTGGTGGCGGTGTAGGAACAAATGGTTCAACATTACGCCCACGTAACACGCTAGCACGCGGTGTAAATGGTAAATCATCAGGTTCTGTCTCATGGTTAGATGACATTGCGAAGCTAACACATCTTGTTGAACAGGGTGGGTCGCGCAGAGGAGCTCAGATGATCATGCTGTCTGATTGGCATCCAGACATTATTGAATTCATCATCTCGAAAATGCAAAATCCAAGAATTCTTCGTTATTTAATTGAAAATACAGAAGATGAAACAATTAAAAAATACGCTCAAGAAAAGCTGAAATTCACTCCGTTTACAGAACAAGAAATTCAAATGTACCAAGGTATTGTAAATTACAGACATATTCCTGGTTACGGTGGATTTAGTGAAAAAATTATTAAAGATGCTGAGCAAAATCTAGTTAATGGTGGAACTTACAGTGTCCATAATCCTGAGTTCTTAACAGGTGCAAATATTTCTGTATGTATCACTAAGGATTTTATGCAAGCTGTTGAAGAAGACAGAATGTATGAACTCAAATTCCCGGATGTTGAAAGCTATAATGAAGAAGAAATGAAAATTTATAATGAAGAATGGCACAAAGTTGGAGATGTCCGAGAGTGGGAAAAACTTGGTCATAAAGTACGTGAGTACCGTAAGATTAAAGCTAAAGACCTCTGGAACTTAATTAATATCTGTGCAACTTATGCAGCAGAACCAGGAATTTTCTTTATCGATAATGCAAACGAAATGACAAACGCGCAAAGCTATGGTCAAAAAGTAGTTGCAACTAACCCATGTGGTGAGCAACCCCTCGCACCAAATTCAGTTTGTAACCTTGCAGCAGTAAACCTTGCTGAGATGGTTGATAAAGAAACAAAAACTGTTAACTTTGATAAGCTTAAGCAAACAGTTGAAGTTGGAGTAAGAATGCAGGATAACGTAATCGATGCTACTCCATACTTCTTAGAAGCGAATAAAAAGCAAGCACTAGGTGAGCGCCGTGTGGGTCTTGGTGTTATGGGATTACACGATCTCCTTATCTATTGTGAAACAGAATATGGTTCAGAAGAAGGAAATAAGTTAGTTGACGAAGTGTTCGAAACAATCGCAACTACTGCTTACCGTGCTTCGATTGACCTAGCGAAAGAAAAAGGAAGCTTCCCATTCTTAGAAGGAAATTCACTTGAGGATGGCAATCGCATTCGAGAAGCTTTCATTAATACTGGATATATGCAAAAAATGCCAGATGATATCAAAGAAGGAATTAAAGAACACGGAATTCGTAACTCGCATTTACTAACCGTTGCTCCTACGGGTAAACATCTTGCCCCCTATATTCGTAAGAATGTAGCGTAAACTTGGCTGTATGCGGGAAACTCTGAGAATCCTTTTGTACTCGTGCGCCAACACATTAAGAGTAAAAATCAAAAGGTGCAGACAATCCGCAGGGAAGGCGTGGCTGCCCCCTCAACGACTACATGCCGAGCAACCAGTGTTTATTACATCTTAAGAGGCAAACAAATCTCTAAGAAGGTGTAGTAGATGATTAAGAAATGTCTTAACTGTAACAAGGAAATATATATAAAGCCGAGCCAATTTGAAAGAAAAAAGTATTGTTCTAGAAAATGTAAAGGTGAATATCAATCTAAAAACCCTATCGCATTTGCCCATTTAAGTAAAAAGAAACTAATTCATTGTGATAATTGTGGAAATGAATTGCAGAGAAAACCATCTATTATTTTTGATCATAATTTTTGCAACAAAGAATGTAAATATGAGTATCAAAAAAAAATGGGACCCACAATTAATCAACATCTTATTAATCAAGTTGAAAAAACTTGTATGGGATGTGGCAAAACTTATTATGTTATTAAATCAAGAGAAAACACTGCTAAATTTTGTTCAATGAATTGTTTAGGTAAAGCAAATGGAGATAGAGGAAGAGTTCAATATAGAAAACGAATTATTGTTAACTGTACGAATTGCGGAAATATGATTGAAAAAAAACCTTCAGTTATTAAAAAATGGAACTTTTGTAATGGAAAATGTATGGCAGAATATTACGAAAGATCCAATGCGTTTTCTGGTTCAAATAGTGCTACTTGGCAGGGTGGCGATATCGATTATTATGGTCCAAACTGGAGATCCCAACGTAAAAAGGCACGAAAAAGGGACAATTTTACTTGCCAGGATTGTGGAAAAACGGAGGCACAACTCGGCCACGAACTTTCAATCCATC
Organism: Bacillus sp. JJ1533; assembly: GCF_036965045.1. Lineage (NCBI taxonomy): Bacteria > Bacillati > Bacillota > Bacilli > Caryophanales > Bacillaceae > Bacillus > Bacillus sp. JJ1533. The sequence goes on along the minus strand of NZ_JBALOV010000041.1, from coordinate 71,027 downwards.
ATATAATTCCTTTTAGGGATTTTGAAGGGGACTGGAAGTCTGCTAACAATCTTTCAAATTTGGTAAGCTTATGTGAATATCCTTGTCATCGAAAAAGACATAGTAAAAAGAATTAACTGGTTGGTGATATAGTCTGACCCATATGGCGACATATGGAGTGGGTACTAATAGTCCCACCCTCTATAATAAATAGAGAGTAACAAACGTGAGCACAGGAACAATGGTTGGCGTTTCAACAGGGTTAGAACCTTACTTCTCATTCTCGTATTTTAGAAGTGGGCGCTTAGGTAAGTTTATTGAAGTAAAAGCAGATATCGTTCAAGAATATCTAGAAAAGCATCCTGAAGCAGAGCCAAACAACCTTCCAAGCTGGTTCGTATCTGCAATGGAGCTTTCACCAGAAGCACATGCTGATGTACAATGTGTCATCCAACGTTGGATTGATAGCTCCATCAGTAAAACAGTCAACGCGCCAAAAGGTTATACTGTATCTCAAGTAGAAGCTGTCTACGAACGCCTCTATAAAGGTGGAGCAAAAGGTGGAACAGTTTATGTTGATGGAAGCCGTGACGCTCAAGTTCTTACATTAAAAGCAGAAGAGAATACGTTTGAAGATACAGAAGTTACAACAGAAGAAGAAAAACCAAAAAGTCGTGTAGTGCTAATGGATACAATCATGGACTTACGTCAAACTGATGTAACGATTGGTTCAGAAGTTGGCGATACTTGTCCGGTTTGTCGACAAGGTACAGTCGAAGACCTTGGTGGATGTAATACATGCACAAACTGTGGTGCACAGCTGAAATGCGGATTGTAATAAACGAAGAGGGAATCAAATTGATTCCCTCTTTTTTCATACACGAAAGTAAACATAGGTACTAAATCCCAAGCTATCCGATTAAAAATGTATAAAGACATTGTTTTAACCATTATACAGCAGAACTCCCTTACTTCTAATAGTGGGGGATTGGGAGGGGTTCTATGTTAATC
>NZ_JBALOV010000041.1:69056-69992 GCF_036965045.1 Bacillus sp. JJ1533 | reverse complement strand
GTTCTATGTTAATCGATGGCGTTTTTTCGGGCGGGGGCATTAAAGGATTTGCGCTTATCGGGGCTTACCAAGCAATCGAAGCAAAGGGATTAATCTTTAAACGAATGGCTGGAACTAGTGCAGGTTCCTTAATTGCAGCCTTAATTTCAGCAGGTTACACCAGTAGCGAGATAATAGACCTCATGGAAGAACTAGACCTCAGTGATTTTCTAGATCAGCGAAAAGCCCTCTTACCCACACCTTTAGCTAAATGGCTTCTTTTATATTGGCGGCTTGGCTTATATAAAGGCGATATGTTAGAAAAATGGATTTATCAAAAACTCCGCGCGAAAGGTGTTGTGACCTTTCAAAATCTCCCACCAGGTCGATTACGGATTATTGCTTCTGACCTAACAAATGGAAGGATTATGGTTTTGCCCGATGATTTAGAACGCTATGGCATCCATCCGGCATCCTTTCCGGTGGCAAAAGCGGTTCGAATGAGCTGCAGCCTCCCTTACTTTTTTGAGCCGGTTCGTTTGAAAGACTATCAAGGCAATACCATCGTGGTAGATGGTGGTGTATTATCGAACTTTCCAATCTGGTTGTTTGATGAAGAAAAAATGTTGAAAAAACGCCCTGTCCTTGGAATCAGGTTAAGTGGAGATAGTCAGCAGCAAAAACAAAATAAAATTAACAACGCCATCGATATGTTTGGAGCCCTCTTTGAAACCATGAAAAATGCACATGATGCACGTTATATCTCGCGTCGACATGAAAAAAATATTATCTTTATTCCAATCGAAAGTGGATTAACAACAGAGTTCGGTGTTACAGATGAAAAAAAGCAAGAGCTTATACAGCAAGGTAAAAAACGTGCCGAAGCCTTTTTACGAACGTGGTGCTATTAGCTTCATTCAGAGGGGTTTAAACCCTGACTAAATAAAGTTAAAGCCT
>NZ_JBALOV010000041.1:0-69008 GCF_036965045.1 Bacillus sp. JJ1533 | reverse complement strand
GCTGAATAAAGTTAAAATAATGCTCGATTCTTCTTTTTTCCTTTTTTTCCTTCGATTACGGTCAAGTGTGTCGGATTCGTTTTTCGCTTTTTATGAATAGACGATACTGTCGATCGTTTAGTCGTGCTTGTCGTAGATTTCTTATTACCTACTCCCAACGTCTGGGATTTCCTCTGGCTTCCTGTTTTGAATCGCTTCCTTGATTGTTTTGCTGCGCGTAAATAAGCGGAATGTTCCCTTCCTCCCATTCGTCGACTAATCACAAATTTATATAGTAGATAGATTATACCAATGAATAGGAAAATCATGCCTGCTTGCACGAGTAAGGAACCTGGACGAGTGAAAAGAGTGTAGATAAAACCAAGTGCACCTAATCCTAGTAAAATCATAACGACTATATTTGATTTACGACGATTCATGAGATACACCTCCTGAAAACTATTCTTATATTGTATTGAAAAACAATATGTTGTTGCTCGTATATTTCATTTGAATAATCGAAATGTTAGTAGTTCTTATTANNTATATATATTCTACAAGATATACGAATAAACCTCTATGTTAACAACATCAATTATGACAATTTTATTTTTATTCCACTAAACATTTACTATTGTACCCAGCAATTTCCATTGCTACACATTTTTCCACGAATCTTTTTCAAATAGAACAAAAAAGTTCGGGACATACTAGCAAATGGAGGTGTTGACCTATGGTAGATACTGAAAAAAAGAATCCAGAACTTGAGCAAAACAAAAAAGACGAAGATATGTCTTTAATTAGTAAGGTTGTCGTAATCGGTTTGTTCGGGGGAATTTTTTGGAGTTTGCTGTCCTATTTAACGTATGTTTTCCATTTTACAGAGTTAAGTCCTAATCTAATTCTAAAGCCGTGGATCCTTGGCGATTGGAAAAATCGTGTGTTAGGTCAGTTTATTGGAATTTTTATGATTGGTATTTTATCAATCGGTGTAGCACTTTTATATTATGCTTTTCTAAAAAAATTTCAATCCATTTGGGTTGGTGCCGTGTTTGGCATCGTTTTATGGCTTATTGTTTTTTATGTGTTTAATCCGATTTTTCCGGATATTAAAACCGTGGCCGAATTAGAACGTAATACAGTTATTACTACAATATGCTTTTACATTCTATATGGTGTCTTTATTGGTTACTCGATTTCTTTCGAAGAAAATGAAATGAAGGGCGAAAGGCAAGCCGTCTCGACAAATGAGTAGGTACATCTGGTAAAATTATGATAGAATGTTCTTGTTTGAACATTCTATTTTTAGGGTGTTTTACGTATTCGAGCACTTAGGGGGAAAGCTAGATGAGTAAATTAGAAAAATTACGCGAGAGTTTTTCTGGCTTCGGAATCGATGGATTATTAGTTACAAATAGCTATAACAGACGTTACATAACAAACTTCACCGGTACAGCTGGAGTTGCCCTCATCTCTGAAAATGCGGCAGTTTTTATTACAGATTTTCGCTATGTGGAGCAAGCAAATGAACAGGTGAAAGATTTTGAAATTGTGCAACACTCAGGTCCTATTATTGAAGAGGTTGCAAAACAAGCCGAAAAAATGGGAATCAAAAAACTTGGATTTGAACAAGAGGACTTGTCATATGCCACTTATACAGCATATGACCAAGAAGTAAAAGCTGAACTCGTCCCTGTTACAGGTGCAATTGAAAAGTTACGCTTGATTAAGACAGAGTCAGAGATTAAGATATTAAAGGAAGCTGCGGAGATAGCTGACGCCGCCTTTACTCATATCTTAGATGTGATTCGTCCTGGTATAACAGAAATTGAAGTTTCCACTGAGTTAGAATTCTTTATGCGTAAGCAAGGAGCAATTTCATCTTCATTTGACACAATTGTGGCATCAGGATATCGCTCTGCCTTACCGCACGGGGTAGCAAGTGACAAAGTGATTGAACAAGGTGATTTTGTAACTCTTGATTATGGCGCATATTATAAAGGATATTGTTCTGACATCACACGTACTGTCGCTGTGGGTACGCCAAGCGACGAACTAAAAAACATTTATGATGTTGTTTTAGAGGCACAACTTCGTGGAATGGCAGGCATCAAGGCTGGCATTACAGGAAAAGAAGCTGATGCTCTAACTCGTGATTATATTGCGGAGAAAGGCTACGGTGACTACTTTGGTCATTCTACTGGCCACGGTCTTGGTATGGAGGTTCATGAGCAGCCAGCATTGTCATTTAGATCAAATATTGTGCTTGAACCAGGCATGATCGTAACATGTGAACCAGGAATATACATAGCAGGATTGGGTGGCGTGAGAATTGAGGACGATCTCGTTGTTCGAAAAGATGGCAACGAAGCTCTGACTTTCTCTAAAAAGGACTTAATTATTTTATAGACAACGTTTTGTCGCCAATTGAATTAGGAGGAAATAGTATATGATTTCAGTTAACGATTTTCGTACAGGTTTGACAATTGAAGTAGACGGCGGGATTTGGAGAGTTATGGATTTCCAACACGTGAAGCCAGGTAAAGGTGCTGCATTTGTTCGTTCAAAGCTTCGTAACCTTCGTACTGGGGCAGTTCAAGAAAAAACATTCCGTGCTGGTGAGAAAGTAGCAAAAGCACAAATCGAAAACCGCAGAATGCAGTATCTATATGCAAATGGTGATTCACATGTATTCATGGACAATGAATCCTACGAGCAAATCGAGCTGCCAGCATCTTCAATTGAGTATGAGTTAAAATTCTTAAAAGAAAATATGGAAGTTCACATCATGATGTTCCAAAGTGAAACACTTGGAGTCGAACTACCTAATACAGTTGAGCTTAAAGTTGTTGCAACAGAGCCTGGCATCAAAGGAGATACAGCTTCTGGCGGTTCAAAACCAGCTACTCTTGAAACAGGTTTAATTGTTCAAGTTCCATTCTTCATTAACGAAGGGGATATGTTAATCATCAACACAGAAGAAGGATCTTATATCTCACGTGCATAATCTATATTGAGATTTTATTAAGGACTCACCGTTAGCGGTGGGTTCTTTTTTTGAGTAAATTTAAAGAAAAAGAAGCACCCAAGATGGATTAAATTAGGAAAGGGAAACAGTAAACGTGAAAAATAAACACAAAGATGGATAAATCTAGGAGATTAATAACCTGTAAAAATGAAGAAGAGGCACCCAGATGGATAAAATTAGGAAAGAGATAACCAGCAAATGTGATAAAGAAGCACTCAGGTGGATAAATCTAGGAGACTGGTAACCAGTAAACATGATGAAGAGGCGCTCAGATGGATAAAATTAGTGAAATGTAAACCTACAAAATTCAAAAGATGTCCCCATGTTCTAAAATTTTGCAAAAACGAAACCCGTAAACACCCAAAAATCGGTAAATCCAATTAACTCCAATCATCTCAGCAACTCTCCCACCTCTCCACCATCCACCCCAAAAAATTTTCGCTTCTGAAATTTCATGAACAAGCATAGGTTGTACAAATGAAATTTTATTAGGTGGGGACTATGATGAAACGAATGTTTTCGATGTTTGATTCTACTGTTTTGACAATGGCTGGGCTGCGTATTATTTCTGGCTGCTTAGAGATTACGGCGGCCATTTTAATGCTGACTTTTAATGATGTGAAGAAAGCGCTAGCCGTCAATGCAATGCTCGCGATTGTGGGACCACTGATATTAATTGCGACGATGTCGATCGGTCTAATCGGATTGGCTGACCAGCTGTCTTATTCAAAGCTTATTTTCATAGGGCTTGGGGTTGCGTTTATTTTGTATGGAATCTTCCGGTAGAAATCAGAGGAGTAGGCATAATGTGGTCAAGCTAGCATACATTGAAATATGAGAGAGTATGTGAGGAGTTTACTTTTATGAAACAAATAATCGAGGTTTTACCGAAATCAATCGCTAACCTAATAACCAAGTATCCTCCAGAACGCATAGAAAAAATGGAAGAAATTCGAATTAGGGTCTCAAGACCACTAGAAATCATCGAGAATGGAATCCCAGTATTCCTCAACTATATCGTTACAGGCGAAGATGCCATTCAGCTTCTCAACAAGCTAGGCCAGTACTCAATTTATACACTTGAGGAAGAACTGAAACGTGGCTATGTCACGATCCAAGGAGGGCACCGAGTGGGACTAGCTGGTAAGGTCATTACGGAAAATGGCATGGTCAAAGCAATTCGCGATGTTACTTCTTTTAACATTCGAGTGGCCAAACAAAAAATTGGCGTCGCTGCACCACTTGCGCCATATCTTTATGACTCCTATTGGAAAAACACCATCATCATTGGTCCGCCGCAAACCGGAAAAACGACCTTATTAAGGGACCTTGCAAGGATGATCAGCTCGGGAATTGAATCGAGAGGCATTCCCGCAATGAAGGTCGGGATAGTTGATGAACGATCTGAGATTGCAGGATGTGTAAAAGGGGTTCCACAAGCTTCACTAGGACCAAGAGTAGATGTCCTGGATGCCTGTCCGAAGGCGGAGGGCATGATGATGATGATCCGCTCGATGAGTCCAGATGTATTAATCGTAGACGAGATTGGTAGAGAGGAAGACAGTCAGGCGATTATGGAGGCTGTGAATGCGGGCGTTAGCTTGATTGTCACCGCACATGGTCATCAGCTTTCCGACCTTATTAAGCGGCCGTCTCTAGAAAAAATAATTAATGCCGGGGTAATCGAGAGATTTGTAGAGCTATCACGCACAAATGGACCAGGTACTGTAAAAGCGATCCTAGGGTCGACTGGAAAGCAACTTTTACCAAAAGTGAGCGTGACGTAGATGATAAAAATAATCGGTGCAGTTTTAATATTACTTGCCACAACATGGGCTGGATTTGAGGCGGCCCGTAAATTGAGTGAGCGACCTCGCCAGTTGAGGATGCTGAAAACAGCATTACAATCACTAGAAGCGGAAATTATGTATGGACATGTTCCATTGATCGATGTGGCTACTCATCTTTCACGACAAATTCCAAAGCCTATTTCCTATTTTTTCGAAGGATTTGCAAAACGTCTTCAAACAGGTGAGGTAAGTGTAAAGGTTGCTTGGGATGAGAGTCTGAAAGAGGTATCCATGTTGACCGCTTTCCATCAAGGAGAAATCGAAATTCTTCAGCAGTTTGGAGAGACGCTTGGTCAGCATGACAGAACCTCACAACAGAAGCACATTTTACTTGCGATTACCCATCTTGAACGAGAAGAAAACGAAGCAAAAGATAGACAATTACGTTATGAAAAAATGGTGAAAAGCCTGGGCTTTTTGTCTGGATTATTAGTAGTCATCTTATTGATTTAGGGGGAGAAGAAGCGAATGGGAGTGGATGTAAATATTATTTTTCAAATAGCCGGTGTAGGAATTGTGGTTGCCTTTCTCCATACAATCCTAGATCAGATGGGTAAAAAGGAGTATGCCCAGTGGGTTACATTATTGGGCTTCATCTATATCCTGTTTATGGTTGCAACAATCGTAGAGGACCTCTTTAAAAAGATCAAAGCTGTATTCCTCTTTCAGGGGTAAGGAGGGGATGAGCGATTGAGATTATACAAATCGTTGGATTAGGTTTAATTGGAACCTTTCTGGCACTTATTGTAAAAGAACAAAAACCTACCTTTGCTTTTATGCTTGTCGTGTTTATTGGCTGTGTGATTTTTCTCTTTTTAGTCGGAGAAATTTCAGATATCATCCGGATGCTTGAGAAGGTCGCGATTAACGCTAATGTGAACACAGTTTATGTGGAGACCATTCTTAAAATCATTGGAATTGCCTACATCGCAGAATTCGGAGCCCAAATTACAAAGGATGCAGGTCAAGGATCAATTGCCTCAAAGATTGAACTCGGAGGAAAAATTTTAATTTTAGCAATGGCGATACCAATTTTAACAGTATTAATAGAAACAATCATTGGACTTATTCCTAGTTAAATCTGGTTTTCAAGGGGGTGGTTGGGTGACCAGCGGCAAAGCTTTTTCTTTTCTTTTTTTTATTCTTTTCTTTTTTTCTTTACCTCAATTTGTACAAGCCTCACCCTCGCAACAAGAAATTATCGACAATCAAATTCAAGATCAAGTTGAGGAACAGCTAGAAACCCTTGGCATCGATGAAATACAACAATTTTGGAATGAAATTGTTACGGATTATGGAGGATATTTACCTGAGAGCCAAAAAGGTAGTTTACTAGAATTCATTCGCGGCGAGAAGGAGCTGTCATTGAAGGAGTGGCTACTTGGACTTGTCAAATTTGTATTTCACGAGTTAATTGCAAATGGAAAGCTTCTTAGCACACTAATTATGCTTACGGTTTTTAGTATGTTTTTGCAAACTTTGCAAAATTCATTTGAGAAAAGCGCTGTCAGCAAAGTGGCTTACGCAATTGTCTATATGGTGCTCATTATCATCGCATTAAATAGCTTCAGAGTTGCGATCATGTACACAGAGGAAGCCATCCAGTCAATGATTAACTTTATCTTAGCGCTTGTGCCTTTATTGCTTGCTTTGGTGGCATCATCAGGTGGGATTGCATCAGCAGCCTTTTTCCATCCGCTGATATTATTTTTAATGAATACAAGCGGGCTTTTGATTCAATATATCGTATTACCTCTTTTGTTCATGGCTGCTCTACTGAGCATTGTGAGTACTTTAAGTGAACAATACAAAGTGACGCAGCTTGCCCAGTTACTCCGAAATGTAAGTATTGGAATCATTGGCGTGTTCCTTACCATTTTTCTTGGAGTTATATCTGTACAAGGTACTACGACAGCAGTTGCAGATGGAATTACAATTCGAACGGCAAAATTTATTACCGGTAATTTTATACCAGTAATTGGCCGAATGTTCACAGATGCTACCGATACGGTTATAAGTGCTTCGGTTATTTTAAAAAATACAGTTGGAATCTTTGGGGTGGTCATTCTACTGCTAATTGCTGCGTTTCCGGCAATTAAGGTATTGTCATTAGCTTTAATTTATAAGCTAGCAGCCGCACTCTTACAACCACTTGGCGGAGGACCAGTTATTGCTTGCTTGGATATCATTAGTAAAAGTGTTGTATATATTTTTGCCGCATTAGCAATTGTCTCTCTGATGTTTTTCCTGAGCATCACGGTCATTGTCGCAGCAGGAAACTTGACTTTGATGGTCAGATAAGAAATGGGTTTGGAGGTGAGGACACTGAGTTTTATAGCTGAATGGATAACGAATATTATTTTATTTATTTTACTTGCCACCATTGTGGACATGCTGCTGCCAAGCTCGAGTATGCAAAAATACGTAAAAATGGTAACAGGGCTGTTGTTAATCCTAATCATCTTAACTCCGTTGTTCTCTCTTTTTAAATCCGATTTGGATCAAGCCTTGTTAAATATGAATCTTAAACCGGTTCAATCAGAAAAAAATCTAGAAAATTTAATAGATTTGAAGAAAAAAGAAATACAAGCCTCACAACGTGCATATATTTTAGAAACGATGGCTGTCCAATTGGAATCTGAAGTTGAAGAGGAGTTGGTGCAAAGCGAATACGATTTAACAGTTCAAGAAGTAAATGTATTCCTTTCAAGTGAAGTTGATGTGAAGGAAACTGTTACTTTGGATGACATTCAGTCAATCGAGGTGGTGTTATCAAAAGAGACTGCCGAGCCTGATGATGTCCCAGTAGTCAAACCAGTTGAGATTAATACCTCCAAACAGATTGAACCAGTGTATAAAAAAGTAGATCAAACCAACGTCAAAGCAATCACAAAATCACTATCTACACGATGGGAAATTGACTCAGAAAAAATCGTAGTCACTGTGGAAGGGGGGAAAGAGTCGTAGATGGATAAGAACAAAGGAATTCTGAACACAATTAAAGGGATGTTCTCCGGGTCTAAGGATGAACCACCAGATAAAAAGGGAAACAAAAAAAACCAATATTTCTTACTTTTATTAGCAGTTGGAATAGCCTTTATGTTAATTAGCAATCTATTTTCCGGTGACAAACCTACTTCCTCTGTCATTCCAGCTTCTTCTTCGGAAGCAAGTGTAAAAGATGAACCAGCATTTGGTAATCAAAAGGATGACCTGACACTGGCAATATCAAAGTATGAGGATCGTTATGAAAACGAGCTCAAGGAGGCACTAGAAGCCATTGCTGGGGTAGAGGATGTGATTGTTTCTGTAAGTGTAGATGCCACTGAAACAAAAATACTTGAAAAAAACACCGTAACCCAAAGCCAAATCACTAATGAGGAGGATAGGGACGGTGGAAAAAGACAAGTAGAGGATATAACAAGTGATGAGCAGGTTGTCATCATCCGTAATGGGGATTCAGAAACACCAATTATTCTCAAAATTGAAAAGCCAGAAATTCGCAGTGTTCTAATCGTCGCTAAGGGTGTTGAGAACGCAAAAATAAAACAAATGGTAGTGGAAGCTGTTACAAAGGGATTTGATGTCCCAAATCACAAGGTAGCAGTTGTACCAAGGAAAACAAAGGGGGATTCATAAAATGTTATTGAAAAAACAAACGGTATGGTTATTAACAATGTTAAGTCTAGTTGTTGTGTTGTCAGTCTATTATATTACTACACCTGAAAACAACAATAATAATGTGGCAATGGAGCAGGAAGAGCAAAAGGACAATGAAAAAGAAAATGTAGAAACATCCAAAGAAAATATGGAAACATCCACTGAAAATAAAGAAGGTACAAGTGTTACTGTAGAAGAGGATGAAGATGGCAATGTCATTTCTTCCGTTTCAAGTGATGATATGTTTGCTGAATTACGACTTCAGGTTGACGAGCACCGAAGCAAATTAAGAAGCACACTAGAGGCACAAACAGCATCAACAGAACTTACTGCTGATCAAAAGAATCAAGCATATGAAGATTTGAAAAAACTAGATGAGATTGAGACAAAAGAAAAAATTATTGAAACAATGATAAAAAGTAATAACTACGAGGATGCTCTAGTTCGCGTAGAAGGTGACAAAATCAGAATTACAGTTAAATCAAAGGATAGCTCAAAGAAACAAGCTAACGAGATCTTACGTCTTGTACGCAGCGAGTTAGGTAACCTTCAAAATGTTGCTGTACAATTTGAATTAACTGGTAAAGAAGATAAATAATCATATGAAAAAGCACGGTGCAAATGCCGTGCTTTTTGTCTTTTTTATAAAAAAATGAAAAGAAGGAAAAAGTTTGATATGATTTGTTTAATAATGATAACGTTTTCTGTAAAAAATCTTCGCAAGTTATTGAAAAGCACCTTTTAAGTATCGTATCATATTAGTATGTGGTACTAATACTAGCAATAAAATGCTGACCTACATTTTTGAAATAAATTTGAGTTAATCACAAGGAGTGTAACAAATGTTAAAAATTCAAGAGCTACGTGAGCTTATTAAGTTAGTCGATCAATCAAATATTGATGAGTTTACATTTGAGAGCGAAGGCTCAAAAATAAAAATGAAAAAAAATAAAGAAGCAGTTGTTCCAACAGTTATTGAAAGCAAGGTACAAGCACAGCCTGTTGCTCCAGTTGTAACTGAGGCAGCACAGCCTGCTGCCCAGCCCGCACAACCACAGGCAAAGCCAGCAGAACCTGTTTCGGCTGCACCAACAGTTGATGAAAATCTACATAAAATTGTCTCACCGATGGTTGGTACTTTCTATGCATCTCCATCCCCTGATGCAGATGCATATGTTCAAAAGGGTGATAAAGTAAAAGAAGATTCTGTTGTATGTATTGTTGAAGCAATGAAGCTATTTAACGAAATCGAAGCAGAAGTGAATGGAGAAATCGTTGAAATATTAGTTGAAAATGGGCAGCTTGTGGAGTATGGCCAACCATTATTCCTAGTTAAAGCATAAAGTCTTGTTCAAAAAGGTGGATGATAAGGCGCTACTGTCTTATTTGTCCAGACTTTTTGAGCATCATATAAAGTAAGGAGCGACCGTATGTTAAAGAAGATATTAATAGCAAATCGTGGAGAAATAGCAGTTCGGATCATTCGAGCTTGTAAAGAGCTTGGAATTGAAACGGTAGCCGTTTTCTCTGAAGCAGACCGTGAATCGCTTCACGTTCAATTGGCAGATGAGGCCTATTGTATTGGTCCAAAGTCGTCAAAAGATAGCTATTTGAATTTCACAAATATAATTAGTGTTGCAAAGCTGACAGAGAGTGAAGGGATTCACCCTGGATATGGCTTTTTAGCTGAAAATGCAGATTTTGCAGAGCTGTGCCGAGAAGTTAACCTAACCTTCATTGGTCCAAGCCCCGAAGCAATTAACAAGATGGGGACAAAGGATGTTGCTCGAGAAACGATGAGAGAAGCAGGAGTACCAATCGTGCCCGGCTCACAAGGTATCATCAAGGATTCAGATGAGGCAATCGCACTTGCAAATGACATGGGTTACCCGGTGATTATCAAAGCTACTGCAGGTGGCGGTGGTAAGGGAATCCGGGTGGCTAAGGATGAAGAGGAGCTAGTTAAAGGTATCAACATTACTCAGCAAGAAGCAGCCACTGCCTTTGGAAACCCTGGCGTATATATTGAAAAATATATACAAGATTTCCGTCATGTTGAGATTCAAGTAATAGCCGATAATTATGGAAATGTGATACATTTAGGAGAGAGAGATTGCTCAATTCAACGTCGTTTGCAAAAACTTGTTGAAGAAACTCCATCACCTGCTTTAAATGAAGCAACAAGACAAAAAATGGGTGACGCAGCTGTAAAAGCAGCTAAAGCTGTTGATTACTCAGGTGCAGGAACAATTGAATTTATCTATGATCACATCAATGATAAATTCTATTTCATGGAAATGAATACAAGAATTCAAGTAGAGCATCCCGTTACTGAGATGGTAACCGGTGTAGACTTAATTAAAGAACAAATTCGAGTTGCATCTGGAGAAAAGCTTTCATTAACTCAAAGCGATGTAACATTTAATGGTTGGGCAATTGAATGCCGAATTAATGCTGAGAATCCTGAGAAGAATTTCATGCCTTCACCTGGAAGAATTGACATGTATCTACCACCAGGTGGTTTTGGAGTGAGAGTGGATTCTGCCGCATATCCAGGTTATTCAATACCTCCATATTATGATTCAATGATTGCCAAGCTCATTACTTATGGTGCAACTAGAGAAGAAGCAATCGCAAGAATGAAGCGTGCCCTTAGTGAATTTGTCATAGATGGTGTCCATACTACAATTCCTTTCCATCTCAAGCTAATGAATCATGAAAAATTTGTAGGTGGGGACTTCAATACAAAATTTCTTGAATTATATGAGGTTATGAAGTAGTAAACTAATGTAGGAGGTGCTTGCTGATGGCAGCGGAAACGAATATTTTAGAAATGAATCAAGGTAGTAACGGTCTTGGTAAAGTTGAAATTGCACCAGAGGTAATCGAAGTGATTGCAGGGATCGCTTCTTCAGAAGTCGAAGGAGTAGCTTCAATGAGAGGCAACTTTGCTTCAGGTGTGGTAGAGAGACTTGGAAAGAAAAATCACGGAAAAGGTGTCAAGGTTGAATTAACCGAAACCGGCATTATTGTTGATGTATTTTGTGTGATGAACTTTGGTGTTTCCATTCCGAATGTTGCTCGTCAAATTCAAGACAACGTACGCCAAGCTTTATTAAATATGACAGCGTTGGATGCAAATGAGGTAAACATTCACGTTGTAGGTGTCTTATTGGAATCCCAGAAACCGGAAGCTGTAATTGAAGAAGAAATGTAAGAGAAAATTGTCTGATGGCAAACGCTGTCAGACTTTTTTGTTTTTAGCTCCACATTAGGGTTGGTTTTTATTTTGATATTATTTTATGATATTATCATGTTATTGGAATGAAACTAGTGGGACAAATAAGTTTTATATACATAAAGGAGAACAGAAATAGTATGAATAGACGTACAGCACGGCAGAAGGCTTTACAATCGTTATTTCAAGTTGATGTAAGTGAGAGTGATCCAAAGGAAGCGATTGAAAGCGTACTTGAAGAAGATTCGTCAGATCCTTTCCTTGAGCAGCTCGTTCATGGAGTCGTCGAGCATAAAGAGGAGATTGACGCCTTATTACGCGGGCATCTCGAAAAATGGAATCTTGAGCGACTTGCTAATGTAGACCGCTCGATTTTGCGAATCGCTGTCTATGAGATGAAGTATGTGGAGGAAATCCCTGTTAAGGTAAGTATTGACGAGGCAATTGAGCTTGCCAAAGAATTTGGGGATGACAGCTCCAGTCGTTTCATTAATGCGATACTATCGAAAATAAAAGATACATTAGTGAAGTAAACCGTATCGTGATATGTTACGAAACAGATAAAATTTTAGAAATGTTAAAATGGAAAAAAAGGGAGAGTTGAAATATGACAGCCGAGATTATTAGTGGGAAAGAATTAGCACAATCAAAACGTAATGAAATCGCATTGGAAGTACAGAAATTATCTAAGGAGGGAATCGTTCCGGGCTTAGCTGTACTATTGGTGGGAAATGACCCAGCTTCAAGATCGTATGTAAAAGGTAAAGAAAAGGCATGTAAGGAAACAGGTATCCATTCCTTAATGCTAGAGTATCCGGAAACAATTACGGAAGAGTTTTTACTTGGGGAAATTGAACGCTTAAATCAAGATCCGTCAATCCATGGTATTTTAGTTCAATTACCACTGCCAAAATCAATTAATGAAACAGCTGTCATCGAAAGAATCTCACCTGAAAAAGATGTAGACGGCTTCCATCCAATTAATATCGGTCGTATGATGACTGGACAAGATGCCTTTCTTCCATGTACACCATTTGGGATCATTGAAATGGTGAAATCAAAGCAAATTTCAATTGAAGGCAAACATGTTGTTGTTGTGGGGAGAAGTAATATTGTTGGAAAGCCAGTCGGCCAACTCTTCCTTAAAGAAAATGCGACTGTGACATATTGCCATTCGAGAACGACAAATTTAAAAGAAATGACTCTTCAAGCAGATATTTTGGTTGCTGCTGTTGGGAAAGCAAATTTTATTCCTGGGGACTATATTAAAGAAGGTGCCGTTGTAATTGATGTTGGCGTAAACCGTCTGGAATCAACTGGAAAACTTGTTGGTGATGTTGTGTTTGATGATGCAAAGGAAAAAGCAAGCTATCTTACACCAGTACCAGGTGGAGTTGGACCAATGACGATTACAATGCTTCTGCATAATACCGTTCAATCAGCAAAGAATTTTGCCCTTCTTTCAAGGAAGTAGGGATTACTTAAATGGATCAGAATCGTTATTTAACCGTAACAGCTTTAACTAAGTATATTAAGCGTAAATTTGATGCCGACCCACACCTTCAAGATATCTGGGTGAAGGGGGAAATCTCAAATTTCAAGGCACATAGTCGTGGGCATATGTATTTCACGATTAAGGACCAACAAGCACGAGTGCAGTCTGTTATGTTTGCTGGCTATAACCGTGATTTAAAGTTTACTCCTGAAAACGGAATGAAAGTATTAGTTCGCGGTGAGGTAACAGTATTTGAATCGAACGGGAATTATCAGCTCTATGTAAAAGAAATGCAACCAGACGGGATCGGGAATTTATACTTAGCCTATGAGGAAATGAAAAAGCGTCTGGAGGCAGAAGGACTTTTTTCTCAAAGTTATAAAAAGCCAATTCCGAATATCCCGCATTATATTGGGATTGTTACATCGCCTACAGGTGCAGCCATCCGAGATATTATTACAACAATCAGACGTCGATTTCCTATTGCAAAGGTGATTGTGTTCCCTGCTTTAGTTCAAGGTGTTAATGCAGGACCTTCAATCGTACAAGCTATTCAACAAGCAAATGAATTTGGGGAAATTGACGTTCTAATTGTTGGACGTGGTGGCGGCTCGATTGAAGAGCTTTGGGCCTTTAACGAGGAAATGGTAGCTCGTGCGATTTTTCAGTCAAAGGTTCCGATTATCTCAGCAGTAGGACATGAAACAGATATTACGATTGCAGACTTTGTGGCAGATTTACGTGCCCCAACACCAACAGGGGCAGCGGAAATGGCTGTTCCCCATATGGCGGAGCTTTCTGAACGTTTATTAGTGAGGCATACACGTTTAGTACGTGCTATGAAAGAAAAACTTATAAATGATACGAAACGATTAGATACATTAAAAAGATCGTATGCTTTTCGTTTTCCAAGGAATCTCTATGAACAAAAAGAGCAACAGCTTGACCGCTTGGTGGAACGTTTAGAAAGAGAAGGGGTTATGGCAATTGCTCGTAAGAAAGAGGAATTTCAAAAATTAAAACTTAAGTTGCGACATAACCATCCTAGCGAAAAGCTTATTCGAGCAATGCAAAAGCAGGAGCTTAATACGAAAATGCTTCTAAAGGAATTTACGCAAATATTAAAACAAAAGCAATATGACTTTTCGTCAACCGTAGCAAAGCTTGAAGCACTTAGTCCGTTAAAAATTATGGACCGCGGCTATAGCCTCGTATACGATGAGGAACAACAATTAGTAAAGAGTGTACAGCAAGTTGATGTGGGGAATCGAATTAAGGTAAAGCTTAAGGACGGTCATCTGGACTGTGAAGTAATTGAATTAGAGGAGAGACAATAAATGAGTGAAGAGAAGGTATTATCCTTTGAGGAAGCAATGGAGCAGCTCGAACATATCGTTGAGCGTCTTGAAGAAGGGGACGTCCCTTTAGAAAAAGCAATCACTTATTTCCAAGATGGAATGAAGCTTTCAAAGCTTTGTCATGATAAGCTCCAACATGTTGAAAAACAAATGGAGCAAATTTTGCGTGAAGATGGCGAACTTGAGCCGTTTGCGATTCAGGAGGAAGAATAAAAGTGGGATTAAATGAAATAGAACAATTTTTAAACGTACAAAAGAAGAGTATTGAGGAACAGCTCCCATCTTATATTTCACTTTTATCAGCTCCGAAAATCATCAAGGATGCTATGCACTATTCCCTGGAAGCCGGTGGGAAACGAATTCGCCCATTACTGCTGTTAGCAACGCTTCGTTCCTTTGGAAAAGATGAAAGAATTGGTTACCCGACTGCGTGTGCTGTGGAAATGATACATACGTATTCCCTTATTCACGATGATCTTCCTAGCATGGATGATGATGATCTTCGCAGGGGAAAACCTACTAATCATAAGGTGTTTGGGGAAGCAATTGCGATTCTAGCAGGTGATGCCCTTTTGACATATAGCTTTCAGGTGATTTCTGAATCAATGAAAGAGCATATATCCCCTGAAAAAAGACTGATGCTTGTTACTGAATTAGCAAAAGCTTCTGGACCTGAGGGAATGGTTGGGGGACAAGTTGCTGATATGGAAGGTGAAGGATCTGTCTTAAACCTCGATGAACTTGAATATATTCATCGCCATAAAACAGGGAAATTATTAGCCTATAGTGTAATTGCAGGGGCGATTCTTGCAGATGCTACAAGCGAACAGCTTGATAAGCTTACCCAGTTTGCACACCATTTAGGCTTAGCCTTTCAAATTCGTGATGATATATTGGATATAGAAGGTACGGAAGTTGTACTTGGGAAACCGGTCGGCAGTGATACAGGCAATCATAAAAATACATATCCTGCTTTATTAACACTTGAAGGTGCAAAGGAAAAATTAACCTTTCATATAGATGAAGCAAAGCGGTTTTTATATAGTGTTGATATGAAACATGATATACTAGACTATATGTGTAATCTAATTGCATCTAGAGATCATTAGTATATACTTTTACTAAGTATATGACAGCTGAATAGTAAATGAAAGTGAGTGAAACCTTTGGATCTTCTAAGTATTAAAGACCCTAAGTTCCTTAAAAATATGTCAATTGACGAATTAAATAGATTAAGCCAGGATATCCGTCAATTTTTAATAGAAAAACTATCAAAGACTGGTGGACATATTGGTCCTAACCTTGGTGTTGTTGAATTAACAATTGCTTTACATAAGGAATTTGACAGTCCAAAGGATAAATTTATCTGGGATGTTGGTCACCAGTCCTATGTCCATAAAATTTTGACGGGACGGGCTTGTGAATTTGATACATTACGTCAATATAAAGGGCTATGTGGGTTTCCAAAACGTATTGAAAGTGAACATGATGTTTGGGAAACGGGACATAGCTCAACAAGTCTTTCGGCTGCAATGGGAATGGCTGTTGCGCGTGATGTGAAAGGAACGAAGGAATTTGTCATTCCGATTATTGGTGATGGTGCCTTAACTGGCGGAATGGCATTGGAAGCGTTAAATCATATTGGGCATGAAAAGAAAGATATGATTGTAATTTTAAATGACAATGAAATGTCAATCGCACCAAATGTTGGTGCTCTGCATAATGTCCTAGCAAGATTACGAACTGCTGGAAAATATAATTGGGTAAAGGATGAGCTTGAGCTTCTACTCAAGAAAATTCCTGCTGTAGGTGGAAAGCTTGCTGCAACTGCTGAGCGGGTAAAAGATAGTCTTAAATATCTTCTTGTATCCGGAGTCTTTTTCGAGGAACTTGGATTTACATACCTAGGCCCGATTGATGGACATAATTTTGAGGATCTATTTGAAACTCTTGAATATGCAAAGAAAACAAAAGGACCAGTATTAGTCCATGTAATCACGAAAAAAGGCAAAGGCTATACGCCTGCTGAAACTGACAAAATCGGGACATGGCATGGAACCGGCCCATACAAAATTGAAACAGGTGATTTCGTTAAACCAGAGAATGCGCCTCCTGCGTGGAGTGCTGTCATTAGTGAGACAGTTCGGAAGTTAGCGAAAAAGGATCAGCGAATTGTAGCTATTACACCTGCAATGCCCGTAGGTTCAAAGTTGGAAAAATTCGCAAAAGAATTCCCGGAACGCATGTATGATGTGGGAATCGCTGAACAGCATGCAACTACAATGGCTGCTGGCCTTGCAACACAAGGAATGAAGCCGTTTCTGGCGATTTATTCAACGTTCTTACAAAGAGCTTATGACCAGGTTTTGCACGATGTTTGCCGTCAAAATCTGAATGTATTCATTGGAATCGATCGCTCTGGCTTAGTAGGGGCAGATGGCGAAACACATCAAGGTGTATTCGATATTGCCTTCTTAAGACATATGCCTAACATGGTTATCATGATGCCTAAAGATGAGAATGAAGGTCAGCATATGGTGAATACGGCCGTTCATTATGATGATGGTCCAATTGCGTTACGATACGCAAGAGGCAATGGTCTTGGCGTTAAAATGGACGAGGAGCTTCAGCTTATCCCAATTGGTTCATGGGAGATTGTTAAACCTGGCACAGATGCTGTTATTCTAACTTTTGGAACAACGATTCCGATGGCTCTTGAAGCGGCGGAGCAACTCGAAAAAGAAGATATTTCAGTAAGGGTTGTGAATGCTCGCTTTATTAAACCGCTGGATAATGATATGATGCACCAAATCTTAGGATCCAATCTTCCTGTATTAACAATTGAGGAATCTGCGTTAATGGGAGGATTCGGAAGTGCAGTGCTTGAATTTGCGAATGATCATGAATATCGAGATGCGAAAATCGATCGTATGGGAATTCCAGATCAATTTATAGAGCATGGAAGCGTCAATGAACTCCTTCGTGAAATAGGAATGACAACGGAGAATGTTCTTGAACGTATTCACAAGCTCGTACCTAAGAAGAAAAGAGTGTAAGCATGGGTACAAAAAAAGAACGACTTGATGTCTTATTAGTTGAACGAGGTTTAATTGAAACAAGGGAAAAAGCAAAGCGTTCAATCATGGCAGGTCTTGTTTATTCAAATGAAGAACGTCTTGATAAGCCAGGAGAAAAAGTAGAAATTGATATACCACTTACTGTTAAGGGCAATGTTATTCCTTATGTAAGCAGAGGTGGGTTAAAGCTTGAAAAAGCCATCAAAGACTTTGACTTGAATATAAAGGATAAAATCATGATTGATGTTGGTTCCTCAACAGGCGGGTTTACGGATTGTGCCCTCCAAAATGGCGTTAAGAAATCCTATGCACTTGATGTCGGATATAATCAACTTGCCTGGAAACTCCGCCAGGATGAACGTGTAGTCGTTATGGAGAGGACCAACTTTAGGTATGTGACACCTGTAGATCTTCAAAGTGGTTTACCGGAGTTTGCTACAATCGATGTTTCCTTTATTTCATTACGCTTGATTTTACCTGTTTTAAAATCACTTCTTGTTGCCAATTCTGATATAGTGGCTCTTGTTAAGCCACAATTTGAAGCAGGAAAAGAGCAGGTCGGCAAAAAAGGAATTGTTCGCGACCCAAAAACTCATAAGGCTGTGCTGACACATATAATTGAGTTTTCCTTAAAGGAGGGGTATGATTGCATCAATTTATCATACTCACCAATTACGGGTGGGGAAGGGAATATCGAATTTTTACTTCATCTAAGATGGGACGGACATAGTGGCGTCGGTGAAAACAAGTTACCTGTCTCCGAACAAGAGGTTGTTAATCGTGCACATGCAGATTTAAAAAGCGATAAATAATAATATGAACAAAGGGGATAGCGAATATGCTGTCCTCTTTCTTCGTGATAAAATTTAATACTTGATTCATGTTGTTAAATCTAATATCACTAAAAAAAATGTACAATTTTGTCAGAATCGGCTAACATAGGAGGTAAGAAAACCGTCTATGAGAGAGAGGAATTCATAATGAATAAGGGGCAAAGACATATTAAAATACGTGAAATCATCACTAGTAATGATATCGAAACACAGGATGAAATTGTTGATATTTTAAAAAGTGAGGGGTACAACATTACTCAAGCGACCGTATCACGTGACATAAAAGAGCTTCATTTAGTCAAGGTGCCGATGATTGATGGTCGATATAAATACAGTTTACCAGCAGATCAACGTTTTAATCCGCTTCAAAAACTCAAACGTTCATTGATGGATGCCTTCGTAAAAATTGATTCAGCGGGACATATGCTCGTGATGAAAACTCTTCCAGGCAATGCAAATGCCATAGGGGCCTTAATTGACCACTTAGATTGGGAAGAAATTTTAGGCACTATTTGTGGGGATGACACCATCTTAATTATCTGTAAAACTCCAGACCAAACCGATATTGTGACAAATCGATTTTTAGACATGTTGTAATAAGAGAAAGTTGAATGAGGAGGTGGAGGAATTGTTAGCAGAATTGTCAATTAAGAATTTCGCTATTATTGAATCTCTTTCAGTTTCCTTAGAAAAAGGTTTAACAGTCCTGACTGGTGAAACAGGAGCGGGAAAATCCATTATAATCGATGCTGTCCATTTATTGGTGGGTGGCAGAGGCTCCGTAGAATTTGTACGTTATGGGGAAGAACGTGCCGAAATTGAAGGTCTATTTTTAATCGAAGATGATAATCACCCATGTTACGCAAAGGCCGAAGAGTTTGGAATTGAAATGAGTGAGGGAATGATTGTTTTACGAAGAGATATTTCGAAATCGGGAAAAAGTGTTTGCAGAATTAACGGAAAACTTGTCACTATTTCCATACTTCGTGAATTTGGCAGGACCTTAATTGATATTCATGGACAGCATGAACATCAGGATTTGATGAACCAAGAGCAGCATATTCATATGCTTGACCAATATGGTGGAAATATAATTAAACAAGCATTACACGAATACCAAACGCTTTATAAGAATTTTTTAAATGTGAAGCAGCGCTTAAAAAGCTTTAATGAAAATGAGCAAGAAATGGCCCATCGGCTAGATTTAATCCAATTTCAATTAAATGAGATAGGAAAAGCGGAACTAAGGCCAAATGAAGACGTAGAACTAACCGAAGAAAGAAGAAAGATCTCCAATTACGAAAAAATTTTCAAAGCCCTTCAAAATAGCTATAATGCCCTTTACGGTGAGCAAAAAGGTCTTGATTGGGTTGGACTAGCTATGAATCATGCTGAAGATGTAATGGATCTAGATAAAGAATTAAAGGACATTCATGAGACAATCTCCAATAGCTTTTATCAATTAGAGGAAATCACCTATAAAATACGAGAACAACTGGACGATTTAGAATTTGATCCTGCAAGACTCGATTTTATCGAAGATCGTTTAAATGAAATTTCCCAACTTAAGCGGAAATATGGGCAATCGGTTGAGGAAATACTCGAATATGCAGCGAAAATTGAGGATGAAATTGATACTATCCAAAATCGCGAGCAGCATATTGATAAACTTAAGGAAGAGCTGGAATCTGTTTTAGAAGATGTGAAACTAGAGGCGGAAAATGTTTCACAACTTCGAAAAAAGCAAGCAAAAGAGCTTGTTGAAAAAATTAAACAGGAATTAAAAGACCTGTATATGGAAAAAGCGAAGTTTGATATAAACTTTTTTGAAGATTCGCCTATTAAATTCACTCCAAATGGGAAAGATGATATTGAATTTTATATTTCAACCAATCCTGGCGAACCGCTCAAGCCGTTAGCAAAAATTGCCTCTGGTGGAGAGTTATCTAGGATTATGCTGGCCATTAAGAGTATTTTTTCAAAACATCAAGGTGTTACCTCGATTATTTTTGATGAAGTCGATACTGGTGTAAGTGGCCGTGTTGCTCAATCGATTGCCGATAAAATTTATGGGATTTCTGTTGGATCTCAGGTTCTTTGTATATCCCACCTTCCACAGGTGGCGGCAATGGCCGATACCCATTTATTTATTGCGAAGGAAACCGTTCAAGGAAGAACTACAACATCTGTTACCTCACTCGATGAAACCGCAAAAATCAAGGAAATTAGCCGGATGATTTCGGGAGTGGAAATCACAGATTTAACAAAAGAGCATGCAAAAGAACTATTAAGTATGGCAAAAGATAGTAAAACTGCACGACAAATGGTAAATCACTAAGTACACATCGCTAATGTGTTTGGTTGAGTAGCTTTATACAAAGTTAAGAGCGACTTTTATTTGTAATGCTATCCAAAATGGGTAGCTTTTTTAATCTCTTAGGGGTTATAAATGTTGCCCTGAAAGGTCAAATTATAGAATGTAGCCATATAATAAATGTGGCATGGGATAGGAGCGAGGAGAGTGAAAAGAAAATGAAAAAAGATAAAATCAGATATATAATCGGTACATTTCTCCTTGTTTCAATAATGGCCTTGGGATTTTACAAGCCGCTTAAAGAATATATAGAAATTCCAAAGCACCTTACTTTATTTGAAGGCCAAAATTTCTCGGTTCAATCCTCTTTACCCGTCACCACAACGATTCATGATTCCAGCTTTGCTTTTTCATCAGCTGTCAATGATCAGCAGATCTCAGTTGCTGCTAATGAAAGTGGTGAAGGCGACATGATGGTTGAATTTGCTGGGATTCCAGTAAAAAAAGTAAATGTTAATGTATTATCAGACTTTAAAGTTATCCCAGGAGGTCAATCAATTGGGGTGAAACTTAATACGCTTGGCGTACTAGTTGTGGGTCACCACCAAATTGATACTCAAGATGGAAAAAAGTCCCCAGGTGAAATTGCTGGTGTACAAGTAGGCGATATTATTAAAGAGATTAACGGTAAAAAAATTGAAAAAATGAGTGATGTTGGACCATTTGTACAAGAATCCGGTAAGACAGGCGAACCGTTAGACCTAGTAATCGTCCGAGATAATGAGGATATTAAGGCAAAGCTGATGCCACTAAAAGATAAGAACGATGAGGCATATCGAATCGGTCTTTATATCCGTGATTCAGCTGCTGGTATAGGGACAATGACCTTCTACCATCCTCAAACGAAAAAATACGGAGCATTAGGACATGTTATCTCAGATATGGATACGAAAGAGCCAATCGTTGTATCTGATGGTCAAATTGTAAAATCAACGGTTACGTCGATTGAAAAAGGAAGCAATGGTGATCCTGGAGAAAAACTTGCTCGTTTTTCTGCGGATAAAGAAATCATTGGGAACATTAAACGAAATAGTCCATTTGGCATTTTTGGAGAGTTACACAAACAAGTGAATAACGGCATAATGGATAAGCCTCTTCCGATTGCACTTTCACACCAAGTAAAGCCAGGAGCTGCCAAAATTTTAACGGTTGTGGAAAATGATAAAGTTGAGGAATTTGACATCGAAATTGTGAGTGCAGTTCCTCAAAAAATTCCTGCTACAAAGGGAATGGTCGTTAAAATAACGGATAAGCGCCTTTTAGATAAAACCGGTGGAATCGTTCAAGGTATGAGCGGTAGCCCGATTATCCAAGACGGTAAATTAATTGGAGCAGTAACACATGTATTTGTTAATGACCCGACAAGCGGATATGGTGTTCATATTGAATGGATGCTAAGTGAAGCGGGTATTGATATTTATAAAAAGGAACAAAAAAAGGCGAGCTAAATGCTCGCTTTTTTTTTATGAGTAATTATTTCTATCGTCAAAAAGTGAAAGAAACTATATAATAAAGTCACATAAAGATTTTTCGACAAATGCTAAATTTCATCAAGAAATAATGGCACATTTAGTCGAATCCTTAAGTATAATGGAGAATAATTTATTTTTCAATAAATNNCTTATTGCATTGTCGAATTCTTTCTTTAGAATAAGAATATAGACAAATTTTTTGCGGATTTAAGCTTGAGGAGGAAACAGAGTGAAAAAAATTAAAGTTTGTGTGGTTGATGATAACAGAGAACTGGTTAATTTACTTGATGAATATTTATCTAGCCAAGATGATATCGAAATCTTAGGTGTTGCTTATAATGGTCAAGATTGTTTGAATATGCTTCAAGACAAACAGCCAGATGTTCTCGTTTTAGATATTATTATGCCTCACTTAGATGGCTTAGCTGTTTTAGAAAAATTACGAGAATTAAATCTTGAAAAACAGCCTAATGTCATTATGTTAACAGCGTTTGGTCAAGAGGATGTGACGAAAAAGGCTGTCGATTTAGGCGCAGCTTACTTTATTTTAAAGCCATTTGACATGGAAAACCTTGCAAGTCGAATCCGTCAAGTAAGCGGAAAAGCAACTCCAGTCATGAAACGGAACACAACGAATACAGTGATTCGTACACAGCAAGAAAATGGTCCCAAAAACTTAGATGCAAGCATTACAAGTATTATTCACGAAATTGGGGTCCCTGCTCATATTAAGGGGTATCTATATTTAAGAGAAGCAATCTCAATGGTTTATAATGATATTGAATTATTAGGATCAATTACAAAGGTTTTATATCCTGATATTGCTAAGAAATTCAATACAACTGCAAGTCGTGTTGAGCGTGCAATACGCCATGCGATTGAAGTTGCTTGGAGCCGAGGGAATATCGATTCTATTTCTAGTCTTTTCGGATATACAGTAAGCATGTCAAAAGCGAAGCCTACAAATTCTGAATTTATCGCAATGGTAGCTGATAAGCTTCGTCTTGAGCACAAAGCTTCATGAAAGGGTAAGAACTAAATAAACTGAAAGTATAATTCGCCATGTAATCAAAAAAACACCGTTTTCAAAGTGAAAGCGGTGTTTTTGATATTTTTTCTGCAGTTAGTCATTATAATGGAAGTATACCAAAAAAAGGAGAATATCAATGATGAAAACGAAAATATTTGGGCATAGGGGTTCTGCGGGAACACATCCGGAAAATACAATGATTTCGTTTAAAGAGGCTGCAAAAGTAGGAGCTGATGGAATTGAACTAGATATTCAAATGACTAAGGATGGGGTTATTGTGGTAATCCATGATGAAACTGTCAACCGAACAACAAACGGAAAGTATAAAGGCTGGGTTAAAGATTATACATTAAAACAAATTAAGAAAATGGATGTAAGCTATAAATTTAAGAATCAGTATGGTATTTGTGAAATACCTACCCTTGAAGAAGTGTTTGATTGGGCAAAATCAAACCGGCTATTTATCAATGTTGAATTTAAAACGGGATTAGTTTCTTATAAGGGCATTGAAGAGAAAACATTGAAGATGATTAATGACTACAGATTGGAAAATCGAATTGTTTTATCGAGCTTTAATCATTATAGCTTAGTAAGGTGCAGACGGTTATCGAGGACAATTAATTTAGCTGTTTTGTATATGGAGGGTCTTTATGAACCGTGGAAATATGCAAAACAGCTTTATGCAAACGGAATCCATCCGTATCATAAAACGGTTAATAAAGAAATTATTGAAGAGTCAATAAAAAATGGTATTGCGGTACGGCCATTTACGATAAATGACCAAAAAAAGATGAGGCAATTCATCGATTTTGGGTGTTCTGCCATTATTACAGATTATCCAAAGACCGCACTTTCTTTAATAAAATAAACAATAAATAATCCTGCCGGAAGCAGGATTATTTATTTTGCTCTCCTCCAACAGGGGAGCTTTCTTTATTAAATTTTTCTTGTACTTTATTTCTTTTACGGTCACGGTGGAGAATGAAACCACCGATAAAGGATAAGCCGGCTAAGAAGAAGATAAGACCGATAATAAATTGTAGCATTAAGTTTGGAATTGGGCTGTGTAATACACCGAAAAACATGTCTCTCATAAATTTTATCCCAACCCCGGCAATAATGCCTGGTATGAGTAGCACGATTAGAGCCAGTATACGTTGCATATTTAAAATCCTTTCAACTAAAGACTTCTCTCTTTAAATTTAAGCTAATAATAAAATTTGTCAAGAAGGAGGTTTAAGGTTATTATAAAGGTGTGCATTTTTTTGCAAAGGAAATAATTAGAGTATGTAAAATATTGCAAAACCTTGCAAGCGGGAGGGTGACTATGGTTATGCAGAAAGTTATGGTCGATTTAATTTTAGATTCAACCCATGATGGAATGATTGTCATTGATATAAATAGCCAAGTCATCTTATTAAACAATAGTGCATCAAGGATGATCGGTGTTACAAAGGAAGAAGCAGTAGGTAAGCATATTTACGAATGCATTCCGGACAGCCGATTACCGGAGATTCTTTCAACGAGGGCTATTGAAGTCAACCAGGAATTCGTTTTGGAAAATGGACGTAAAATCATTACAACACGTATTCCTATGGTCAATGAATCAGGAATGCTATTAGGTGCATTTGCTGTTTTTAAAGATATAACTGAGGTTGTTAATCTCGCTGAAGAAATTACCAATTTAAAAGAAATACAAACAATGCTTGAAGCAATTATCCAGTCCTCTGATGAGGCGATTTCGGTTGTAGATGAGAATGGACGCGGCATTTTAATTAATCGAGCATACACCCGAATAACCGGACTTGAAAAAGAACAAGTCATTGGGAAGCCTGCAAATGCGGATATTTCTGAAGGAGAAAGTATGCACATGCAGGTTTTAAAAACAAGAAGACCTGTAAGAGGTGCCCGGATGAAGGTAGGGCCACATGAAAAAGATGTGATTGTTAATGTTGCCCCGGTCATTGTAGATGGCAAGCTTAAGGGCAGTGTAGGAGTTATTCACGATGTGTCAGAAATTAGTCAACTCACATCTGAATTGAACCGCGCCAGACACATCATTCGGTCTCTTGAAGCAAAGTACACATTTGATGATATTATCGGTTCCTCGGAAGAAATGGAATTTGCTATAGAACAAGCAAAACTTGGGGCAAAAACGCCTGCTACCGTTTTACTTAGGGGGGAATCTGGGACAGGCAAGGAATTGTTTGCTCATGCTATACATAATGAAAGTAAGCGAAAATATAACAAGTTTGTTCGTGTGAATTGTGCCGCAATCTCTGAGTCACTATTAGAAAGTGAACTATTTGGATATGAAGAAGGTGCATTTTCAGGAGCAAAGCGTGGTGGAAAACGAGGCATTTTTGAAGAGGCCAACAATGGCAGTATTTTTTTAGATGAAATTGGAGAGCTGTCTTTGAACACGCAAGCAAAATTACTTAGGGTTTTGCAAGAACGAGAAATCATGCGAGTTGGAGGAACGAAGTCGATTCCAATCGATGTCCGAATCATAGCTGCTACGAACGTTAACTTAGAAAAAGGAATTGGAAATGGAACGTTTAGAGAGGATCTTTATTATCGGATAAATAAAATTCCAATTCAAATTCCATCATTAAGAATGAGAAAACAGGATATCAAACCTCTTGCAGAGCATTTGCTCGTCAAAATAAATCAAGATTACGGGCGGACAGTTGAGGGGCTAACAGAAGAAGCAATTAACTATTTGTATTCATATGACTGGCCTGGTAATGTGAGGGAGCTTGAAAATGTCCTTGGTAGAGCCGTAATCTTTATGAACTATCAGGAAAGACTAATTGATGTAAAGCATATCCAACCCCTGCATAATATGCTGGAAAAGACCCCTGCTACCCTAAAGTTACCTCAAACAGAAATTAAGGATGTACCATTGTCTGATTTGGTTGAAAAATATGAAGCAAAAGTTATTTCAGAGGTACTGGATTTAAATGGTGGAAATAAAACTGCCGCAGCAAAATCATTAGGGATATCACTTCGAAGCCTGTATTACAAGCTGGAAAAATATAATCTTGCAAATTAAAGCACGCAAATATTTGCAAAATATGCAAGATGTTGCACGATTTTTTGCGAAAAAATAAAATATGTAAAGCGCTTTCAAACTATTTTGTGGTGGCATGATAATTGCATGAGTAAAAAGGTGTAAAAAACGAAGGGGACTATGATTGAAAAGAAGGTAATGCCTAATGAAACTTATTAATCTTATCCAAAATGCTGCAGAACGAACAAAGGTTACCGTTGCCGTAGCAGCTGCTGAGGATGATGAGGTACTTAAAGCAGTATTGGAAGCCGTCAATCACAGGCTTGCCCGTTTTTTATTATTTGGTAATCAAGAAGAAATCGATCAAATCCTTACTGAAAAAGGGGGATATCAAGTCAGGGATGATGCATTAACTATCGTAAATACATCATCACAGGAAGAGGCAGCAAGGGCCGCTGTAAAAGCAGTTCATGATGGAGAAGCAAATGTATTAATGAAAGGGAATATCCCGACATCAACTATTTTAAAAGAGGTTTTGCATAAAGAATATGGACTGCGGACAGGGAATGTTCTATCTCATGTTGCTGTCTTTGAAATACCTAATTATGACCGCTTTGTTATCGTAACGGACGCAGCCATGAACATCGCTCCAGAACTACAGGAAAAAGTACAAATTATAACAAACGCTGTTAAGGTGGCAAACGCAATCGGGATAGATGTCCCGAAAGTAGCACCTATAGCAGCTGTTGAAGTTGTAAATCCAGCGATGCAAGCAACTTTAGATGCTGCTGTATTAACCCAAATGAACAATCGTGGCCAAATCCGAAATTGTATCGTTGATGGGCCTTTAGCGCTTGATAATGCTATTTCAATTCATGCAGCTGAACATAAAGGAATTACAAGTGCGGTAGCTGGACAGGCTGATATTTTGCTAGTTCCAACCATAGAGGTTGGGAATGCATTGTATAAATCTTTAGTTTATTTTGCAAAAGCAGAGGTAGGGGCTGTTATTGCAGGTGCTTCTGCACCGATTGTATTGACTTCAAGAGCAGACTCTGCAAATTCTAAATTATATTCATTGGCGTTGGCCGTATGCTCTGTTAACAAATAATAATTAATCGTCAATCTTGGGGAGGTCTATCAAAATGGAAATCTTTTCTTACATGGAACAATATGATTATGAGCAATTAGTTTTTTGTCAGGACAAACAATCTGGTTTAAAAGCGATTATCGCTATTCATGATACTACATTAGGTCCGGCACTCGGTGGTACTCGTATGTGGACATACACTTCAGAGGAAGCTGCAATTGAGGATGCATTAAGACTTGCAAAAGGTATGACCTATAAAAATGCAGCTGCTGGATTAAATCTCGGTGGAGGAAAAACTGTAATTATTGGTGACCCTCGTAAGGATAAAAACGAAGAAATGTTCCGTGCGTTTGGCCGCTATATACAAGGTCTTAACGGACGCTATATTACAGCAGAAGATGTGGGTACGACTGTTGCAGATATGGATATAATCCACGAAGAAACCGATTTTGTAACTGGTATATCTCCTGCGTTTGGATCATCTGGGAACCCTTCTCCAGTTACAGCATTTGGCGTTTACCGCGGTATGAAGGCAGCTGCTAGAGAAGCATTTGGTTCTGACTCACTTGAAGGCAGGACAGTGGCTGTTCAAGGAGTAGGGAATGTAGCGTACACACTTTGTAAATACCTTCACGAAGAAGGAGCTAGTTTAATCGTTACAGATATTAATAAAGACGCTGTAGACCGTGCTGTAAGAGATTTTGGAGCAAAAGCAGTGGATCCTAACGATATTTATAGCGTGGAATGTGATATATATGCACCTTGTGCACTAGGTGCAACAGTTAATGATGAAACAATTCCACAATTAAAGGCAAAAGTGATAGCGGGATCTGCCAACAATCAGCTAAAAGAACCACGGCATGGTGATATGGTTCATGAATTAGGAATTATCTACGCACCAGACTATGTAATTAATGCGGGTGGAGTTATCAATGTTGCTGACGAATTATATGGCTACAATCAAGAGCGGGCGCTAAAAAAAGTTGAATCACTTTATGACACCATTCAAAAAGTAATTGAAATCGCAAAAAGAGATGGAATTCCAACTTATCAAGCTGCAGATCGTTTGGCAGAAGAGCGCATCGAAAGAATGAGAAATTCAAGAAGTCAATTCTTACAAAATGGACACCACATTTTAAGTCGAAGAAAATAAGATAAGCGCAGGCAGAATGTTTATTTTACCTTCCAAAGCGATTAGCTTCTGACCTCGAGTCAACGGTGCCTGGTGCTAAATTTAAAAACTAGTCCGATTTGGGGGAAGGCTAGAAAAAGCTTTTCCTCCTTTTTACCTTTATCTTTCATAGCTGCGATAGGATATATATTAACATCCGATGGACTGCATTTAAGTACTGGAGGTTTCAATATTGCTTGACAAAGAATACCGGATTCTCGTTATCAATCCAGGATCAACATCAACGAAAATCGGCGTCTATGATAATGAACGTTCTGTTTTTGAGAAGACAATACGACATGAACGTTCAGAACTAAATGCATATGACAATATTATTGATCAATATGAATTTCGAAAAAATATGATACTTGAAACATTAGATAGTGAAGGCATTAATATCTCAAAATTAAGCGCAGTATGCGGTAGAGGCGGGTTATTAAAGCCAATTCAAGGCGGAACCTACAAAGTAAATGATGAGATGCTCCATGATTTAAGAATTGGGTATGCCGGGCAACATGCATCGAATCTTGGAGGCATTTTAGCGTATGAAATTGCATCTGGGTTAAATATTCCGCCATATATTGTCGATCCTGTCGTTGTTGATGAACTTGAACCTATAGCAAGAATATCAGGTTTTGATTTGATTGAAAGAAGGAGCATTTTTCATGCTTTAAATCAAAAGGCTGTAGCAAGAAGAGTTGCGAAGGATCTTGGAAAAACATATGAAGAAATGAATTTCATTGTTACCCATATGGGCGGTGGAATTACTGTTGGCGTCCATAGACAAGGTAAAGTGGTGGACGTAAATAATGGTTTGCATGGTGACGGACCATTTAGCCCAGAACGTGCAGGGACAGTTCCTGCGGGGGATTTAATTGACCTTTGCTTTTCTGGTCAATATTTCCGTGAAGAAATCATGAAAAAACTGGTTGGTCATGGCGGCCTAGTTGGATATCTGGGTACAAACGACGCAGTTGAAGTTGAAAGAATGATCAAACAAGGCAACGAAAGGGCGAGACTAGTCTACAAAGCAATGGCGTACCAAATTGCTAAAGAAATAGGAGCAGCAAGTGCAGTCCTGGCAGGGCGTGTAGATGCCATAATTTTAACCGGTGGATTAGCATACGGGAATGAATTTATCTCTGAAATTTCCAACCATGTGAATTGGATTGCGGATGTCATCATCCAGCCAGGAGAAAATGAGTTGCAGGCATTGGCAGAGGGTGCATTACGAGTACTACGCGGGGAAGAGAAGGAAAAAGAATACCCTGGAAAGCAACTTCAAACCCCTGTCTTAAAATAAGTGTTTAAAAAGGAGGATGAAATGGACCGGGTCGACAAAAACGCCACGTCCTGTGGCATTGTCGACACTAGCACATCCTGTGCGTCGAAAGTTCGAGGCGGTGAAGCTTTGAGCACCGGAACGTATGTAATTAATACGTGAGGAGCTAAAAAAGCAAGCCAACGAGCTTCCACAGGATGTGGTGACTTTGACGTTCGACACAGGACGTGTCGGCATTTAGTCGAAGTTCCCCTGAGATGTGTCATTTTCACCGGACTTTTTAAACTTCCTCTTAAAAATAGGAAGGTGAGTAGGTTATGTCAAATGAATACGATTTAGTAATTCTAGGAGGCGGTACAGGTGGATATGTCGCAGCCATTCGTGCCTCGCAGCTTGGTCTGAAAGTGGCAGTTGTTGAAAAAGGTATGCTTGGCGGTACCTGTTTACATGCAGGATGTATACCGAGTAAGGCTCTTTTAAGAAGTGCTGAAGTATATGCAACTACGAAAAAAAGTGAAGAATTTGGTGTCATTGTAAAGGATGTATCACTTGATTTTTCAAAGGTGCAGGATCGAAAAAATAAAATCACTGAACAGCTATATAAAGGCGTCCAGCATCTAATGAAGCAAGGGAAAATTGATGTCATTGAGGGTTATGGACGAATTTTAGGTCCTTCTATTTTTTCACCGATCCCTGGAACCATTTCCGTTGAAATGAACAATGGGGAAGAAAATGAAATGCTGATTCCAAAAAACGTAATTATTGCAACAGGGTCCAGACCAAGGTCATTGCCTGGTTTAGAGATTGATGGAGCATATGTTTTAACCTCTGATGAGGCCCTTCAAATGGATCAACTTCCTAAGTCAATGATCATTGTTGGGGGAGGAGTAATCGGCATTGAATGGGCATCCATGCTCCATGACTTCGGAGTTGAGATAACAGTACTTGAATATGCAGATCGAATTCTACCAACCGAGGATCATGAAATCTCTAAGGAAATGCA
Source organism: Bacillus sp. JJ1533 (assembly GCF_036965045.1). Classification (NCBI taxonomy): domain Bacteria; kingdom Bacillati; phylum Bacillota; class Bacilli; order Caryophanales; family Bacillaceae; genus Bacillus; species Bacillus sp. JJ1533. The sequence goes on along the minus strand of NZ_JBALOV010000041.1, from coordinate 38,055 downwards.
GCGTTTATTAAAGAAAAGAGGCGTAAAAGTTGTCACCAGTGCAAAGGTTCTACCTGAGACCCTAGAAAAAGGAGAAGGGATTACCATTCAAGCAGAACATAAAGGTGAAGCTAAATCGTTTACTGCAGATAAGTTGCTTGTATCCGTCGGCCGACAAGCAAATGTTGAAAATATTGGCCTAGAAAATACCGAGATTGTTTTGGAAAAGGGGTTTATTTCTACAAATGAATATTTCCAAACAAAAGAATCCCATATTTATGCAATTGGCGATTGCATAGGCGGTCTTCAACTTGCACATGTAGCATCCCACGAAGGAATTGTTGCGGTAGAGCATATTGCAGGTAAAAATCCATCACCAATGGATTATTCACTTGTATCCAAATGCGTATACAGTAATCCTGAGATTGCAAGTGTTGGTTTTACCGAAGAGGAAGCAAAACAAATAGGTTACACTGTTAAAATTGGCAAATTTTCATTCAGAGCAATAGGAAAAGCACTGGTCTTTGGTGAGTCTGACGGATTTGTAAAACTCGTTGTAGATGAAGCTACAGATGATTTACTTGGAGTTCATATGATTGGGCCACATGTAACAGATATGATTTCTGAGGCAGGATTAGCAAGAGTACTAGATGCAACTCCATGGGAGGTTGCACACACAATCCATCCGCATCCAACTTTATCTGAAGCCATAGGTGAAGCAGCTTTGGCCGTTGATGGAAAAGCAATCCATGCATAAGTACTATACTTTTCTAATAATTTGTTAATATGTAGGGTTGTCCAAATCTTAGATTGTTGAAGGAGGTATTTTCGTGACTGAAAATCGTCATCAAGCATTGGGGTTAAGTGATGAAGCTGTCCTTGAAATGTATGAAACAATGCTATTAGCTAGAAAAATAGATGAAAGAATGTGGTTATTAAACCGCGCTGGAAAAATTCCATTCGTTATTTCCTGCCAAGGTCAAGAAGCAGCCCAAGTAGGTGCTGCCTTTGCACTTGACCGTGAAAAAGATTATGTATTGCCATATTACCGTGATATGGGGGTTGTTCTGACTTTCGGAATGACAGCAAAGGAATTAATGCTGTCTGGATTTGCGAAGGCTGAAGACCCAAATTCAGGCGGACGACAAATGCCTGGTCACTTTGGACAAAAGAAAAATCGAATTGTAACAGGTTCCTCCCCTGTAACGACACAGGTTCCTCATGCAGTCGGCGTGGCACTTGGTGGCAGAATGGAAGGAAAGGATTTAGTTACATTTGTAACATTTGGGGAAGGATCTTCGAATCAGGGAGATTTCCATGAAGGTACGAATTTTGCAGCCGTTCACAAGCTTCCAGTCATTTTTATGTGTGAGAATAATCAATATGCCATATCTGTTCCATACGAAAAGCAGGTGGCCTGTGAAAAAATTTCCGACCGTGCAATTGGGTATGGAATGCCAGGTGTAACGGTGGATGGAAATGATCCACTTGAAGTGTATAAGGCAGTTAAAGAAGCGGCGGATAGAGGTCGTCGAGGGGAAGGACCGACCTTAATAGAAACGATTTCATATCGTTTAACTGCGCACTCGTCTGATGATGATGACCGTGCATATCGCGAGCAGGAAGAAGTGGCAGAAGCGAAAAAGAATGATCCCATCCTATCCTTTGCAACTTACCTAAAGGAAACCGGAGTTTTAGATGAGCAGAAGGAAAAGGAAATTGGAGATCGGATTGCAAAGCTTGTCAATGAAGCGACCGACTATGCCGAAAGTGCACCATATGCAGAGCCAGAATATGCTCTTAAACATGTATATGCGGAACAGTAAGGGGGAAAAAGAATGGCTGTAATTTCATATATTGATGCTGTAACGATGGCAATTCGTGAAGAAATGGAAAGAGATCCTAAAGTGTTTATTTTAGGAGAGGACGTTGGAAAAAAAGGTGGCGTATTTAAGGCGACAACCGGTCTATATGAGCAATTCGGTGAGCAGCGTGTAATGGACACCCCATTGGCTGAGTCAGCAATTGCTGGTGTCGGAATAGGTGCAGCTATGTATGGAATGAGACCTATCGCGGAAATGCAATTTGCAGATTTTATTATGCCTGCTGTCAATCAAATTATATCTGAAGCTGCTAAAATTCGATATCGTTCGAATAACGATTGGCATTGCCCAATCACTATTAGAGCTCCTTATGGTGGAGGAGTACATGGAGCATTGTACCACTCACAATCTGTAGAAGCGGTGTTTGCAAACCAACCAGGTTTAAAAATTGTGATGCCCTCAACCCCTTATGATGTAAAAGGCTTGCTGAAAGCTGCTATACGTGATGATGATCCTGTTTTATTCTTTGAACATAAACGTGCCTATCGTTTAATCAAGGGTGAAGTACCAAAAGACGATTATGTATTGCCAATTGGTAAGGCAGATGTGAAGCGTGAAGGTGATGACATTACGGTTATCACGTACGGTTTGTGTGTTCATTTTGCCTTACAAGCTGCAGAACGTCTTGCTAAAGATGGAATTCAAGCACATATCCTTGACTTGCGTACCGTATATCCGCTAGATAAAGAAGCAATCATCGAAGCAGCTTCAAAAACGGGTAAAGTTTTATTGTTAACAGAAGACAATAAAGAAGGAAGCATTATGGGTGAAGTGGCTGCTATCATTGCTGAAAATTGCTTATTTGACTTAGATGCCCCAATTAAGCGACTTGCTGGTCCAGATGTTCCAGCAATGCCATATGCACCAACGATGGAAAAATTCTTTATGGTTAATCCGGATAAAGTGGAAAAAGCAATGAGAGAGCTTGCGGAATTTTAATTGTGCTGCAATTCTGAGGAGGTTTTATGATTGGCAACTGAAAAAATAACAATGCCCCAGCTTGGCGAGAGTGTTACAGAGGGAACCATTAGTAAATGGCTTGTAGCAGTTGGGGATACCGTAAACAAATATGATCCTTTAGCTGAGGTTATGACAGACAAAGTAAATGCAGAGGTACCTTCCTCATTTTCAGGTACTATTAAACAGCTTATTGCGGAAGAAGGAGAAACTTTAGCAGTTGGTGAAGTGATTTGTGTAATTGAAACCATTGGTGGTGGAACTGAACAAGGTACACCTCAAGCAACTGAAAAAGAAGAAACTCCCGAAAAGACTATAAATGTGACTGAAGAACCTAGTGACACTACGAAAAAATTACGTTATTCACCTGCTGTTCTAAAGCTTTCACAGGAACATCATATTGATCTTGCACAAGTGAAAGGGACAGGGGCAGGCGGACGAATTACCCGAAAAGACCTTCAAAAGTTAATTGAATCAGGACAGATCCCAACAGCTGGGCGGCAGGTTCAAAATGTGGAAACTGAACCAACTAACCAACCGGTTGAAAATGTACAATCGTCTAAGCCAAATCCTGCAGCTAATGTTCCAGTGACAGTTGGAGATGTGGAAATACCGGTTACAGGGGTTCGAAAGGCAATTGCCGCAAATATGCTTCGTAGTAAGCATGAAATTCCACATGCATGGACAATGGTTGAAGTAGATGCAACAAATATGGTCCAATATAGAAATGCAATAAAGAATCAATTTAAGCAAAAGGAAGGCTACAATCTAACTTTCTTTGCATTTTTTGTAAAAGCTGTAGCTCAAGCCCTTAAGGAGTTCCCACAAATCAACTCAATGTGGGCAGGGGATAAAATTATCCAGAAGAAGGAAATTAATATTTCAATTGCTGTTGCAACAGAAGATGCTCTATTTGTTCCAGTGATTAAAAATGCGGATGAAAAAACGATTAAGGGCATTGCAAGAGAGATTACCGAGCTTGCCTCTAAAGTTCGAACTGGAAAACTTGCACCAGATGATATGCAGGGTGGCACATTCACAGTGAATAATACAGGCTCCTTTGGTTCTGTTCAATCAATGGGGATTATTAATTATCCGCAGGCAGCAATTTTGCAGGTTGAATCTATCGTACAACGACCAGTTATTATCGATGGCATGATTGCAGTACGTCACATGGTGAACCTCTGTATGTCCCTTGATCATCGTGTATTGGATGGCCTTGTTTGTGGACGTTTCTTAGCACGAGTAAAGGAAATTATCGAGAACACATCAAAAGAAAATACATCTATTTACTAAAGACATTGCCCCTGCAATGTCTTTTTTCAGTGCGGCGAAAATACTTATGGGCATAATTCGTTTAATATTTGGTTGGCAAGTACGTGAACCGCCCCTATTTAAAACTCCATCTATGCATTGCGACAACCTAATATATATACTAAAATTAATACATAGGTGAAAGCGATTTCGATAAAAGGGGGAAGCCTTGTGACGAAGCAATCGAAAGAATACCAGAATATTACCTTCCCTTCCATAGATTACGAGACATGGAAGAAGGAAGCTGAAAAATCATTAAAAGGAAAACCTATTGAAAAATTACATAAACAAACGTACGAAAAAATCAAACTAAAACCTATTTATACAAAGGAAGACGTTAAAGAAATACCGTTTCTAAAAGATATGCCTGGAGAAGGCTCAAGGGTGCGTGGTTCAAAACCTGCAGGCTATGTGAGTCATCCATGGCATGTTAGTCAGGAAATCGACGTGAACACACCGGAGGATTTTAACGCTGTATTAAAGGAAGCTCTTCAAAACGGCCAAACAATGATCCACCTGACATTGCAGACACAAGACAGCTCAATTGAAGGTCTTGGACTGCATAGTGAAGAGGATTTCGAAAAAGCCTTTAAGGGTATCTCATTGTCTCATACACCTTTCTTAATCGATGCTCAAACTGACTTATTGGCATTTTTATCACATATTCATTCTTATGCAAAAATAGATTCCCTTACAGGCACGATTGGTATGGACCCACTTGGACTATTAGCACAATCAGGTCAGTTATCGTTGAAACCAGAAGCTGCCTATGACCAATTAGCCGAATCCGTAAAATGGGTGAAGAAAAATCAACCCAATCTAAGAACGATTCTTGTAAAAGGTGACCCATACCATAATGGGGGAGCAAATGCTGTTCAGGAACTTGCATTTACAATCGGAACTGGAATTGAATATATAAGCGAACTCCTAGAGAGAGGGCTTACCGTTGATGAAGTTGCACCGCGTATGACATTTTCTTTTTCAATTGGCTCAAATGTATTTATGGAAATCGCCAAACTAAGAGCTGCAAAAATTATTTGGACGACAATCACTGAAGCATATGGAGGAAATGAAGAGTCTTCTAAAATGCATATCCATGCGAGAACATCAGCATTTACGAAAACGATTCATGACCCCTATGTTAATATGTTGCGCTCAACTATTGAAGCATTTTCCGCAATTATAGGCGGGATTGATAGTCTTCATGTTTCCACTTTTGATGAACCAATCAAGGCCTCTAATTCTTTCTCAAGGAGGATTGCAAGAAACACACAATCGATTCTACGCGACGAATCCTTCTTAAATCAGGTCATTGATCCCGCGGGTGGCTCTTGGTATGTGGAAGCATTGACACATGAATTGGCAGAAAAAGCATGGGACTTGATGAAGGAAATCGAATCCCTGGGAGGGATGCTTGCAGCGTTAAAAACAGGAACTGTTCAAGCAAATATCTCATCTGTTTTGCATGAAAGACAAAAAAACGTAAACGTCCGAAAAGATAAAATTGTCGGCACAAATATGTATGCAAATATACAAGAAAAACCAATCGAATACACCAAATCAAAAAACACAATAAAAAATAGAGAAGCCGCAATTACAATCAAACCAATATCTCCAGTGAGAATTTCAGAAAGCTTTGAGCAACTCCGACAGGCATCTGAAAGCTATCTTCAAACTTCCGGTGATCGGCCTAAAGTTGGATTATTAAATTTAGGTCCAATTCCGGAACATAAATCAAGAGCGGATTTTATCACAGGTTTTTTTGAATCGGGTGGCTTCCAGGTTGTCAAAAACGATGGATATTTAACAGCAGATGATGCGATTAAAGGCGTAAAAGCTATGAATCTGAAAACCTATATTATTTGTGGAAAAGATGAAGCCTACAAGGAAATGGTTACTGATATATGTAATGAATTAAAACAATTACAACCAGACATCCGCTTGTTTTTAGCTGGGAAACAAGATAATGAAGAGTTCTACCGAAACATAGGAATAAATGACTTTATCCACATTGGTACAGATTGTTTTACATTTTTACATCAATTACAACAAGAAATGGGGGTGCGCTAAAATGGCTAAAAGACTTGATCTATCCAAAATAAAGTTAAAAATGTCGGATTCATCGTCCTCTCCTGAAAAATGGCGTCAAAAAGTAGAAGAAGAAATCAAGCAATCTATTGATCAGTTGCTATTTGAAACGAACGAACAGATTGCTGTAAAACCTTTATACACAGAGGAAGATTTAGAAGGGATGACTCATCTGGATTATATGCCTGGACTTCCTCCGTTTTTAAGAGGACCCTATCCAACCATGTATGTGAATCGACCTTGGACCGTTCGACAATATGCAGGTTTTTCAACAGCAGAGGAGAGTAACGCTTTTTACCGTCGAAACCTAGCAATGGGGCAAAAGGGTCTATCTGTAGCTTTTGATTTAGCTACCCACCGTGGCTATGATTCCGATCATCCACGTGTTGTTGGTGATGTAGGTAAAGCTGGAGTAGCAATTGATTCAATCCTAGATATGAAAACATTATTTGACGGCATTCCTCTTGATCAAATGAGTGTTTCAATGACAATGAATGGTGCCGTTCTTCCGATTATGGCATTTTATATTGTCACAGCAGAGGAGCAGGGTGTCCCTCCAGAAATGCTGTCAGGAACGATACAAAATGATATTTTAAAAGAATATATGGTGCGGAATACGTATATTTACCCACCAGAGACCTCAATGAGGATTATTTCTGATATTTTTGAGTACACATCAAAAAATATGCCGAAATTCAATAGTATTAGTATATCTGGTTATCATATGCAGGAAGCGGGTGCACCAGCAGATCTTGAATTAGCATATACTTTAGCAGACGGTTTGGAATATGTTCGAACTGGTCTTAAGAAGGGGATTGATATTGACTCCTTTGCTCCTAGATTGTCTTTCTTCTGGGCGATCGGCATGAACTATTTTATGGAGGTTGCGAAGATGAGAGCGGCCCGACTTATTTGGGCACAAATGATGAAGGCCTTCAACCCTAAAAATCCGAAATCACTTGCATTAAGGACACATTCACAAACCTCAGGATGGAGCTTGACTGAACAGGATCCGTATAATAATGTGACAAGAACATGTATTGAAGCATTGGCTGCTGTCTCGGGGCATACCCAGTCCTTGCATACAAATGCTCTAGATGAGGCGATTGCACTACCGACTGATTTCTCTGCTCGTATCGCTCGTAATACCCAGCTCTATTTGCAGGATGAAACCGGAATATGTCATGTGATTGATCCATGGGGAGGCTCTTATTATGTAGAGACGTTAACAAAGCAGCTTATGGAGCGGGCTTGGAATCATATTGAGGAAATTGAATCCCTAGGTGGAATGACGAAAGCAATTGAAACAGGTCTTCCCAAAATGCGAATTGAAGAAGCCGCTGCACGACGCCAGGCAAGGATTGATTCTGGTAAGGAAACGATCATTGGAGTTAATAAATATCGATTACAACAAGAAGATCCAATTGATATATTAGACATTGATAATACAGCTGTTCGACTCAAGCAAATTGAAAGACTTAGCGAATTAAAAGCTTCACGGGATGACGGAAAAGTGGAAGAGGCGTTGGCTGCTATTACGAGGGCAGTTGAATCAGGTGATGGAAATCTGTTGGAGATAGCCGTTCATGCAGCAAGGGTTCGTGCAACGCTTGGAGAAATTTCGAATGCGGTTGAAAAAGCATCAGCAAGGCATAAAGCTGTCATTCGTTCAATTAGTGGAATCTATAGCACAGAATATTCAAATGAGGAAGAGATTATGAATGTGAAGAAGATGACAGATGAGTTTTTAGAAAATGAAGGAAGACGCCCTAGAATTCTGATTGCTAAAATGGGGCAGGATGGTCATGATCGTGGAGCAAAGGTGATTGCTACTGCGTTTGCGGATCTTGGCTTTGACGTGGATATCGGACCATTGTTCCAAACCCCTGAGGAAACAGCACATCAAGCAGTGGAGAATGATGTTCATGTGGTTGGCATGAGTTCACTTGCGGCAGGCCATAAGACATTACTCCCGCAGTTAATGGAAGAGCTAAGAAAACTGGGGCGTGAAGATATTATTGTAATCGTAGGTGGAGTAATTCCTGCACAGGATTATGAGTATTTAGAAGAGCAAGGGGCCGCGGCTATTTTTGGACCTGGGACAGTTATTCCGGTAGCTGCTCAAAAAGTAATCGAAGAAATATATCTTCGCTTAGGATATGAGGAAGCAGGCAATGACTGATAAAAAAAATAGGCCTGAGTGGGTGCCAGAAAATGCATCTGATGGTTTTACAACCGAAATTGTAAAGGGAAGAGATCCAGCCTACGACTCTGGAAGTAGACCCAGGTTTATTAAAAAGAAAGAGCGGTCTACGGAAGAGTATGTACAGGGCATACGAAATGGGGACCGTACCATTCTTGCTCAAGCCATTACACTTGTTGAAAGCAACGCAAAACGTCATGAGGATCAGGCACAGAAAGTAATTAATGAAATTCTACCATATACAGGAAGCTCCATACGAATAGGTATCACTGGGGTCCCTGGAGCCGGAAAAAGTACATTCATCGAGAGTTTTGGTTCGTATTTATGTGAAGAGGGACATCGTGTTGCTGTTTTGGCAGTTGATCCAAGTAGTAGTGTAACAGGTGGGAGTATTCTAGGCGATAAAACACGAATGGAAACACTTACCCGAAATCAAAATGCATTTATTCGGCCATCTCCATCAGGGGGAACTCTTGGTGGAGTGAATCGAAAAACAAGAGAAACCATTTTACTTTGTGAAGCAGCTGGGTTTGATGTAATCCTAGTTGAGACGATTGGTGTTGGCCAAAGTGAAGTTATGGTAAGAAGTATGGTGGATTTTTTCTTGCTACTTGTGTTAACCGGTGCAGGGGATGAGCTACAAGGAATGAAAAAAGGAGTTATGGAGCTTGCAGACGCAATCTTAATTAATAAAGCTGATGGTGATAATCGTCAGAAGGCAAAGGTTGCGCGTGGGGAGTATAATCGAATTCTCCACTACCTTCAGCCGGCAACGAAAGGCTGGTCATCGAAAGCTTATACTGCCTCTGCTCTTTATCAAGAAGGTATGGAAGAAATGTGGAAAGTTATCCAACGGTTTGTTGAGACAACGAAAGATTCTGGAGTCTTCACAGAGCGCAGAAACGCTCAAACAAAGGACTGGATCCGCGCAATGATAAAGGATTATCTTGAAACAAGTTTTTTTACACATCCATCCATAAAAAAACAACTTCCAGTGCTTGAAAATAAGGTTGTACAGGGAGATTTGAATGTAACAACTGCTGTAAAGGAATTAATTAAACTTTATGAAACATAAAAAAAGAAGGAAAGCATTAGCTTTCCTTCCATCTAGGGAGTTTAGGGGTATGATCTAGATGTAGTAATAGAATACCCGAAACTTTCATTTTATAAACGTACCTAAGATTTGAAAAAACATGGTCTAAATTGATATGATTAAAATGAGTAATTCAATTTTTTTAAGGGAGTGTACAAGATGGAAGTCGATTTCAATTTATTTATGAATGATATAGTACAGACAGCTAGAAAAGAAATTTCAGAAGCTGGCTATCAAGAATTAAAAACACCTGAAGAGGTAGAAGAAGCACTTAGCAAAAAAGGGACAACATTGGTAATGGTGAATTCTGTTTGTGGTTGTGCGGGGGGGATTGCAAGACCAGCTGCGGCACATTCCATTCATTATGATAAGCGTCCAGATCAATTAGTAACCGTGTTTGCCGGTCAAGATAAGGCTGCAACAGAAAGAGCCAGATCCTATTTTGAAGGGTATCCACCATCTTCTCCGTCATTCGCATTATTGAAAGATGGAAAAATTGTTAAAATGATCGAGCGCCATGAAATTGAAGGACATGAGCCAATGGATGTTATCACGAAACTACAGGAAACCTTCGATGAATATTGTGAAGAAGTATAAGAGGCCTTTGGGCTTCTTTTTTTTGATGTTTTCCTAAACTTTGTTGTTTTTGATGTGACTATACAATGTATTATTAGACACTTTGGTTTTCCCTTTAGTGATTGGAGCGTACGGCACGATATCCTTGAAAATGCACGCATTTTCTTCGTGCGGTGTAGTTTCAAGGAAGCCTATTCAACGTCCTGCGGGAATAGCGAGCCAAGCGAGACCCCGCAGTCAGAATTAATGTTCGAAGCCTAAGAACGCCACGTCCTGTGGCAACGGCTTCGTGACCTACATCGTGTAGGCCTGAGGAGGCTTGCGGATCGCCCGCGGAAAGCGAGTGCCAGAAGCGGAAATCACCCTAGTTTCACCAATAAACTAAAAGGCAATAACAACAAACTTTTACAAAAGGGCCTTTTTTGATATAAATTATGCATATGGTTAGGTATAAGATATTACTTTTTTACTTTAGTTGTTTATATTAGTAAAGTGTTTTGTGGATGTCCTTGTATGAATAAAAACATTAATTTTCTTCCGAAGATACCAATTAAATAGTATAAATAGACGGCTTAACGCAAATGATAGAATTATGAATCAATTATTATTTTTAAAAAACATATTGTATATTTATGCAGATGTGTTAAAATACATTCTATCGAATAATTATAAATAACATCTTAGGGGGAAAATAGAATGAAAAAGTTTTTACTAGCATCATTGATTACTATTTTATCAGTTGTATTACTTGCTGCTTGTGGGACAAGCGATGACAATTCAACAGGATCTGAAGAAGGAACTGACACAAAAAATGTTTTAACAATGGGAACATCTGCTGACTTCCCTCCATTTGAAACAATTGATGAAAAAACAGGGGAATATATTGGGTTCGACATTGAGTTAGCTGAGGCAATTGCTGAAAAGCTAGGATATGAGCTTAAAATAGAGAATATGGATTTCGGTGGCCTTATTAGCGCATTACAATCTGAACGTCTTGATTTTATCATTTCAGGTATGTCTGCAACTGCTGAGCGTAAGGAAAGTGTTGATTTTTCAACTGAATATCATAAATCTGGAGAAATGTTTGTTACATTAAAAGATTCTGATGTTAAATCATTTGATGATTTAGATGGCAAAAAAATTGGAGTTCAATTAGGTTCCATTCAAGAAGAAGGAGCTAAAAAAATTAAAGAAGAGACACTAAAAAACATTGAAATCTCGGCATTAAATAAAGCTCCAGAATTAATTCAAGAGCTAAAAGCTGGCAGAATTGATGCAGTTTATTTAGATAAAACTGTTGCAGTGGGCTTCATTAAAGAACTAGACTTAACAGGATTTGATGATCCAACTGAAGCATCACCAGGCATGGCAATTGCATTTGCAAAAGGCAGTGAGCTTACTGAGGAATTTAATAAAGTCTTAGAAGAAATGAAAGAAAATGGAGAATTAGAAGCATTACAAAAAAAATGGATTGAAGAATAAAATTTTTTAGAAGAAATGAGGTGTAAGGCATGGGTTTGGATATTGACTTTTCCAGAATCCTGCCTTCAATTCCGTTTATACTAGAAGGGATCGGTATTACGGTATCCTTTGCACTAGTATCGGCAATTTTAGGTTTAATTTTGGGGACGATTTTAGCGGTTTTTAAAATAAGCAAGGTTTCATTTTTAAAGTGGTTTGCGGATATTTATACATCCATTTTCAGAGGAACACCACTCCTCCTTCAATTGGTATTAATCTATTTTGCTGTTCCACAGCTTTTTCAATATGACATTGATAAGTTTGTAGCGGGGGTTTTGGCATTCGGACTAAATTCAGGTGCATATATTTCTGAAATCATTAGAGCAGGTATTCAGGCTGTTGATAAAGGCCAGCAAGAAGCTGCGGAAGCACTTGGAATTTCGTACCGCCCAATGATGTTGGATATTATCCTTCCACAGGCTGTAAAAAATATATTACCAGCACTGTTAAATGAATTTATCACCTTAACGAAGGAATCTGCAATTGTAAGTACAATTGGATTATTGGATATTATGAGACGAGCTCAAGTTGTCGGAGCGAACACATTCCGCTATTTTGAACCGTTATTAATTGCTGGTCTAGTTTATTGGATAATTGTTACAATCCTCACGTTCCTAGGCGGAAGACTTGAGAGGAGGTTGCGTCGTAGTGAGTAACGATCATATTAAGGTAGAAGGTCTTCATAAATCATTTGGTAAGCTTGATGTATTAAAAGGGATTACGACCACCTTCAAACAAGGTGAGGTTGTCGCCATTATTGGTCCTTCGGGTTCCGGAAAATCAACATTTCTAAGATGTTTAAATTTACTCGAAAAACCTACACAGGGGAAGATTTGGGTTAAGGAAGATGAGATCACACATGCAAAGACGGATATTACAAAGGTTCGTCAGCATATCGGAATGGTGTTTCAGCATTTTTATCTGTTTCCACATAAGACCGTCATCCAAAATCTCACGTATGCACCGATGAAGGTAAAAGGAATGTCAAAGAATGATGCTGAAAGCAAGGCGAAGGAGCTATTGAAACAGGTTGGGTTATCAGATAAGGCAAATGAATATCCAAATCGCCTATCTGGCGGACAAAAGCAGAGGGTTGCGATTGCAAGAGCCTTAGCCATGGAACCTGAAATTATGCTTTTTGATGAGCCTACTTCAGCACTTGACCCTGAGATGGTTAAAGAAGTTCTTAATGTCATGAAAGGATTAGCTAATACTGGAATGACGATGCTCATAGTGACTCATGAAATGGGCTTTGCCCGTGAAGTGGCGGATAAAGTACTGTTTATGGACGATGGGGTCATTGTAGAACAAACAGCTCCAGATGAATTTTTCACAAATCCAAAAAGCCAACGTGCCAAGGACTTCCTCGAAAAGGTTTTATAAAAAGAATGATCCATGTGTGGTCATTCTTTTTTTCGTTTATTTATTAATAATTGGATCTGAATAAGTGTTTTATTTTTCATATAAGCAACAATATAATAAAATACTTTAGATTATTAGGAGCCGATGTATGTTTAAAATAGGTTATCGTACTTTAAAAACAGCTATAGGTACAACCATTTCCATTTCAATAGCAAAATTAATAGGACTAGATAGTTTTGCATCTGCCGGCATTTTGACGATTTTATGTATTAAAGTAACACGAAAAAAATCGTTGGAGAGTTCGTGGGAGCGATTTGTTGCGTGTGTAGTCGGAATCATATTTTCGTCAATATTCTTCGAGGTAATCGGTTATCATCCATTAATCATCGGGTTGTTACTCCTATTTTTTATTCCTACTGTTGTTGCCTTAAAAGCTAAAGATGGGATTGTAACAAGTACCGTTATCATTTTGCATATATTTTCAGCTGAGAATGTAACACTTGATTTAATTATTAATGAACTAGGGTTAATTATTATTGGGATAGGTGTTGCCTTACTTGTAAATCTATATATGCCTAGTGTAGATAAGCATCTTAAGGCATACCAACAGGAAATAGAAGGGCTGTTTGGACATATATTAAACGAAATGGTTCATTATCTCCGAACAGGTGAGAGTATTTGGGATGGACGTGAGATTACAGCAGTTGAAGATTTATTAAAGAAAGCGAAAAGAATTGCATACAGGGATGTTGAAAATAACCTATTGCGAGATGAAAACTTATATTATACCTATTTTGAAATGAGAGAAAAACAATTTGAAATTTTGCAAAGGATGTTACCCACTATTACTTCCATTACACAGTCGGTTGAACAGAGAACAATGGTTGCTGATTTTATTATGGAGGTGAGCCAATCTATTCATCCCGGTAACACAGCAGTTGTTTTTTTGAAGAAACTTGAAGCGATGCGTAAGGTGTTTAGAGAAATGCCTTTGCCAAAAACTCGAGAGGAATTTGAGACAAGAGCTGCCCTTCTTCAATTTATTAAAGAAATGGAAGAATATTTAATCATAAAAAGATTATTTAAAGGATTGCCTACATAAATGAATAAAGCTAAAGGTGACCTGTTAGGTCACCTTTTTTGGCTATTAATAAGCCTCGTATGAATTAAAATATTCGAATTAGAACCACATACTTACCCCTGCTAACAGAGTAGTAATTAGCATAACAGCTATCATTAAATACACAACAATTTTTTGAGTTTTTCGGGACATGTCACCTACTCCATTCTGCTTACATATTTAATCATATTTTACCTTGAATCCCCGACTTGGACAACTAATAAGTCCTAATCTGTATAACTGAAAATACACAATTTTTGATGAGTTCGTGCTAAAATGGTTTTAAACGAAATTAAAACGCATACAATTTTGAGCGAGCGCTCGCTTGAGGAGTGAAAACATGATTAACAAAATTGACCATATCGGAATTGCAGTCTCATCGATTGAAAACTCTCTGCCTTTTTACACGAACGTTCTCAACCTTCAAGTAGAAGGTATTGAGGAAGTAGAGTCCGAGAAAGTGAGAGTTGCCTTCATTAAAATTGGAGAATCAAAGCTTGAGTTATTGGAACCGTTGTCACCGGAAAGTCCTATTGCTAAATTTATAGAAAAGCGCGGGGAAGGAATACACCATATTGCTTTAGGTGTTTCATCCATCGAAGAGCGCATCCAAGAAATAAAAGAACAGGGCATTCGTATGCTTGCAGATGAGCCAAAGTTTGGTGCAGGTGGTGCGAAGATTGTCTTCATGCATCCAAAATCTACAGGTAGTATTCTATATGAACTTTGTGAGAAACCTAGCAAGGGGGAAATGAAATAATGGTAGATATTTATGAAAAAATAAACGAATTATACGATCGCCGTCGAGAAGTAGAGTTAGGTGGCGGCGACGAAAAAATTGATAAACAGCACGAAAAAGGAAAATTAACTGCGAGAGAACGGATTGATTTATTACTCGATAAAGGAACATTTGTTGAATTAAATCCATTTATTGAGCATCGAAGTACTGATTTTGGTTTAGCCGAAAAAAAAGGACCTGGTGATGGGGTCGTTACAGGTTACGGAAAAATTAACGGGAGACCTGTATATTTATTTTCACAGGATTTTACTGTTTTTGGCGGTGCTCTTGGTGAAATGCATGCCAAAAAGATTTCGAATGTCATGGACTTAGCTGCAAAAAATGGCGCGCCCTTTATTGGCTTAAATGACTCAGGTGGTGCAAGAATACAAGAGGGGGTCGTCTCCCTTGACGGCTATGGTCACATTTTTTATCGAAACGCGATATATTCAGGAGTAATTCCGCAAATTTCTGTCATTATGGGGCCATGTGCAGGCGGTGCTGTGTATTCTCCTGCTATTACGGACTTTGTCTTTATGGTGGAAAATACGTCACAGATGTTTATCACAGGGCCAAAGGTTATTGAAACTGTAACAGGTGAAAAAATAAGTTCAGAGGATTTAGGTGGAGCGAAGGTACATAATTCAATCAGTGGGAACGCACATTTTTCAGGTAAAACCGAAGAGGAGGTTCTGCAACAAGTAAGGGATTTAGTAAGCTATCTTCCTCAAAATAATGAAGAAAAAGCACCCATTCAAACCACAAAAGAAGACGATGATTATCGACCGGATCTAACAGATATTATTCCATTTGATGCAGTCAGACCTTATGATGTTCGCAAAGTTATTGAACAAGTGGTTGATGAAGAATCTTTCATGGAAGTACACAAAGACTTTGCAAAAAACATCGTTGTTGGTTTTGCCAGAGTCAAAGGAGAGGTAGTCGGGTTAGTTTGCAATCAGCCAAAATACATGGCAGGTGGTCTTGATATTGATTCATCTGATAAGGCATCAAGATTCATCCGTTTTTGTGATTCCTTTAATATCCCACTCATAACATTTGAAGATGTAACAGGTTTCTTCCCGGGGGTAAAGCAGGAGCATGGTGGCATTATCCGCCATGGAGCAAAGATTTTATACGCATATTCTGAGGCAACTGTACCGAAGCTTACTGTTATTCTAAGAAAAGCATATGGTGGAGCATATGTTGCATTAAATAGTAAATCAATTGGTGCTGATTTAGTTTATGCATGGCCCAATGCTGAAATTGCGGTAATGGGACCACAAGGCGCTGCCAATATTATTTTTGCCCGCGAAATTAATGAAAGCGATGATCCAGATAAGACACGTGCCCAAAAGATTGAGGAATATCGTGAAAAATTCGCTAATCCGTATGTTGCAGCAAGTCAGGGAATGGTAGACGATGTCATCGATCCTCGTGAAACACGTATTAAAATCGTTCAGGCTTTAGAAATGCTTCGTAATAAAAAGGAATCTCGACCTAATAAAAAGCATGGAAATATTCCTTTATAAGAATTAGAATTTATTTTTTTACTATAGTATGATAGGCTAATTTCATTAACCTATTCATCTTGGAGGTACATACTATGATTAATCAAGATAGACTTGTCAATGAATTTTTAGAATTAGTACAGGTAGATTCTGAAACAAAATTTGAAACAGAAATTGCCAAGGTTTTAAAAGACAAATTTACAGCATTAGGTGTGCATGTGGTCGAGGATGACACAACAGGTCAAACTGGACATGGCGCAGGCAATTTAATTTGTACCCTTGAAGGAAATAAAAATGATGCAGATACGATTTACTTTACATCACACATGGATACAGTTGTCCCTGGTAAGGGCATTAAGCCTTCCATCAAGGATGGATATATTGTCTCAGATGGAACTACCATTTTAGGTGCAGATGATAAGGCAGGCCTAGCAGCAATGTTTGAAGCCATTCGAGTACTACAGGAAAATCAAATTCCATATGGAAAAATAGAATTTATTATTACGGCTGGTGAAGAATCAGGGCTGATGGGAGCAAAAGCTTTGGATCGTTCAATGATCACAGCAAAATATGGCTATGCGCTTGATAGTGATGGCAAGGTTGGTAACATTATTGTCGCCGCACCTACCCAAGCAAAAGTAAAAGCAACAATTATTGGAAAAACGGCACATGCCGGGGTCGCACCTGAAAAAGGTGTTTCTGCCATTACCATGGCTGCAAAAGCAATTTCAAGAATGCCTTTAGGTCGTATTGATGAGGAAACAACCGCTAATATCGGACGTTTTGAAGGTGGTACACAAACAAATATCGTTTGTGACCATGTTGAAATTTTAGCAGAAGCTCGTTCTTTACTAACAGAAAAGATGGAAAGCCAAGTACAGAAAATGAAGGATGCTTTCGAATCTGTAGCTGCTGAAATGGGCGGTCGAGCGGAAGTTGAGATTACAGTCATGTATCCAGGTTTTAAGTTTGCGGATGGTGATCATGTAGTTGAGGTTGCGAAACGAGCAGTCTCAAAAATTGGTCGTCAAAGTGAGCTGCAACAAAGCGGTGGAGGCAGTGATGCAAACGTCATCGCAGGTCATGGAATTCCAACAGTGAACTTAGCAGTGGGTTATGAAGAAATCCACACAACTAACGAAAAAATGCCAATTGAAGAACTTGTTAAAACCGCTGAACTAATCGTTGCGATAGTAGAAGAGGTTGCAAGATAATAATTTTGTAAAAGTGAAATTCCCACTAACAGGGGAGTTTCGCTTTTTTGTTTCTTTTCCAAAACGAGTAAAGTATGATAGAAGAATATTGATGTTGTTAATATGGTAGAGGTGAAATTGATAATGGAAGACCAGAAGGTTGTTGTTTTTTCAGCAGGTAATGAGGAATTTGGTGTCCCTGTATTAAACGTAATTTCCATAGAAAGGGTACAACAGCTTAATGCCATACCGCAAATGCCAAATTATATGCTGGGTGTCCTAACCATCCGTGAAGAACTTGTTCCAATTGTGGATACAGGCATGATCTTATTTAATAAGTCTATAGGTCCTACAGATAAAACGAAAATCATCGTCGCCAAAACAGATACCCTTTCAGTTGGATTACTCGTCGATGATGCCAAAGAAATACTCGATATCCCTCAGAATCAAATGAAACCACTAAATCTAACGTATCAGCTTTCTCCGTACATAACAGGAGTTGCAACTCTTGAGAAGAGATTGGTTACTTTACTAGACCCTCACAAGCTATTTAATGGTCTAGAAGGATTCGAACGAATAGAGGAACACATTCACAGCCACCTATAGACTAAGGTGGCTTTTTCTATGATAAACTAGTAGTAGTGGATGATTAGGGAAGTGTGAAACATGAAAGAAATGTATCCGAAAAACGGAAAGGTTATTTTACATGTGGATATGAACAGCTTCTATGCATCGGTTGAAACTGCGTATGACCCGTCCTTACAGGGCAAGCCTTTAGCTATTGCGGGGAATGCCGAAGAGCGTAAAGGCATCATTGTCACTTGTAGCTATGAAGCTCGTGCATTTGGAGTGAAAACGACGATGCCTCTATGGGAAGCGAAACGAAAATGCCCGAATCTTATCGTCCGAAAACCCAATTTTGAACGTTACCGTAAGGCGTCACTTGCGATGTTTGATATTCTTCGTTCCTATACCGACTTGATTGAACCTGTTTCAATAGACGAGGGCTATCTTGATATAACGGACTGTTATGAAAAAGGGTCACCAATTGAAATTGCAACCTCAATTCAGGAAACGCTACGAAAGACCCTTCTTCTTCCTTGTAGTATTGGAATTGCACCGAATAAATTTCTCGCCAAGATGGCATCGGATATGAAAAAGCCGTTAGGAATTACCGTCTTACGGAAACGGGATGTCCCTGCTGTCCTTTGGCCAATGCTGGTCGGTGAAATGCATGGAGTGGGATCAAGGACCGCTGAGAAGTTATCAACAATCAATATACATACAATTGGTGATCTTGCAAAAGGTAATGATATTCAATTAAAGAAATTGTTAGGTATAAATGGGGAAAGATTAAAGCAAAGAGCAAATGGAATGGATAATCGCCCCGTTGACCCTGATGCCATATCAGAGTTTAAAAGCATTGGAAATTCAACAACATTACCATACGATTCAACCGATGAAGAGGAGCTTCTTAGTGTTATCAAAAGGCTATCAAATTCGGTAGGGTCTCGGATTAGAAGAAAGGACATGCTATCAAATAATATCCAGTTGATGATACGATATGCGGACCGAAAAACGGTAACTAGAAGCAGAAAGCTTGATAATCCAATTGACCAGGACAAAGAAATTTTTCAGGCTGCCAAGCGTCTCTGGAAGAGTCATTGGAATGGAGAAGCCATCCGATTATTAGGTGTTACTGCACAGGACCTAGTAGAGAAACATGAGGCATTTAAACAGCTCGATCTGTTTTCCTATGAAAAAGAGGCGAAGAAAGAACCTTTATTAAAGGTTATTGACGATTTGAAAGACAAATATGGAAACGACATTCTATCAAATGGGATCAAGCTTCCAAAGGATAAAAATCCTCGAAATAATGAACATGGGACAAGTTTCGAGAAGGATTTTTTAAGTGATTAGGTGAGGTAATTATGATTGATATTAGTAAAATTATTCAAGGGAAAAATTTAACCGAAAATGATGTCCAGCTTGTCCGATATATTCTTGAAAATATTGATACTGTTCTACAAATGGGAGTACGGAAAATAGCGAAAGAAAATTTTACTTCTCCAGCAACTGTTATTCGTTTGTCAAAAAAGTTAGGATATACAGGTTTTGTTGATATGTATTATCAGTTACTTCCGCTCGTTCAAAACAAGGTAATAACAAAAACAGGTACAACGGAGGATTTTTTGGAGATTAATCAAAGGGATTACTTGGCCCATAATTCAATAAAAGAAATACAAACCTTTATTCAAAAAGTGCTTAATTTACAGCAACGCTATATTTTTATCTATGCTACTGGATTTTCAGCGATTGCTGCCGAGTACTTATATAAAAAATTATTGGTATTAGGAAGAAAAACGATCTTAGCAAGTGGAACGGATTCAATTGGAGTGTTTGAAAATAATCTGGAAGATATTGGCGCGCTGGTTGTGATTTCAAAATCAGGGGAGACCCAGATGGTAGTTGATAAATTACTTGCAGCAAAAGAGCATCATATTTTTACAGTGTCTTTCACAAAAGAAACACATAATCGAATTGCAGACATTTCCGATTTAAACTTTAAGATTATCGATCAGAATAAACTTGATGATCGTAACATGCTCCCAAACAGCTTCTTTCCTAGATTGACATTGTTGTTTGAATTTATCGTCAAGCAATATCTTGAAACTTTTATTGCCAAAAAAGATAGTGTTGAGTGAAACGTGTTTCTAAGTGTGAAACACGTTTTTTATGTTGTTGAATCTATCGACTATAAAACGGTTACATTGTATTCTAGACATGTCAACAAAAGAAAACACATACAGGAGGGGAAGGCAAAATGAAAACGCAAGTCATGGAAGGGATGCAACGATTTTCAAAAGCGATGTTTATTCCAGTACTTATTTTGCCGATTGCGGGTATTTTAATTGCTCTGGGAAACTTATTTACAAATCCAAGACTTTTGGAGGTAATCCCATTTTTAGATAATCCAATTACTACTGGATTTGGATCTATTTTAACAGGATCTTTGGTTTCCATACTTGGGAACTTGGGACTTATTTTCTGTGTGGGAATCACAGTAGGATTAGCAAATAAAGAAAAAGCGGTTGCAGGTTTTACAGCTTTACTAGGCTATTTGGTGTTTGTTAATGCAATGAATAGATTTATGGAACTTAGCGGGGTTCTTTTCAAAGGTGAATCTTTACAAGGAACTGGACAAACCCTAGTTCTCGGTGTTCAAATCTTGGATATGGGTGTTTTTCTAGGGTTGATTCTAGGAATTATCACTGCTTTAGTTCATAACAAATTCATTGATACAGACTTTAAAGGGGCATTTCAAATCTATGGCGGGTCACGTTTTGTCTTTATTGTACTTATTCCAGTTGTGGTGCTCTTATCGATTGCTTTAACGTTTATTTGGCCATTTTTCCAAGAGGGAATTAATAAACTCGGTGATTTAATTAATCATAGTGGAAGCTTTGGTCTTTTCTTATACGGAGCATTGGAACGTCTATTAATACCAACTGGTTTACACCATCTGATCTACACACCATTCTTATATACATCATTAGGTGGTGTTGCAGAAGTAGGCGGACAAGTATTTGAAGGTGCTAGAAATATTTACTATGCTGAAATTGCCGACCCATCCGTTAAGGTTCTATCTGAAAGTGTAATATGGGATGCACGCGGTATTTCTAAAGTGTTTGGTTTAATTGGGGCTTGTTTAGCCATGTATCATACAGCAAAGCCTGAAAATAAAGGCAAAGTTAAGGCGATATTAATTCCAGCTGCTGTAACTTCCATTATTGCGGGTGTCACTGAGCCAATTGAGTTTTCATTTATGTTTGTAGCACCATTGTTATTCGTGGTTCACGCTGCGTTAAGTGGTTTAAGTATGGTTACATTAAATCTATTAGATGTTAGAGCCATTGGTCCAAATGGAATGATTGACTTCCTATTATTCAATCTACCACTAGGAATCGAAAAAACTCACTGGCCTATGTATATCGTAGTTGGTCTCTTATACTTTGTCATTTACTATGTAGTCTTCCGATTCTTAATTGTGAGATTTAACTTTAAGACAGTTGGAAGAGAGGATGAAGGCTCAGAAACAAAATTATATTCTAAGAAGGAATATAACGATAAGAAAAGCAATGCAAAAACAGGGGCTACCGAATCAGTAGGCAATGATGGAATTGCAGGTGTTATTGTAGATGCTTTAGGCGGCGCTAGCAATATAAATACAGTGACAAATTGTTATACAAGACTCCGATTAACATTGGATAACCCAGATAAGGTTGATGAGGATACTTTGAAAAAAGAGACTGGCGCAAGCGGGGTTGTCATCAAGGGTAATAATGTACAGGTTGTGTACGGCTTACAAGTGACAAATATTCGTAAAGAAGTTGATAGCTTCTTAGGACTCACTTCCAATGAGTAAACAGTAATTTAAACTAACCAAGATACTACAGAATGTTAGAAGGGAATGGAGAAACATGAAAAAGTTCTCAGTTGTAATTGCTGGTGGAGGAAGTACCTATACACCAGGGATTGTGATGATGTTATTAGATAACCTAGATCGCTTCCCGCTTCGAAAATTAAAATTATATGATAATGACGGCGAAAGACAAGCCGTTTTAGGGGAAGCAATTGATATTGTTTTAAAAGAAAAGGCACCGGATATTGAATATTGCTTTACAACTGATCCAGAGGAAGCATTTACTGATATCGACTTCTGTTTTGCACATATCCGTACGGGAAAATATGAAATGCGTGAAAAAGATGAAAAAATTCCTTTAAAGCATGGTGTCGTTGGCCAAGAAACATGTGGTCCTGGCGGTATTGCATATGGGATGAGAAGCATCGGTGATATGATCGAGTTAATTGATATGATGGAAAAATATTCTCCCGATGCATGGATGTTAAACTATTCAAATCCAGCAGCGATTGTTGCGGAAGCTTGTCGTGTTCTTCGTCCAGATTCAAAGGTATTGAATATATGTGATATGCCTGTTGGAACGCTGCGTAGAATGTCGCATATCATCGGTAAAGAACCAAAAGATTTAGAAGTACGCTATTTTGGATTAAACCACTTTGGTTGGTGGACTAGTGTAAAAGATAAAGAAGGACATGAATATCTACCAGAAATTCGTGATTACGTAGCGGAAAATGGTTATCTAACACAAAAAGAAGTGGATACTCAGCATACAGATGCAAGTTGGCAGGACACACATAAAAAAGCGAAGGATCTGTTAGCTGTAGATCCGAGATTCCTTCCAAATACGTATTTAAAATATTATTTTTACCCTGATTATGTAGTAGAACATTCAAATCCGGAGCATACAAGAGCAAATGAAGTCATAGAGGGGAGAGAAAAAACTGTCTTTTCAACAGCTAAAGCTATCATTGAAAAGGGAACAGCTGAAGGCAGTGAATTTGAGATGGGTGCACACGCAACCTTTGTCGTTGACTTAGCCACTGCAATTGCTTTTAACACGCACGAAAGAATGCTGTTGATCGTGGAAAACAATGGAGCCATTGCTAATTTTGACGATGATGCAATGGTGGAAGTTCCTTGTATTGTTGGAAGTAACGGTCCAGAGCCTTTAAGTCAAGGAAAAATTCCTGAATTCCAGAGAGCGTTAATGTACCAACAGGTGACTGTCGAAAAATTAGTCGTACAAGCCTTTATTGAAGGTAGCTATCAAAAATTATGGCAAGCTTTAACGCTATCAAAAACAGTTCCAAGTGCAAAAGTAGCAAAAGATATTTTAGACGATTTAATTGAAGCGAATAAAGGGTACTGGCCAGAATTAAATTAATAACAGGAAATAAAAAAGGCGAAAGATGCATTTAATGCTTCTTTCGTCTTTTTATAGTATGGATTCTTCACCCAAACAGTTTCCATTTAATCTTCTAGTGGCCACCAGTGGAATCCGTTTTCCGCCAATAATTCATCGGCAGCTTTTGGACCGTTAGAACCAGAAGGATAATTCGGAAATTCAGTTGCAATTTGATTTTCCCAAACCTTTGAAATGGAGTCTACGTAACGCCATGAAAGGGCCACTTCATCCCAGTGAGCAAAGTTTGTTGTATCACCCATCATACAGTCAAAAATAAGTTTTTCATAAGCCTCTGGTGTATTAATACCGTCAATACAGTTATTGCAATAATCTAGTTTAACAGGCAATGTCATTGTATTTTGTCCGGGTCTCTTCGCATTTAGATAGAGTGTGATTCCCTCATCTGGTTGGATATTAATGACAAGCAGGTTAGGATTTTGACGCTCATTATCCTCTTTATAATATAAATCCATTGGAATGTCTTTGAATTGAACAACAATCTTTGTGGATTTTTCTTTCATTCTCTTCCCGGTACGGATATAGAATGGTACACCTGCCCATCTGAAATTATCAATTAAAAGCTTGCCTGCAACAAATGTAGCAGTATTTGATGCTGGATCTACTTTCTCTTCTTCCCGGTACCCTGGAACTTGTTTTCCATTTATTGTACCAGCACCATATTGCCCTCTAACAAAGTGCTTATTAACATCTTCCTCTTCCAATGGGCGAAGTGCACGTAAAACCTTTATTTTTTCGCTTCGAATTTCGTTCGTGTTTAATTTAATCGGTGGTTCCATGGCTAAAAGGGCAACCATTTGAAGCATATGGTTTTGTACCATATCTCGAAGTGCACCTGATTTTTCATAATATCCGCCACGATCTTCGACACCGAGTACCTCACTTGAAGTAACCTGGATATTGGATATGTAACGGTTGTTCCAAAGTGGTTCAAATATTGCATTTGCAAAACGAATAACTTCAATATTTTGTACCATTTCTTTACCTAAATAATGGTCAATTCGGTAAATTTCATCCTCTGAAAAGGCGTGGCGAAGCTGTTCATTCAGTTGCTTTGCAGAAGGTAAATTATGTCCAAATGGCTTTTCAATAACCAGTCTTGTATAACCATCTGTTGATGTTAGTCCTTCTGACTTCAAATTTACTGCAATTGTACCGAAAAACTCGGGAGCCATCGCTAAATAAAAGATTCTATTTCCACCTGTATTGTAGATTGAATCTAATTCCTCAGCAATTACCTTTAATTCTCGATAAGAAGCAGTGTCGTTTACATTAAACGGATGGTAATAAAAATGCTTTGAGAATTTTTCAATATCCTCTCTTTGCTCCTCAAATTGTCCAGCAACTGAATTTCGCACGTTTTGTTGGAATTCTTCATTTTTTAATGGACGTCTTGCTACACCTATAACTGCAAAATCTTCAGAAAGTTTTCCTTTTGTATAAAGGTTATATATTGAAGGATACAGCTTTCGATTCGCCAAATCACCAGTTGCTCCAAAAATAATAACGATTGATTTTGGTGCTTTAATTGTCATATTAATCCCCCATTTATCACGCATTAGTAATATCTATTTAATTTATACTTTTTTGTTTAGTAAATCAACTAATTCAAATTATTTTTTTAGGTTTACACTTAAAGTATGCCTTAACTAGGCACTGATATTCGAAAACGATTGAAAGTATGGCTAGGGCTCTTTCTAGTGAACAGATGGTAAAATATGATATAGTATGTAAAAGGACAACGGAAGAAAAACGTAAAAAATTTTTATTTTTATTGGAGGATTTCACAGGTGGAAGTCTTATTTTTAGGAACGGGTGCAGGGGTACCTGCAAAAGAACGGAATGTCACATCAATTGCCTTACAATTGCTTGATGAACGAAGGGCCTCCTGGTTGTTTGATTGTGGGGAGGCTACACAGCATCAAATTTTATATACATCCATTAAACCTGGGAAAATTGAAAAGATTTTTATTACCCATTTACATGGTGACCACATTTTTGGATTGCCTGGTCTACTTGGAAGCCGATCCTTTCAAGGGGGAGAATCCCTACTTACGGTCTATGGCCCTAAGGGTATTAAAGCATTTATAGAAACATCATTAAAAGTAAGTACGACCCATATTCGGTATCCTCTTGAGGTGATTGAAATTGAGGAAGGCGTGGTTTTTGAAGATCATCAGTTCTCTGTCATTGCAAAGGAGCTTGACCATGGGATTCAATCGTACGGATATCGTATTGTTGAAAAAGACCTGCCTGGAACACTATTGGTTGATAAGCTAACAAAAGAAGGGATTAGTCCAGGCCCAATCTATCAAAAAATTAAAGATGGACAAACTGTCGTCCTTGAAGATGGGCGTCGTATAAATGGTGGAGAATATATTGGCCCTCCTAAAAAAGGCCGGATTGTAACTATTTTAGGTGATACTCGATACATGAAGGAAAGTATTGAACTTGCTATGGATGCGGATTTGCTCATTCATGAAGCCACCTTTAGTGCAAATGAAGCTGATTTGGCTCATGATTATTTTCACTCCACGACTACCCAAGCAGCTGATGTTGCAAGACAAGCAAGGGTAAAATGTCTAATATTAACACATATCAGCTCAAGGTACCAAGGCGAAGATAGTCAGAAGCTTCTAGATGAAGCCCAGCAAGTGTTTTTGCATACATACGTAGCCAAGGATTTTTTTAAATTTGATATCAAGTCAAGCCATAGCGAATAAGAGTCAACAAGGAGGATACATACAAATGAATACTGTTATTGAAACGATTATGAATCATCGTTCGATTCGTAAATTTGAAGATAAAGTTTTAACAGATGAACAAATCCGCACGATCGTTGAATGTGCCCAAGCGGCCTCAACCTCTAGTTTTATTCAGGCCTATTCGATTATTGGGGTTAAGGACCCGGGGAAAAAACGGAAGCTTGCTGAAATTGTTGGCAATCAAGCTTATGTTGCTGAGAATGGTCATTTCTTTGTATTTTGTGGTGATCTTCATCGTCACCAAGTGATTAGCGAAATAGAAGAAAAGGACTTATCAACCTCATTGGAAAGTACAGAGAAGTTTATGGTTGCAACAATTGATGCTGCTTTAGCTGCACAAAATGCTGTACTCGCAGCAGAATCAATGGGCTTAGGTGCTTGCTATATTGGTGGCTTACGAAATAATTTAGATGAAGTTTGTGAAATTTTAAATATCCCAAAATTGGTGATCCCACTTTTCGGAATTGCAGTTGGTTATCCGTCACAAATGCCTGATAAAAAGCCACGACTTCCATTACATCATGTCTATCATGAAGAGGAATACAATCAAGATAAAAGCTTGGTAAAGCAAGAATTAGCACAATACAATGAAATCATTTCTGAATACTACACCAATCGCACAAATGGGAAACGTTCAGATACATGGACGAGACAGATGGCTAATATGCTTGAAAACCCAAAACGCATGTATATGAAGAACTTTGTAAAAAAACAAGGCTTTAATCAACAATAACCCCTAAAACAAAAGGAAAGGAGCGGAACCCATGGATATCAAAATCAATCAAAAAATGATTAAAGAAATGTGTGGTACCGTCTCCTTCAAAAGAGGGGACGCTTTTTATCGGACAAATAAGGTGGCATTTACGGAATACGGGCCTGACCGGTGCACAGCTATAGTAAAGGGTGCAGAAGACTTTCATGTCCATATTGAAATTAAGACAAATGGAAAACTAAAGTCTACATGCACGTGTCCGTCTCTTGCAAATTTCGATAAGGACTGCCAGCATATTGCGGCAGTTTTAATCGCGATTCATGAACAGCAAAGTGAGCAGCCATCTGAATTCTCGATGACTTCAACATCAGAAAATAATAACCTTACAAATGACTTCATGACGCTTTTTTTAGAGCGCCCTACACGTACTAGTGGTCACCAGCGCCATTTTGAAAAAAGAGAAGTCATGGATGTCCGCTTTACATGTACACCTGTAAAGGTTTCAAGTGAGCAAACGTTAATTGGTGTCGAGATTGAAATGAATCAAATAAAAATACATGATATTCGTAACTTTTTGAAGGATCTAAAACTAGGGAAGCAAGGTATAATCTCTTCCCATTTTACATATGATCCAAATCTTCATTGCTTTTTACATGAAGCAGATAGTCTTCTTCAGCATTTAGTGAAAGTAACCGAGGATGAAACGATTTTTCTAGACATGATCTCTGGGCTTTCAAAATACAAAGCGAGTCCTGAAATATTGCTCATTCCTCCATCATCTTGGAAAGGAATCATTTCTTTATTTTCAAAATGTCCATCCGTTTTGCTAGAATACAATGGTCATTCTTATGAAGGGCTTCAAATTATACAAGAGCCGCCGCCACTTCAATTTTCATTTGAAGAAGGGGAGGAGAGTGACTATCGGTTAAGGATTCATGGTTTCAATGGAATGAGTATTTTAAAACCTTATCACACGGTTCTTAGCGATGGACTTTTATATCAAATCGAAGAAGAGGATTGTAACCGATTATTGGAACTAAAGCAGATGCTTGCAAGTCCTGGATCAAATCATATTCCCATTCCGAAGGATCAAGCTCATTTTTTTCTTAAAAAAATTGTGCCTAGCCTTAAAAAAATTGGCGTCATTCACATGTCTCAAGCCATATCCAAAGAGTTTATGAAAACACCTCTGGTTGCTAAGCTATACTTGGATCGTCTGAGACATAAATTGCTTGCGGGGCTTGAATTTCACTATGAAAATATCATCATCCAACCATTAGAGAATCGTGATCTCCCTACTGGCCCTATGATTTTCAGAGATGTGGAAAAAGAGGATGAAATTCTACAGATTATGGACGAGAGTGGCTTTTCGAAAACTGAAGGCGGATATTTCATGCATAATGAGGAACTTGAGTATGAGTTTTTATTTCGTATCATTCCGATGCTACAGCCGCTCTGCCAAATTTATGCGACAACAGCGATACGGAATCGCATTGTCCCGAAAAATGAACATCCGAAAATCAGGGTGAAAATCAAAAAGGAACGCACAAATTGGCTTGAATTCAAATTTGAAATGAAGGGGATTGCTGACCAGGAGATACGCGAAATATTATCCGCCCTTGAGGAAAAACGAAAGTATTACCGTTTGAAAAATGGATCACTGCTATCTCTCGAAACGAGAGAAATGGAGGAAATTCAGCGGTTTTTACATGCTGTTCCTATCCAAGATGATGATTTTGAAGCATCCTTAAATATGCCTATGATTGAAGCTCTACCCCTTTTGGATTCAATTGATGATAGTGAGATTTTCACAGCAGAGGAGTCATTTCGTCAGTTTCTTGACTCAATTCGGAATCCGAATGATTTATCTATTGAGGTTCCGAAGCATCTGGATCCCATTTTACGAGATTATCAGAAGATAGGTTTTAAATGGATGAAGACGCTGGCAAGTTACGGATTTGGTGGTGTACTTGCAGATGATATGGGGCTGGGGAAAACGGTGCAGAGCATTGCTTTTATGGTTTCTGAGCTTTCAACTATTAGAAATAGGAAGCAGCCTGTACTAATTGTTTGTCCATCATCGTTGACATATAACTGGCTTCATGAGTTATTGAAATTTGCTCCAGAGCTTCAAGCGATTGTGATTGATGGAGATAAAACAGAGCGAAAAGAGCTGCAAAAAGAGAGCGAGCATATGGATGTTCTTATTACATCCTATCCATTATTAAGACGTGATATTAAATGGTATGAATCACAACATTTTCATTCTGTTTTCTTTGACGAAGCACAGGCCTTTAAAAACTCAGTTACGCAAACAGCGAGGGCAGTCAAACGAATAAAGGCAGCTCATCGGTTTGGATTAACAGGGACCCCTGTAGAAAATTCAATCGAGGAGCTCTGGTCGATTTATCATGTTGTCTTTCCACAACTCTTTAAGGGATTAAAGGAATATAGTCATCTTACTCGAAAAGACATCGCAAGAAGGGTTCGGCCATTTTTACTTCGCCGTGTAAAAGAAGAGGTTCTTGCTGAGTTACCCAAAAAAATTGAGATTCTTGAATCATCAGAGCTTCTTCCCGAACAAAAAAAGCTATATGCGGCTTATTTAGCAAAGCTACGACATGATACATTAAAGCATCTTGATAAGGGGACAATTCGAAAAAATAAAATCAGAATTTTAGCAGGGCTAACTCGATTAAGGCAAATTTGCTGTCATCCTAGTTTGTTCGTGGAAGGCTATAAGGGAAGTTCTGCAAAATTTGAGCAGCTTTTGCAAATCATTGAGGAATCCAAATTGTCTGGGAGAAGAGTATTGATTTTCTCACAGTTTACGAAAATGCTTGAATTGATTGGCAGGGAACTTACGAAACGGGACTTTACATTCTTTTACTTAGATGGACAAACACCTACAGATGAACGAGTGGAATTATG
Organism: Bacillus sp. JJ1533; assembly: GCF_036965045.1. Classification (NCBI taxonomy): domain Bacteria; kingdom Bacillati; phylum Bacillota; class Bacilli; order Caryophanales; family Bacillaceae; genus Bacillus; species Bacillus sp. JJ1533. Next base: position 8,223 of record NZ_JBALOV010000041.1, on the reverse strand, counting down.
CGGACGCTATAATGCAGGGGAGCGGGAATTGTTTTTAATTTCGTTGAAAGCCGGTGGAACAGGTCTGAATTTAACAGGTGCTGATACGGTTATTTTATATGACCTTTGGTGGAATCCAGCAGTAGAAGAACAAGCTGCAGACCGTGCTCATCGAATTGGTCAGAAAAAGGTTGTCCAGGTAATTAAGCTTTTTGCCCGCGGGACCATTGAAGAGAAAATGAATGAGTTACAAGACAAGAAGCGAAATCTGATCTCAGACCTAATCGATTCTGAGGAAAATACGACGCTTTCGGAAGAGGATATTCGGGAACTACTTATGATATAAAACAAGGCACTTTCCACTTGGGGGAGTGCCTTTGTTATTCCAACAAAAATTAAAGCCAACCGCGATCGTATTGTTTCGGGCTTTCGATTGAAACCCCTAATTCTTTTGCAGCTGTTCTTGGCCAGTATGGGTCACGTAATAATTCTCGTGCTAAAAAGATTAAATCGGCACGTTTGTTTTTTAGTATTTCTTCTGCTTGAACCGCTTCGGTAATCAGACCAACTGCACCGGTCGGAATTTCCGCCTCATTACGAATTTTGTCTGCAAAACCGACCTGATAACCGGGATATGAATCAACTTTAGCCGGTACTACAGCACCCGAACTGACATCAATTAGGTCAACACCTTGGTCTTTCATGCGTTTTGCATACTCTACATAATCGGCAGGAGTCAAGCCACCTTCTGTATAATCATTTGCTGATACACGAACCAATAAGGGACCATCCCATACTTCTTTAACGGCATCTATTGTTTCTTGAAGGAAACGATAGCGGTTTTCGCTGCTTCCGCCATACTCATCCTCACGTTTATTTGAAAGTGGAGATAAAAACTCATTTATTAAATACCCGTGTGCTCCGTGGATTTCAATGATATCAAAGCCCGCTGCTTTTGCGCGTCGTGCGCCATCCTTGAACGCTTCGATTGTTTCTTTGATTTCATTGATTGTTAATTCTTTTGGAACTTTATAACTTTCACTAAATGCAATCGCTGAAGGGGCAACGATTTCTCCTTCAACCGTTGCTTTTCGACCTGCGTGAGCAAGTTGGATAGCTGTTTTTGCACCGTGAGCTTTCATCATTTCAACAAGTTTTTCGAAGCCTGGTACATGCTCATCGCTCCATATTCCTAAATCTTGTGGAGAGATTCTTCCTTGTGGTGTTACAGCTGTTGCCTCAACCATGATGAGCCCAACCTGACCAACAGCGCGGCTAACATAATGGGTGTAATGCCAATCCTCCAGCATCCCATCTTCATTATGACTGGAGTACATACACATCGGTGACATCACAATTCTATTTTTTAAGGTCACATTTTTAATCGTATATGGTGAGAATAGTGCTGGTTCCATAAAATATTCGCCTCCTATGTATTTCGTTACACTAAATAGTATATCAAGATATGACGTTAAAATCATCGATTGTGCGTATCAAATAATGAAGCATCGACCTTATCAATGTCGATGCTTCTAAGTTTATTGATATGTTGCTTCAGCCAATTTTTTTCCCGTCTCTGCGCTGATGAGTGCCACTTTCGATGGCATATATTTTTGATTTTGTTTATCAAAAACAAATCTTGTTTCGAAGTATGCAATGACATCATAATGGGCGATACCTGAAACTGCTCGAATTGCCACAATTTCCTGAGGCTTCATTTTTGTTAATTTATCAAAACGATAGCTAGAAGCTGGGTTAACCCATGTTTCAATTGCTTCAAGTCGTTTTTTTAATTCTTTTTTGTCAGGAAAATCTCGATAACGATCCTCTGATTGGGGGATGACCGCTTCTAAGTCAGTCTGTCTATCCACAAATTCAACTTGATAATCGCCAATGTGTTTCATCGAGAAACGCTTTTTTGCTTCATCAAACCATCCTGACGTATTAGGGTCGTTGAAAATTTCCTCAACTTTGTCACCTGTATAGCTTAGGACCGTTAACCCGGTGATACCTCCACTCCCAACAGAATGAAAATATAAGAGAATATCTTGTTTCCCATTTTGAAGAACGTCAGCAAACTTCATATCAGCCAATTGGTATAAATCCTGTTTGTTATGATAGGTGCCTAATTGCTCACCATTGATTTTTAAAGACCACTCATTCGCGAGATTATGTTGATTTTTTCTCGCATATAACTCAATGATGTCCTTTTTGCCATCTCCGTCTAAATCAACATACTCTTTTTGAACTATTGTAAAAGGGCCATATTCTACATCAGTTTCCACGGCTAGAGTCACACTGTGAAAGCCGATGAGAAAACCTAATAATAATAAAAATCGTACCAGTTTCACAAAATCACCTCTTTTGTAGGATAACCAAAAGAGGTGAGGTCTATAGGTGAATTGGCTTATTTTGTATAAAAATTCTCCGTATAGTAAGGATGCGATTCCGTATTAAAGGCAACTCCCACCCCTAAATACTTATATTCCTTTTTTAAAATATTTTCTCGATGCCCCATGGAGTTCATTAACCCTTCATGGGCGAAAATACTGCTAAACTGTCCATACGCGAGATTTTCTCCGGCTATTGAAAATAAAATTTCGTCTTCAAGCATTCTGTCAAAAGGAGACAGACCTTGTAAGTTAGTATGACTAAAATAGTTGTTTTCCGCCATATCCAATATGCTTTCGTGCCGTTTCCTTCACATGATCATCCCAAGTCAGTACCCCTAAGCCATGATTGACCCTCGATGCATTTGTTAGATCAAATAATTGAAATTCGAAGCCTTCTTTTAACTGGTCACTGGCATCTGTATAAAAATCCTCTCGATTACGTTCGAGTGCTTCTGAAATAATTTGAATGGAAGTCACCGTATTGTTTTCGTGTTTATCATAAAAGAGGGTGACATAGGTGTTATCAATGTGGAAGACATCATAGTCACGGTCCTGCTGAAATTCATAATAGACAAATCCCTTTTGGATTCGGGTCATAGGTTCACCGAGTAGATTAAGGACCTCTTGTTTCGGTGTTCCTCGTTTAATCCCTTTTGTTGATGAAATAAGATCTTGATTTGTGTATAAGCCCATAACCTTGTCATGCGAGTCATAAGTCACCATCATAAAATTATGGTAGTTTTCATGGTACGTATGCCAGTTCGTTCCATATTCATTTAATGATGTGCGTTCTGGGGCACCGAGCTTCTTTTCCACACTCTGTTTACTCTCACCGAGCTCGATATTGTGGATCGAAAAAGCCTGTTCACTTGGTACATGTAACTCCGGCTTTTCGATTTCGTTCTGGTCGATAATTGAATTTTCCGGTGCTTTTTCCTCTATCGATTGTAGTAATGTAGCGATATAGTCTATACCATCATTTAGTTTGGTTTTAATTGTTGCAAGTTCCTCAGATTCAGAAACTCGGTCAATCTCAGATGTAATAGTATCAAAAACTGATTGATTATCAGTTTTAGCAGCAAGTTTATCTAGTACGGTCCACCCGGCATATAAGAAAAATATAAACGATAAAACTAATAGGATCCTCCTCATAAGTACCCTCCAATCCCTAAATACCATTCTATCCAAATTTCTTCGATACGATAAGAAATATATGACGAAAAACGAAAAAGGGGAGAAGGTCCCCTAAACTTTGGTTGGAGTTGTAGATTTCGCAATCCATGTAAAATACAGCAAAATGGAAATTAGCACAGAGAATGCAGAGGCAATGTAGATCGAATGGTACCCTAATAGGTGGGCAATTTGCCCGAAAGTAATCGCTCCAATCCCTACTCCTAAATCAAAGGATGAAAAAAAGGTTGCATTTGCCATACCTCTTCGATGGGGTGGTGCCGATTGCACTGCCCATGCTTGTAAGGCTGGTTGTAAGGCACCAAAACCAAGTCCATATAGAAAAGCCGCAATATATAGAACAAGACTACTAGGTAACCAAGCTAATAGGAACATAGCTACTACAATCAAACCTGCACCGGGTGCAAAAATAGCTTGATGTCCTTTCAAATCATAAATACGACCGGCAAACGTACGAGTAATCATTAAAGCAATCGCAAATAAAAGAAAGTACCATTCAATCCCCGGTATTTCCTTTTGTGCAGTATAGATAGGTAAAAAGGCTGCGATCCCTCCAAATGTAACAGTTATAAAGAATAATAGAATTGAAGGTGGGAGTGCTGTTTTTTCATAAAAGTCCCATTTTCTAGGGTCTTCTTTTACTGGTTCGACTTTTTTATAGTGGATTCTAGATGATAGGATGAGTGCCACTATACCAAGAATGGCACAAATAGAAAAGAGCTTAGTAAAGGAAATGGTACCCGCAAGTGTAAGCCCTAAAGAGGGGCCAAAGGCAAGGGCGATATTACCGAATAGACCGAAATAGCCCATTCCTTCACCACGTCTTTTAGCTGGGATTAAGTCTGTAGCAATTGTTCCTGAGGCTGTTGTTGAAAAGCCCCAACCAATACCTTGAATGATTCGAAACATGAATAAAAAAAGTAAGCTTGAGATGATTCCGTAGGATCCAACAGATAAGACAAAGATGGTAAGTCCTAGTAAATAAACGAAGCGTCGACCCCTTTTTTCTAATTGATGGCCGGCGAAAGGTCTGATTAAAAGCGCGGAAAAAGTAAAAACTCCAACAACTAATCCAATGAGTTGATCATTGCCTCCAAGCTGCTCTACAAAAAGCGGAATCGTCGGCAGTGTCATTTGAAAACCGAGGAATATAAAAAAGTTTGAAATGCAAATAAGGGTAAAATCACGGGTCCAAATTTTTTCTTTGATCGTACTTAGTTGTGGTGGTGTTTCTTTAATAAGAGGTGCACTCATAGAATCTNNCTTTTATTTTACCAAAAATGTCAGTAAAATCCTACCGCTGTACACCACTTTTTTGAATTCGGTAGAATTCCACTGACTTTTTATAAATTTGGCTTTTAATTTTCCTGTGAAACGGATTGGAGCATGGCTTCTCCAAGCTCTGCGGAGCGAACAGTAGCACGCTTAATACAGGCCACGATTGCTTGCTGGTAGTTATACTGCTCCAACACGTTTATGCCTGCTTCTGTCGTACCACCTGGACTTGTTACTTCTTTTCGTAATGTTGCAGGTCTCTTCGGAGAACTTTTCAGCATTTCTGCAGCACCAATGATTGTTTGAAGAATTAAATCTTTGGCAATGGCTTTTTCGAGCCCGATATCATCGGCGGCTTTTTCCATTGCTTCAACTAAATAATATACATATGCAGGCCCACTGCCAGAAAGACCTGTGACCGCATGAAGATCTTTTTCAGCTACTGTTGTAACAATTCCAATGGTTTCAAATAATTGGCGCGCAATCAGAAGGTGGTTTTCGTTTGCGTACATTCCTACTGATAGGGCAGTAGCTGATTTTCCGATGGCTGCCGATGTATTTGGCATTGCGCGGACAACTGCAACTTCCTTGTTGAGTAAGTCGGTAATGGTTGTGGTTGCGACACCTGCTAACACTGAGATAATCAGCTGTTTTTCGGTGACAAAATCTTTTATGGCTAAAACAGCTTCCGCAACATCCTTTGGTTTTATTGCAAGAATGATAATGCCCGCATTTTTAATCGTTTCTTTTATATTCTGACTGATCTTCACTCCATAGGTATTGTTTAGTTCTTCTAATCGACTATGGTTGGAGCGATTCATTACAGAAATTTGTCCGGGTAAGAAGAGCTCCTTTTGTAGCATTCCAGAAATCATTGCCTCGGCCATTGAGCCAGCCCCAACAAACACAATATTTTGTTTCATTTCCATAACTATCCCTCCGTAAGATAAAAATAAAAAAGACATATCCCATCCTTGTTAAAGGACGGAATATGCCTGCTATCCGCGGTACCACCTTATTTAACATCTGAAAAAAATTTTTTCGATGTTCGACTCGAACCCGTATCGTGGGTGAACGGTTAGGTTTTCCTAACAGCTCATAGGTAGGTTCAATCAAGAAGCGGGCGAGAGATCTTTCAGCCGGTGGATCTCACTCTCTTTTTCGCCATTCATGACTTACTAGTCCTAATCATTGCCTTACGAAATTAATATTGATAGTCATTATGCACTGATTTAAAGAGGATGTCAAGGTCTTATTTGTTCAAAATAAGCCCAAATATCTTTACATAACAGATATATTATTTGAATATAATGACAAAATGAGGATGAAAAGGTAAACTATTAGTGGATAAATTAAATGAACTATATCGGTATAGTACAAAGGAGATTTATATGAGCAAACTTACGACCACCAAGGATGTTTTTAAAATTACCTTGCCCACACCTTTTGCTGTCGGGGATGTGAATGTATATGTTGTTAAGGGAGAAACCTTAACTTTAATCGATGCAGGTGCAAAAACAGAGGTTGCATGGCAGTCCTTTAATGAGCAGCTTACACAGTTAGGATATAAACCATCTGATATCGAACAAATTGTGATTACTCATCATCACCCGGACCATGTTGGCCTTCTTGATTATTTTAACTCAAATATCCCTATAATTGGTCACCCTAAAAATCAACCGTGGATTAGTCAAGATAAGCAATTCTTTGCAGATAATGAGCCGTTTTATAAAGAGCTTTTTACTCAATTAGGGCTGGATCCAGCATTTATCGCTTTAATTAATATGGATGAGGAACTTGAATACTCTTGCCGTAGATCTCTAACAGCGACGGTTGGGGAAGGAGATACAATTGATGGATTAACCGGCTTTAAGGTAATTGAAACGCCTGGGCATGCGCAAAGTCATATTGTTCTGTATCGGGAAGCGGATGGAATGCTTATTGCAGGAGACACCCTTTTAGCAAAAATCTCACCAAACCCATTGCTTGAACCGCCGCAATTTGGTGAAACTGCTAGACCAAGACCATTAATTCAATATAATAACTCTTTAAGAAAACTTTTAACCCTTGATATGTCAAAGGTTGTGACAGGGCATGGAGACGATATTCTAAATCCCCATGAGCTAATTCAAGAACGATTCGTATCGCAAAAAGAGCGAGCATATCATGTTTTGGACATGATCAAGGAAAAGCCAATGACTGCATTTGAAGTATGTACTAGGTTATTCCCCCGAGTTTATTTGAAGCAACCGCTCTTTACAGTGTCTGAAACAGTTGGACAGCTTGACTTCCTTGAGGAAATAGGTGAAATTAAGATAGAAGTTGTAAACGGACAACATATCTACCACGCAAATTAAAATTTTCCCTGAGGTGATAAGCTCGTGAATTCAAAACTTAAAGGAAAAACGATTGTCATTACTGGGGCTTCGAGCGGAATTGGTGAAAAAATTGCCTATCTTGTTGCTGAGCAAGGGGCATCTCCCATTCTATTGGCGCGAAGCTATGACCAGTTAGAAAAAATAGCCCAGAACATTCAAGAAAAATACAGCATAGACTGCTTATTTTATAGATTAGATGTTCGTGATACAGAGAATGTAAAAGAAGTGTTTGAGGATATTTTACGGAAGGTAAAAACGGTTGATGTTCTTGTGAATAACGCTGGGTTTGGTGTGTTTGCAAATGTTGTGGATGCTCAAATCGAGCAGATGAAGGCGATGTTTGAAGTGAATGTTTTCGGACTCATTTCTTGTACGAAAATGGTATTACCGACGATGATTGAGCAAAATTCGGGTCATATCATTAATATTGCTTCACAAGCTGGAAAAATAGCGACACCAAAATCAAGTGTCTATTCTGCTTCAAAGCATGCGGTTCTCGGATTTACAAATAGTTTGCGGATGGAGCTTTCAAGTATGAACATTCATGTAACAGCCGTAAATCCAGGGCCGATTCGAACTCGTTTTTTCGATATCGCGGATGAGTCGGGTACATATGCGAAGAATGTAAATCGTTTTATGCTGGATCCCGATGCCGTTGCTTCAAAAATTGTCAACGCTATGCTAACCCCAAAACGCGAAATAAACCTACCAGGCTGGATGAATGCAGGTAGCATGTTTTATACTCTTTTTCCTCGACTCGTTGAAAAAGTAGGCGGAAAGGCTTTTTTTAAGAAATAAGTATCGTTAATACTCCTTTTTAGAAGGGGTATTTTTTTTCGAGATTAATTATGCTATGTGTATTATTTGGAATATCACCGTAAAGCAATAAAAGGCAAACTACAACCCTAGGTAAACGGCATATCATCAATCTGCAAAACGATAAATGATATTGTGCAACCGGGTTAAACGGTATATCCCTGGTCTGTAAAACGATAAATGATATCTCG
>NZ_JBALOV010000040.1:0-31879 GCF_036965045.1 Bacillus sp. JJ1533 | reverse complement strand
TCTTAAGGAGGAAGCCCTACTATGAATTTTAAAATGCAAGACAAACAAAATCAACTAATAGAAAGAATTTCCGATAAACATTTAATCGTCGGTGTGGATATTGCTCAACAATTTCACGTTGCACGAGCTATAAATTACCGTGGAATTATAGTCGGAGATCCCCTTACAATTGAAAATAGTGAAGTTGGTTTTAAAAGATTATTAAGTTGGATTCAAAGTTTACAAGAAATGAATAATTTAAATGCAGCCATTGTAGGAATGGAACCTACAGGTCACTATTGGAAAAATATTTCGAAATGGCTTGATGAACAAAAGATTGAGGTAGTAACTGTAAATCCCCACTTAGTAAAAAGGAATAAAGAAAATCGCGATAATACTCAATCAAAAAGTGATAAGAAAGATGCACTAGTGATCGCTGATATGGTGAAAAACGGATACTATTCTTTTATCAGTCTATCCTCGGAGTCCTTCGAAAAGCTCAGAGTATTAATATCAAATCGAGATGTGATTGTAAAACGACTTGTAAGCTCAGCTAATCAGATTCATAGATGGGTAGATATTGTCTTCCCTGAACTCAGACAAGTGTTTAAAGATATAACATGTAAAGGGGCAATCGCAACCCTTCGATTATTTCCAACTCCTATTGAAATAGCTTCACTAGAACCCTACGATGTCATGAGGGGTTGGAAGTCATTAATGCAGCGACAACCTGGTCCTAAAAAGGCTAAATTACTTATTAAATTAGCAAATTCATCGATAGGAACAACTCAAGCACTGGATGCATATAAATTTCATTTAGAACAATTACTAGAAGAATACGACCTTACCATAAAACAACTCGATAGAGTTGAACAACAAATCAAAGAAGAACTCTATAAAATCCCTTTCGCACAGAAACTCCTTATGATTAAAGGGATAAGTGAAATTTCATTGGCTGGTATTTTAGGAGAAGCAGGAGACTTAAGTGGATTTTCTCATGGTAATTCTTTATTAAGACATGCAGGACTTCATTTGGCAGAGGCAAGTTCAGGAAAATGGAAAGGACAGATTGTGATTTCAAAACGAGGTCGGTCTAGGTTACGGCGTTTCCTTTACTTAGCTACCATGAGCCTTGTGATGAACAACGATGAGTTTAAAGCACTTCACGCACTTAATGTGAAAGTCAAAAAGATGAAGAAAATGAAGTCTATTATGAAGTTAATCGGTAAATTAGCAAGAATTTTTGTAGGAATAGCTAAGCGTAATGAGGAATACTGTCCAAGCAAATTGAAAGAAACAATCCCTTTAGCAGCTTAAGAATAAAACTTTTAGACTTACACAAAAGTAGTAATTTTAATTTTGAATGTTGTCTTATTCGTAGGAATTCAAATATGTACGGAGTACCAGGTTTCTTCAACATAAGGGCAATGTGACCCATCAGGATAGCATAACTGGCCTCCACCCCTTGGATAGGCATGACGAAGGAATGAGAGGGCGTTTGACCCGTTGAGACATGGGAGGGAAAGCCTCCAGGGGCGGCGTGGAGATGTACATTATATGGTAAAATATGGAGTTTCGGCTAACTCCTTTATTTAACTATGTCTTCACGTAGCCACAATGATCTGAACTCACTTCTATTACCTATAAATCCGTTTTAAAGGGATATGAAATCCTGCGAATAAGAGAGCATTCGAGAGATATTCGTATCAAACTGAGGGAGTTGAATAAGCATTACCATAAAGATTTTTACGAGAGATATTGTCTTCCTGTTTTAAAGTAAGTTAAATTCCTTCTAACAAACAAGAATTTTTGGTTTTAATTCCCAGTAAAAAAAAGGATATCTATATCGATATAAAAAAGGTATATATCAATCCAGAAAGGGTGTTTGACTTGTTTAAAAAAGGAATTATTTTATTACTTACACTTATTTTATTATTAGTTTTAGTATCCTGTGGATTGGCCGATTCTCAGAGTTCTAAAGAAGAAAATGTAGAGGAAACGCTAATCGCAGATAAAGAGAAAGAAAATGTAAAAGATGTACGAAAAGAAGGAAATAAGTTAGAAAATGCAGATATAGATAGTGAGCAAGAGGGCGATACAAGAGAAACTACAACTGAAAAAGAAGTTGATACAAAAACAGAAAACTACGACAGTTCTAAAGATACTTATAAGGAATCTACAGAAAGCACACCAACTGTTACAGTAAAAGTAGAGAAGAAGATTGAAAACAAATCAACTTCAACATCTACTCCTGCTCCAAAGAAGGATAGCATTACAACTAAAACAACAACTGCTACGGAATCTATCCCATTCCAAACAGTTACACAAAATGATGCTAACTTAGAGAAGGGCAAAACAGTCGTAGTACAAAATGGTTCTAACGGAACAAAAACTATCACGTATAAAGAAGTCTACACAAATGGAAAACTAACTTCTAAAGATGTTGTGTCTTCTACTGTAACGAAGCAACCTACTAACAAAATTGTAAAAGTAGGAACAAAAGTGGTTCAAGCGGCTCCAACCTACCAATCAGCATCTAAAGCTCATAGCATCCTTAGTGGTTCAGGCGTTCTATCAAAGAACGGAAACACATACACAATTAGTGATGGCTTTGGATATATGGTAAAAGTTGAGGTCGGAAGTAGCCATGTAGATAGTATTTCCTTCAACGGGACTACCTACTACGCATGGAAACACACTTCAAAAGCCGATTTAGTTTCTGCTCTTGGAGAAGAAGAAGGTACAAGAGAATACAATGCTATTCAAAATGAAATTAGAAACGTTGAATCTGCTGTTCGAGCGGCCGCTAATGCTGTTTATGGTAGTGGCACAGCAAGTGCGAACTCTTTGTATAGCCAAATCCTAAACAATGCTACTTCTGGATTCTACAAAACATTCTAATGTGAATGAACCAAATTGGTCCTTCTCCTTGGGGGAGGGATTCTCTTTTTTAATTTTGATATTATAAAAGTTAGTACATATCATAAGTGTTGTGATGTTAAATATTTAAAAGTATCTTAAAAAAGATCTATAACTTCGCTATTAAAAGTTTGTGAAGAATTGTACTTAAACTATAGGGTGCTTTAGTTTAAGAACGTAAGAAAATAGCTAAGTTCATATAGAACTGAACTTCTATATTTACAACGAAGATCTCCGCTCTTATTAAATCACAATTTAAATGAAAGGAGTTCTTAGAAAACCGATTATGAGAACTTATCTCCTCACATCATATTACATTAGAGACAATAACAAATTTTCTTTCATACTTTTCTTCGGATGATACCGAACCTATTATTTACTTTATTCTCAAATTGACCGAAAATATATAACAAAATTAAAGAAGAAAAATTTAAATAATAGAGTTACTTTTACAATGCTTATATCTGAGGCTAGGGTTGTTATATCAGATAGAAAAGAAATTGACGGTATATTAAGTATTACGACTTATGAAGAAATAGAAGTAAAAGAGGATATTGCAGAAATAATCAGGAGAGCATCAGAAAATAACATTATTGCTATTGAAGTAATTTAAAACTGATGGTAGACTTTGGCAGAACTAAGGCAGAACATTTAGTTTTATCCATGGTATTCTAATAACATAGAAAAATATCAAGAAAGCGTCCTAAATTGATTTTAGGGCGCTTTTTTTATAATTATTTATTAAAAAGATTGTCGAAAATTCCACTGTTTAGTAATATGAATTAAAAATAGTAATTATAAAAGGGGAAAAATATGAAGAGATTTGGCTTTTGTACTTGTTTACTAATTTTACTATTTTTATTGGGATGTTCTGATAATGAAGAGTCTAATAAGTATCTTGTAAGTTTAGAAATGGGAATTGAGGCTTTTGAAGAGGAAAGATATGAAGATGCAGTTTCAGCATTTAAAATTGCTCTTGATGAAAAACCTGACGATATGGAAGCGACTGAATACCTAGTAAAAGCGGAAATGAAACTTAATAAAAACGAAAATGAAGACAGCTCGGTTGAAAACGAAAATACTGTTCAAGTAGAAAATTTAGAACAAGTAGCATTTGAATATCAAGTGAATCAAGTGGTTGAAGATTCAGGTATTAGTGTTTCTGTTGAAAAGCTTGTATTAATAGGACAAGAACTGTATGTTTATATGACAGTTGATAATAAAAGGGATGAGAATATTAGGTTTAGAAGCTATGATCAAGTCCTATTACAAGATGGGCAGCAATTTGAAGCTGATGATACTCCTGAAGCAATAAATATTATTAATGAAAGAATATCTTATGAAATATATCCAGGATATCATTCTACAGGCATAATCGTATTTCCTTTAAAAGATCCAACTAAACCATTTTCACTAAAGTTCGATGTATTAAATAAAGGACTTTCATCTCAAATTGTAGCGAACTTTGACTTTACTTTACAATAGATTGTCAAGAAAAACTAAATCATGAAACGTCTTTCCAGATGGAGAGGCGTTTTTATTATGTGCTTTTTTGAAATTAAAGTTCATTAAAAGGATATCTAGAAATTCAGGACAAAGAGTTATTATGAATGAGGTGATTGTTTGAAATTTGCTGTTCATCTTAGAAAACAACATCGAGAACAAATAGAACGAATGACTTTATGTTTACCTAAAAAGAATAAGGCTGTTAACAAGTATATGAAAAAGAACAAAGAAAATTTAAGTCGCAGAGATTTAGAGGATCTAATGGGTACCAGGAGAGATACATTCAAAAGGGCGAGAGGAGCTGTGAGGAGGAAGTACTAATTTACTTTTTATTAATTTGTTTAATAATCTATTTTTTTGAAACCATTTGTTAAGTTCACTTTTCAAAATTATTATTGCTGTCAACAATGACAAAACTTCAGTTATTAATTTAATATATTCCATAACTATTCACCTCTTCCTAAGTATTATCTAATTTCAAATTATTTAAGCATAAGAAGCAGTATGGAGAAATTTTCTAAACTCTTTAAAATCTAATATGTTTGGCCGATATAATTTAACAGAAAGATTTTAAATAGGTGGGATATTCGATGGTCATATTTATTATTATTTTTATTATGCTTGGTTTCGTTTTAGGTTATTTGCTTGGATTTAAATTTTCTATAGCTTATAGTGTTTTTTTAATTTTAGTAGTAGGTTGTTTTTCCAATCCCTCAACGGATGATTTTATTGAAAGGGTTGTTTCTCCACTTGCTGATAATCAACTTCTTTCTGGTGATAAGAGTGCTGTTGGTTTTGGCATCGTAAATATGTTAAATGGTGGGTATGAAGCAGGAGTTGATCGAAGTAATTATTACTTGTTTAGCCTTTATGAAATATCCATCCCAAATATCGAGGGCAAATATATTGGAATCGCAGGTACATTTCGACGATTCTCAGATGAAGGTAATACAGATAAAGTAGCAGCAGATCCAGATGATTCTCAATCTATTATATATTCGTCAAACATAAATGAAACTAATTCTAAATTTAGTACTAATAAAACGGTTCAAACAACAAATGAAACGGCAAACAACATTAAGGATTCGACTTCATCTAACTATCAGAATGATCCTCTTCACCAATTAAAACAGGATCTTGATAGTTTTGTAATTCCATATCAAAGTGGGATAAGTTTAAATTGGGAAGTAGAAATTGTTAATGATAGATTAGAAGCAACTGTTAAAGATATTTCTGATGAGAAACTAATACTTTTCGATACATTACATAGTGAAAATAAGACAAAGATTTTGGAGGATTGGGGAAAACAAGTATTTAATAGTGTGAGTACCACAGCTTCTCATCTCAATTTACCTTGGTATATTTATGTTGGAAGTACTTGTGGAAACTATTACCCTTCGTCATTTTCTAAAGAGGTTTTAGCTAATTTTGATGGTTCTTGTGGCCTATCTTTTGATATCTTATTTATGGATTCAAATTTCGAAAAAGGAACCATATTCTTTGAATATGACTTAGTTCCTTATTAAAAAGAACTTATCTAAGCATCCTTTCGAGGGTGCTTTTTATAATGCATTAATGTGAGGAGGAAGTAAGTAGCGTAGTAAAAAAATAATTTGTATAAAAAAGTTTAAAAATATATACAAAAAAACAAACCAGTATATGAGTGTTAATCATATACTGGAAAATGTGAGGTTTATACAATAGCTAAAATAAGACGAATTAAGGTTAAAATAGTTATTGCAGTAGTTAGAACAATCCCCAAGATTGCACAAACAATTGTTACCACGTCAGTTGTTTTCATTTAACTGCTCACCTCCTTTACAGCCAGAGTTGTAGTGCTAATACAACCCTGGCTGTATATTTTATATGAATAATTTTACTAATGTGAATGTTTATAAGATAAATAGGACAAATACTTATAAAAACCCTACTTTTAACCAAATAGTTAGAACATTTGTCTGCAGACGATTCTATTCACAAAAGGATGGTTTCTATATCCAAAAAAGGTTGGGGAACGGATAGGATAGGGTATTTGAAGGATTAGGGTTAAATTAATTGCATAGTTCCTTTGCTTTGGTGCTTCAGTTACATATGCTGTGAGGTTCCAACTTTGAGGACTAAGGATTGGAGATTAATTTAACGAAACCTAAAGGAATATAACATCGTATATAGAATAAGTATTTGATTACATATTCTTGGAGATCATACATTTGAAAAAACTATTACTGTTTTCATTGATATCACTCTTTTTATTCGGTTGCAGTTCTAATATTCATAAGAACATTAGTGAGAACATGGCCAGAGATACTGAACAGATTCTAAGTATTTTTGATTCGACAATTGAAGAAGACAAGGATCTTACAGAAAAAGATAAAGAGGTTATGCTTCATTATCAAGCAGCATATGGCGTAGATACAAGCAAGTTGTCTGAAGAGGAAAATAGGTTGTACCTATTGACAGAAAAGTTAATTAGAACACCCAAATTGTTTATCACTTTGGAAAGCGACAAAGATAGATATCAGCAAACGAAAAAAATAATCCACAATGTTATAAAGACAGGAGAAATATATGATTAAGGGCATCTCATTACGAGGTGCTTTGTAAACACCACTACAACAATATATCTGCGATCACCACTCAAGCCATGTGGAGTGTATCTCGCAACTCATTTTAAAGAAAGGCAACTAACCCTCTGGGCGTTGCCTTTTTAAGTTTCTTGTAAAGGATTGACAAAGTTGTACTTAATATGAACACTGCCATCATGAGTACATGTGAGATGAAGAATCTAATAAAAGAATTTGAATCATATATGAAATTAGTTGAGTTGAAACAAGAAGAAAGGAAAAAAAATACCCCATAGATGTTCCTAATGGTTCGAGCCATTATGCTATTATTACTGGCGTGAAAAAAAATGGTTTTAATAAACGATTTAAGGTAGGGGACTTTATCCCAATATTAGAAACCGAGTACGAGAGGTTGTTTGCCTGGACTCTTGCTGAAGGAGAGACATCATTGGTAAGTGATGTTTCACCGGCGGTTAAGTCATTAAATTATTGGAAAAACATTGGTGAGGTAATTAGAATTGCATCAGCTTTTGCAAATTTATACGAACATATTTATGAAATGAATTATAACTGGATGTATTATTTTGATCCCTGTATTTCCCTGAATGATACAAATTGTTTTGATAATGATCATATAGGATTTGGTACCTTTAACGGAGCTGTTCATAATATTTCATATTTTAGACATATAAGTCCCATCATGGAATTACTTTTGAGAGATGATAAATTTTATACGGCAGCCAGTATCTTTCTCAATTCGTTTGAAAGTCATTGGTTCTGTTTACATTGTGAGATTAGTAAGGAGCCATATAAAAAACACGAAAGTCATGAACCTTATAAATGGGAAGAGGCATCGTTAATAGCGAAAATGGAATCTGCATTGGTACAAAGTTGTAGAGCAGTTGAAGCACTACTAGGAAAGCCGGGTAGGAGGGAAGACAAAGCTAAAGTCATAAGAGCCAAACAAAGATGGAAAGAAGAAGTAAATGTCAATCCGGATGAATCCTACTACAATACTAATATGTCTTATTATGATTACTATTATGAACTCTTCGAATTGAGGAACTCCTCGTCTCATAGTTTTGGGGTGTTACCATTTAATGTTTCGAGAGAAAATACAATTAATGCACAAAGATTTTCTTTCTTAATCTTACATGGATACTTTGAAAAGAATGTATTAGAAGTTGAAGAGGCATCTAAACGATTAAAGTTTTGTGAGGAATCTGTATTGAATGAAAAGGGTTATTAATAACCTATCAAATTATCATGATAAAAAGCTAGGGAATAAATCTAAAGTTTCCGTTTTGAGGTGAACTTTCTAAAAATACACCTCAAATGACATTAAAATAGACCGTTAAAGAGGCAAATAAAAAGCCGTTGGTCAATTTTTAATCAACGGCTTTTTTCATCCTTAATAACTGATGGAATTCTTGTTATATGGCTTAGTCTTATATTAAACCCGATTTCATCTGCTCATTCTTGATTCTGAATAAATTTAACGGCATTTAAACCAATCATTTGGGAAGGCATGGAAGTGTTGCCATCTGGTAAAATGGGGGAGATGGAAAGATCGGCGACTTTTAGGTTCTTGGTGCCAAAGACATTCAGATATCCATCTACAACGCCGTCACGAATACTCGTGGCCATCTTGCATTGACCTCCAAAGTGGAAAATATTCCGATAAGACGCTCTTACGTAACTTTCTAATTTTTTTCGCTGTTCGTCCTTATCCTCTATCTCAAAGATTTTTTCAGGTGGGTATACAACCTTGTAAATGCCTTCAGGGTCGAGTTCACGCGCTTTCTTCATAATGTGGAAGGTCTCAATATACTGATCAATCATGAAATTTAGATCATCAGGATCTCCAAGTGGATTAAGGTCGATGGAAGGATAGGCCTCAGGATCGCTGTGTGCAGCCAAAATAGTACCCCTACTTTTTGGGTTTAGGTCAAAAAGGCCAATACTCATAATATTGATCCTCTTTTTCGGATTAAACCCCCAATTATTAGCTAGAACATCTTGAGTAGGGAGAAACGTTGGTGTTGGAGATCCATATATTTGAAGCCGTCTGCCTTCACTTCCACCGTCTCCTTTAAAAGCTCCCAGTGGAAATGGATTGTCTGGGTCTGCTGACATGAGATCTAAAATTCGCTTGGTTTTAACTGCTACTCCCATTCCGGTCGTAAAATGGGCTTGAAAGTTATGCCCCACATTTGGGTTGTTTATAAGTGTTTCAATACCTGCTCTAGCAAGATCATCCGGTTTACCTATTCCAGAACGTTGTAATATAACAGAGGAAAAATTACCTGCACTAACAATAATCCCCTTCTTAGCGAATGCTATATTTGATTTACCATTTCTAACAAATTCTACTGCCACGGCAACTTGTATTCTACCATCTTGTTCAAATAAAATTTTATTCACCGTTGTTTTAGCCAAAATAACTAAATTTCTGCTGCCAACTCCAACCTCATCTGGATGGAACTCATTACCTTGTGTCACAATTTTTCTATTTAAATATCCAGTGGCAGTAGATGAGCGAACGAAGCGTCCATTCACTTCCTTATTTAAAAATTGTGATTTAAAAAATGTACAATCCCTTATACCAGTATTGTAATCCTCAACAATAGGAATATTTAATACATCTGATGTTGCTTTTGCTAACGTAACGGTAAGCCCGTCCTTGGGAATAGTTTGCTGCCTGACAAAGATGGGGCCTTTTCTTCCGCGTTCTTCAGGTTCTTGTGTCTTTCCCGTATAAGTTTCATTTTCTATGAATAAAGAACTTACATTATTATAACTCCACTGAGATCCAACTGCGTTTGCCCACTCATCATAAAGTTCACTGCTCCCCCGTACTGCATACATGGCATTATGCTCGGAGCTCCCCCCGATGGCTCTGCCACCTGAGATTCTAAGCTGCTGATTCCCAATACTTGGCTCAGCATTTGTAAGCATATTAAAAGAATGTCTATTATCAGAAGCCAGTATTCCTGATACTGCACCAGAAGGACTGCTTAGCTCTTTAACCATATTTGTTCCTGGTTCAAGGACAAGTACAGATATACTTGTGTCATCCGATAATTTTTTTGCAATTACTCCACCTGCAGTTCCAGCGCCGATTACAATATAATCAAATGTATTTTTTGCGGACATTTCATCATTCCTTTCCAAAGCCGATTTTGGCCGAATAGGCCGTATTTATATATATGGGGTATCCACCTTGTTGTGAGTGTCCATGTTACATCAGTTTTTGACTATGGTAGCCGATTTACTTTTTCAAGGAACAAAGGTAATAATTAATATTGTTTTATTACTATTAAGAAATAGTTTCTATATATAACTCGTTTGTAAGGCAAGGTATTTTTTATGAATCAACAGGACGTTATTATGCAATTTTTTCTCAAATGTTTCACTGTCATAAAGCCTAATTAGGAAAATTGGTAATTGGAGTGACTCAAAATACAGTTAGCAAAAACATGCAAAAATGAGAGAAAACAAAAAGGTAAGGTTGTTAAAAAAACTTATTTACAATTAAGGGTGCGAGAGATTATCGCCTATTTTTGTTGAAGTTATTGAGCTAACGGGGCAGGATAGTTTAGTTTGAAAAACTAAGCTCGTATGTCGAAGTAGAAACAAAAAGCGAAGCAAAAAGAGACCATTACATGAAATGTAATAGTCTTAGATGCGTCTTTATATGAAAGCGACAAATGTTGGATCCCAATACTTTTTCAAGGCAATGGATTCCCAAGTTGAACCGAGTTATATGGAACAATAACAGTATATTCAAAAAAAGATAAAACGACAGGGAAAAATGTTAAATTCAAATAATAATTTATTTCGCAATTCGATCATACGGGTACTTTTCGATAGTGATTTGTGTAGAGGACATTAGCTATTTGCTTTTTGAGCTAATGAAGCATTTTAGTTAGCAAGAAATCATTCCTAAACTGACCAATATAAGAACTAAGTGATATTTTCTTTGTTTAACTAAAGGGGCAGATTAGTTAAATAAGAATATGGTTGTATTATCCACCAGAGTGCTGAATTGATTTAATTCTAACATAGAACAAGAGTTGTTGATGAAAGGTCCATTTTATCTATTGGATTCAGCATATGTCATATAAATTCTAGAAATCAAGACAAATACCCAAGAACATTTACCCAAAAATGCATATGCTGTATTGTAAAATGAAATGAGGAGGATGAATGTTTTTATGTACATTAACAGACAGTATCCAGGCATTGGTTTAGGTGGACCAGGTTCAGGTTTCGGTTTTGGACCAGGACTAGGGTTTGGAGGTCCAGGGTTTGGATTTGGATATCCGTACCATCATCATCACTATCCTTACTACCCTTATCATCATCACTACCCTTATCACCATCATTACTATCCTTACCACCATCACCACCATTATTAATATTAGTATGAGTACAATTCATCACAATCTTACTAAAAACCAAATGGATAGGCTGGAATCACCGAAAAGCATTGTTGGTAAAAGTTAATTCAGCGAGAGTTTTACTGGGGGAATTTATAGTTTACACACATATATATATGTAAAAGGCTGACTACTAAGGTAGTCAGCTAGGAATACCTAATTTAAATTAGTACCCATGATGAACGAAGGATACCCCAACAATAATTAACAGGATGAATAACACAACGATTAAGGCGAAGTTCTTACCATGGCCATAGCCGTATCCACTCATAGCCTACACCTCCTTTTTTTGAAGTTAATTCAGTATATATAACCAAATTTAATATGCTTGGACTATTGATATTATTATGAATTACAGGACACCCATAATAATGAGCGTCCTGTAAGAGGTGGAAAACTGTGGAGTACGGAGGTTAATTTAGTTTATGCGCAAAATACCAAAATGAAATGGACAAGAGTGGATTTAATAATTTGTATTTTCATGCAATTGTGACGAAGTGTACTTAAATTAAAGGGTGCAAGAGTTATGGATCAAGCTGTCATTATGGCAGCTTTTTAAATCTGTTAAAGGTGCGTTGACCCTAGAAGGATTGATGCACTTTTTTGTTAAAGTTATGAAACTAATGGTCCAGTTTATTTTATGAAGGACTAATTTAATCAACTCTAGAATAAATAACAAATTGAATTTTTAATGTATGCGAAGGTGTGCTAGAGCACAAGATGATGCTCACTGTGTCGGTCTTTTTTTCTTATTCAACTATAGTGCAGTTTAACGTAGCCTTAGGATTAATAGTCTAATTTCAGTATAAAGAACGCTAACCGAAATGATTAACGTTCTATACATGATGGAAGGGCACACGCATGTAACGAATATCTGATGATCACAGTATTCGATTTTTAAAAAAAGCTCAGATTAGGCGAAAGCCCAGACGCTTCTAAAGTAAGACTTAACGATACGATTACGAAGGTCAGAGGCAGTGTTTTAATATAGAGTTGGAGTCGGAGGAGAACAATAGAAGGAAACAATATCGCTTAAAGCAACCGAATATTGATTCCATCTTCCGCCGAAAAACCTATAACCATAAACTCTTGATTCTCCTACAGTTGTTAAAAAAAACCAGAAATTGTCTCCGTTTCTAAGCCTCAGAAACGTGAAACGATAAATACAATTTTGAAGACCCCAGGGATTCTGTGCATAGAGTGGCATTTGTCGTATATTTTCCATATTTCGAAGTTCACTCCTCATTGAAATTAGACTAATAACCAGTTATATGCTCAGGGTCAAAGCTTTGATTGGATGAATGCCTAGTAGCCCATCTAACTTCAAATATGAATGATGAAGCTTATATGAATGGATTGGGCAAATATTTTTATTGAGAACGGTATCTTTAAACCAAAGGAAATTATGAAAAGTTTATTAGTTATGGAGTTGTCCAACTAAAGGGTGCTTTAGTGGAAAAGTGGGGTTGTTGCGGCTGCCCTTTTTTATTAAACTAATGGGGTAGTTTAGTTTAAGAAGATTATATTACGAAATAAAACTTCCAATTATTTGGCAGTTTTTTTATTTAAATCAACCATATTGTGTAATCAATGTGGCTATATCTGTAAAGTGTTCAAATTATATTGATATACGAAAATCCGATTGTTAAACTACTTTTGAAACATGGCTATGTATCACGATGAACGAAAGAAGGTTGCAATTTGAAAATCAAACTTGACATTAGCAATGGGCGTTATGATGAAATCGAATCTGCACTCGAAGAACTAGGAATTGAAATAGATGATACTGTCGACTTGGTATTAAGTGAAACCAACAGTTTCATTGATAATCTGATTGTGAGAGAAAAAGAAACAAATGCACGGATTGTTTTATAGGTAGAGGATTGCTTTTTGAGCTAACGGAGCAGGTAGTTCAATAAAGAAAATGGTTTATTTATATCACATTTGACACAAAATGCGACATAGAAAAGAAGCGTACAAAACGCTTCTTTTCGATTGGGGTTGATTTCAATGATACTTATTAGGAGAGATTAGTATCCACCGCCCACGAATGAAGTACCAACAATGATTAGGAGGATGAAAAGTACAACAATTAATGCAAATCCTGCACCCATACCCATTCCGTATCCGCCGCCGCTCATAGACACACCTCCTTTTGTAAAGATAACATAGTCTATGAATCAACAAAATAACCCGACATGGACAAGTGTGGAACTTTTTAACAATGGTATTTTTATCTATGATGTACCACTTAAGTTCTTCTAAATGGTTTAATTATGTGTCTTGGTACATCTACTACATTTATTCGATTAACATGGACTTGCTGTACTAACGAAGCAGGTTAGTGAATAAGGGATATGATTAAATGACAGTTACGGAGGCAGGTCTGGCTTTATATAAAAAATAGTCCGAATTTTACAAAATGCGATACAGTATAAAAAAGGAGGGCAAAACAGAATGAAATTTGAATTTGGGGACAGTGCTATTTTTCTCCCCCCTTTGCATATTACAGTTATCGTAATAATAATTATCTTCTTTTTAGTTAGGTGGAGTAAGCAATTAGAAACACGACGTTTTACTGTTTTCTTTTACTTTCTGATAAGCACTTATATTGCTCCAATTTTTTCTTACTTACAGAAGAAGGTGTCTTCGAGCTTTGGATACCTATAGGATTTATTTTTGTTTTCTTATACTTGTTTCGTAGCAAAAGTAACCATCCATCTAAAATGAAAGCAAGTATTTTAGGATTTTGCATAGCATTATATCAGTTAATTTTTCAATATGACGGGTAGAATTTGTTATTCCACTAACGGTTTTCTGGTTGGGATAAACAAAATACTGATCCTGCATTTTTAACTTGCTGTTAGAGGGTAACCCCTCAAGGTTGTATCTACCAACCCAGTGACTTACGTTATATTTTTTTTTTTCTAAGGTTAGGAATTAACCCTGATTTAAGAAATAATAAAATCATTTGAATGCCAAGTTCGTTGTAGTAAATTAATAAGACATTTAAACGTTTGCGGTAAGAGATGACGATTTTGATCTGATTTTCTTCTTATTTATATATAAAATGAAAGAACGTAATAAATGGGTCATAATAGCGCTCGTTTTGTACACCTCAGATTAGTAAATTGCCAGTTGGCTCATAATAACTAAAAATAGTAACTGAGGGTCTGTTGGACTAGTAGCTATAAAATGCTCATAATAGAAAAGTTGCTAAAATCAAGGCTTTTTTAAGCAGCTTTATTCTATATTGATATTCATGAATGGGCGGAATGATGTAATAAACATCATAAAGCCTTGATATATAAGGCTTTTGCTTATATTAAGCAACATATGTTCACTTTTTTCACTACAATCATCTTATTAGAGAAGTCTTTCATCAGTTTACTGAACTGGTGGGAGGCCTTTTCTTCATATTGGAGGTTATATGAGCCATGGTTGTATTGATGTTTGTATGCCCTAAACGCTGCTGAATCACTGTTATCAACATAAAAAAGCCCTTTTTGTAACTTCACTTCCTTTTCCCTGATTTCAATACCCATAAAATAGGCGTTTGAAGTTTAGGTATTGCCCGAACAGCTTTTGGAGTTAAGAATATATTAAAGATAGAAGTTATGGAAAAAAGCCGAGTAGGAGGGAAAATGTGAAGGTCTTAATTTTAGCTGGAGGGTTTGGCACCAGAATAAGTGAAGAAACGCATTTAAAACCCAAACCTATGATAGAGATTGGGGATAAGCCAATCTTATGGCACATTATGAAATTGTACTCTAGTTATGGTTTTAATGACTTCATTATTTGTTTAGGATATAAGAGTCATGTTATTAAAGAGTACTTTTCTAACTATTTCCTATATAATTCCGATATAACTTTTGATCTTCAGAAAAGAAATAAATGTATCATTCATAAGAACTCCGCTGAACCATGGAAAGTCACCTTGGTTGATACAGGTTTAAACACATTAACAGGTGGTCGAATCAAAAGAGTACAGGATTATGTTGGAAATGAACCTTTTATGGTGACGTATGGCGACGGAGTTAGCGACGTAAATATAAAGGACTTAGTTGAATTTCATCGCTCCCATGGGAGGCTAGCTACAGTAACCACTACACAGCCGGAGGGCAGGTTTGGTGTTTTGTCCTTGACTGTTGACCAAAAAGTAGAGAAGTTCCAGGAGAAGATAAAAGGGGATAGCAGTTGGATAAATGCTGGCTTTATGGTATTGCAACCAGAAGTTTTTAACTACCTAAATAACGGGGACCAAACGGTATTTGAAAAGGAACCATTAGAGAACCTTGCTAAGGATGGACAATTAATGGCCTATAAACATTCTGGCTTTTGGTATCCGATGGACACTTTACGGGATAAGCGATACTTACAAGAGATTTGGGCTTCGGGTAGTGCTCCCTGGAAAACATGGGATATGAAGGTTAAGGAGTAAAATTTTATTAGATTTCTCAAAAGACGAAGGAATAATGAGTTATTAATTATGGTTCTATTAGCTTCTTACAAAGTAAGTCATAATTTATTCATCGAGAAACGGTACTGGAATTCAGTGCTATGCCACATCGAGAAAACGGCAATATAGAATCAAAATTAAAATATAGGTGGATAAAAATGAAAAATAATAAAAACCATACAATTTTTCAAACAGACCTCCAGTATATATATAATAAGCTTGGAAAGTCCGAAAAAGAAAAACTTAAGGATTCATCAATCTTGATAACCGGATGCGCCGGCTTCTTAGGCTATTATTTAATGTCATTTTTATCTGAGTATTCAGATGAAATGGGAATTAAAAAGATTATTGGAATTGATAATTTCAAACTTGGGAAACCAAAATGGATTGAGAATTTAAGTAAATCAAATTCAAAGATTGAACTTTATACTTTTGATATTACTGAATTTTCATCATTTGAAACGAATAATATTAATAATGTTGATTTTATTATCCACATGGCTTCAATTGCCTCACCGACCTATTATAGAAAATATCCTCTTGAAACTGTTGATGCAAATGTATTAGGACTAAGAGGTTTGCTGGATTTTTATAAGAATAAAGATATTAAAGGATTTTTATTTTTCTCGAGCAGTGAGGTTTATGGTGATCCATTTCCGGATTATATTCCAACTTCCGAGGATTACAGAGGAAATGTGGCTATGATAGGACCGCGTGCCTGCTATGATGAGGCAAAAAGATTTGGCGAGACACTTTGTTACCTATATGCCGAAAAATTCCATATGCCGATTTCTATAGTCAGACCATTTAATAATTATGGACCGGGTATGAGACTTAATGATAGGCGGGTACCGGCTGATTTTGCGAAAGCGATTATTGAAAACAAGAAGCTAGTCATGTATTCCGACGGTAAACCAACTCGAACATTTTGTTATGTGACAGATGCAATAGCTGGATATTTAAAGGCATTACTATATGAACCTTTTGACTACTTTAATATAGGTATTGATAAACCCGAAATTTCGATAAAAGAATTGGCCAGGATTTATAAAGAGGCAGGCTTAGCTATATATGGGTTTAATCAATCAATCGAATTTAGAGAATCTGATGAGCAAAGCTATTTAACACATAATCCATTAAGAAGATGTCCCGATATCTCAAAGGCTAGAGAACTGTTAAATTATTCGCCTTCTATTTCTATTTATGAAGGTGTGCACCGCTTTCTAACCTTTTTGAAGGAAGGAGGGGGAAATCAGTGATTACCGTGATCGGCCTAGGCTTTGTTGGATTGACAACTGCTTTAGGGTTTTGCGATAAAGGGTATAGTGTTTACGGCTATGATATTGATCAAAAGAAAAAAGAGAAGTTAAAAAAAGGGACTATTCCCTTTTATGAACCGTATCTTGATGAGAAATTAAATCAGCATTTAAACAAAGGTTTTACAATTGTTGACGATTTACAGGAAGCTGTAAATAATAGTAAAGTTATCTTTCTTTGTGTGGGAACCCCGAGTAAATCTGATGGGAGTGCATATCTGGGCTATATTTTGGATGCAATTAAAAGTATAGCGGCATATATAAAAAAGCCGTACTTTAAAGTACTGGTTCTTAAATCGACCATTCCTCCATCAACGACAAGCGAAAGTATTAGACCGTATATAGAAAGTCTGGGTTTTAAGGTTGGTGTTGATATTGGTTTAACCAATAATCCTGAGTTTTTAAGAGAAGGTAATGCCTGGGAAGATTTTATGAATCCAGATCGAATTGTTATTGGTCAGGAAGAAGATAAGAGCGGACAGATGGTGGAAAAAATTTATCATTCATTTAATGCCCCTATCTATAGGGTTAGTTTAAATACGGCAGAATTTATTAAGTATTTATCTAACACTTTGCTAGCAACTCTTATTAGTTTTGCGAACGAACAGGCATTAATCGCTAATTCCATTGGCGATATTGAAATAAAAAAATCCTTTCAAGTCTTGCATCTAGATAAAAGATGGTTTGGTGATCCAGCTAAAATGACTTGCTATGTTTATCCGGGTTGTGGTTTTGGAGGCTATTGTCTCCCGAAGGATACTATGGCATTAGTTAACCAGTCATTAAAGAACTCCTACTCACCACAATTATTGACAGGAACCTTAAAAGTAAATGAGGCGATTAAAGAATTTGCTGTTAATGATGTGGCAGGAAAAGTTGAAGAGAATGAGTATATAGGTATTCTTGGTTTAGCATTTAAGCCAAATTCAAATGACATAAGGGATACACCTGCAAAATCAATTATTGAAGGGTTGTTACAAAAAGGATATAAAAATATTATTGCTTATGACCCTATGGCTATTGAAGAGTTTAAAGAGGCATACGGTCTTCCTATTGAATATTCCCCTAACTTAAAATCATTACTTGCGAAAGTAAATCATGTTGTTATTTTAACAGCATGGGATGAATTTTTAATAAATAGAGAATCGATAAAAAAGAAGAAAGTTTTCGATTATCGTTATATATACGATTAATGAACGATGATGAAAAAGGAAAGCGCCCTCACTATCCTTATTAATAGTAGGAGGGGATATTGTGTGCAGCGAACAATCAAATATAATAAGGGATTACCGTGGTAATGTCATTTCAATGGAAGAGATTCAGTGGGTATGCAGACACCATCGTATAGGGGAAATTACGCGAATCCATGGTGTTCTTGCATATGGGACCAATGTACCGATTTTAGTTGAAACAGAAAAAGGAAAATATGTGTTGCGATATTTAACTCAAACTGTTCCAAAGGGGCGAATAAATTTTATCGAGGATATCCTAATATGTCTGAAGGGTGCCTCTGTACCTGTTGTGAATGCAATTAAAAATGAATCCGGGGATTATTACTCCTTTATTCATAATAGAATGATCCAAGTGTATCCTTATATAGAGGGTTCAAGATTTAAATTTGATCCTGAACAAATTAAGTCAAATGCACGGATGCTCAATAAGTTCCATACAACTTTAAACTCATACAAACAGGGGCCATTACCAGGTGAATCTAACTGCCCCACAGAAGAGAACCTCAAAAAAAGATTAAATCGTTTGTATCAAAAAAAAGAATCTATATCCAAATCCTCATTATCTAAAATAAAATCCCTATACTCTACTATCATCGAGCTTTGGAAAAAGGCAGATAAAAATAATTTACTAGAAACCATTATTCATGATGACTGGCATCCTTGGAACCTTATTTATAGTGAGGATGGATCTGTTAGTTGCATTCTGGATTTTGATCTTGTTCGTCCAGGAAAACGAATATATGATGTAGCCTATTGCATATATTGGATTTATAAGCAATCACCCAATAACAAGAGTCAAACATATTCAAAAATGTTTATAGAAGGATATGAAGGGTTGACACCTGAAGAAAAGAATATCTTACCATTAGTAATTGCAAAAGTAGGGTTATTCTTTATTATAGAGTTCGTTTCACGTATAGATAAACAATTAAAAGTCAATGAGCCTTTAATTGAATTTTTTCTTAGTCAGGAGGGAAAAGAGTTCTTACTTTAAATTTTTGTTTTTTTCCATCCTGTTAATGGGTGTTTTATTTTAATAAGACCATCAAAATGGTGGTCTATTTTGGTGTCTAAAATATCAACATCCATTGTTTATCAGAATCTAAAGATAAAAAATTGTTGATTAAAGTAAACCCCTTATATAAGTTAATATATAAGGGGTGGGTTTACTTAATTCTATTTATTTAGTTATTACTGTATTTATAGTAATGTATAGCTTTTTGTCTGCTTAACTTTTCGACAAATCCATAGGTGAAAGTATTATCAATGGATTTAACCCTCTCGATAGCTTTTTGAATTGCTTTTATATAGGGAATGTAAACATGATTTATAGTTTCTTCGTTCACCCGAGAATAATAACATAAGTCAAACTCGCGCTCGTTTTTTATAACAAAACCACTAAAATGATAAACAACCAGTTTATGATTATTGATATATACCTCACTGTTACTAACGTTAAAATCAGGGGTACTTTCATAATTTCCTTCATTCCATGGTCCTATATTAATTCCTGGGTTGTTTGATATTATAACACCTGAAAACAGCTCTGGCCATTTATTCAAATACTTTTGATCTGTCCACAGGCCCTCTTCATGCCAATGAAAACACCATTCCAAACACTTCGTTCTCCACCATTCAAGGCATTGAAAAGCATTTGGATCTCTCTTAAAGCCAATTAACCCTGCCTGGTATGTGCCTGAATCCTCAATATTTTTAGCAAGTCTCTGTTCGCATATAAAAATGGAACCATCTCCCCATTGATTAAGAATCGGTTTTGGATCTGAGTAGAAATATAAATCCCCGTCAATATACATTATAGAGTTAATAAAATTATATTTGTTCAGGAGATATAGTACAAGGGGGGATTTTAAAGTAAAACTATACTCATGTGAAGTTCGAGACTTTTTTACGGAAAGAAGCTGCTCATTTTCGATACTCTCTAAAGGAATAAGGGTTACATTCTTTAAATTCATCTTTTTGAGGAATTGTAGAGAAATCTTATCCAAGCACAATATCCAGAGGTGAAAATTCTTTGTGTGCTTTTCTAAGGAGTCGTGTAGAGCTAGACCCTTTAATAAGTACTCTTTTCCAATAATAGTGCAAAAATGATAGAATTCCATACTTGTATTCAATCCTCCTACTTATTTGAACTTATCATTACACCTTTTGATACTTTTTTCTCTCCACATCCAAAGGAAATTGAATGCGTCTTTCTCACGTTTGAATCCTATTAAGCTTCTCAAATTGACTCCATACTCTTGATGGGTATCCTGATCTATTTCGTTCTTCCAAATAAAAACAGGATTTTCCTTCCACTTACTGAATGCATTTGTCACTTTAGAATTGAAACGTGCGTTCGAATCAACATATATCATATAACGGATATTATAATTGTTCTTTAAAATGTAAATTATCAATGGTGCTTTTAAAGTTCTACAGTATTCAGATGCATTCAGGGTATTCTTGACATTTAAAAGTTCCTGATCCTCAATATTCTTAATATCTATTAGAACTACATTTTCTAATTCCATATTGGCCAGTGTATTATAGGTGGTATCATCCAAGCAGCATATCCAGAGGCAAAATTGGTTTGCATTCATTCTTAGAGAATTGTAAAATTCCAAGCCTTCAGATAAATCTTTCTCACTGACGATTATACAGAAATTATATTTGTCTTCGTATCCATCTATATTGCTCGCCAGATTGAAATAATTTTTAATGAGCCTACCGCTTGGAGTATGTTTATAATAAAAATCCTTATCAATATTAGAAATGATATCCATGACCTCATTACACGCTTTGATATAAGGAACAAATATCCATTGTATTATCTGATTCGTGGGGAAATGGCCATGCGCACATAAATCAAACTCATTTCCATTAAAATATTTAAATCCATAGTAATGGAATAAGATCAGTTTATCTCCATTGATATATAGATTATCATCTTCTTTGGTAACCTTATTTTGAGTTGAAATATACAGGTTGGCGTTAATTCCAAGGTTCGCTGCAATACCAACATTATCAAACCTAGTTAGCCAATCATTTACGTACATCTGGTCGCTC
Source organism: Bacillus sp. JJ1533 (assembly GCF_036965045.1). Lineage (NCBI taxonomy): Bacteria > Bacillati > Bacillota > Bacilli > Caryophanales > Bacillaceae > Bacillus > Bacillus sp. JJ1533. The sequence goes on along the minus strand of NZ_JBALOV010000040.1, from coordinate 10,396 downwards.
CATCTGCCTTCTTCCGGTTTATCAAAGCACCAGTCAATCAATTTTTCTCTAAACCATTGAAGGCATCGAAGCGCATTTTGATCTCTTTTAAATCCCATAAAACCAGTATTGTAAACTCCATATATCTTACTTAACCATTCATATTCTCCTTTATATTGCTCCTCTGTTAGAAATACTGAGTAATTGCCCCACTCATCAAATATGGGTTGGGGATCCGAAAGAAAGGCTGTATCACCGTCCAACCATATAATATGGTCGAGCTCAGAAAAGTGATTTAATAGGTATAACAATATCGATCCTTTACTCGTCCAAATATATTCTTTATCATTGCGTGTATTTTTTATATTTGCCAATTCCAAATCTTCATTTTCTACATCTTTCATACTTATCAGTGTTACGTTACTCAGTTGCATTTTTTCCAATAAGTATTTTACTTCATCCTGAGCACATATAATAAAGAAATGAAAGTCCTTATCATATTTTTGTAGTGAATTATATAAGATCAGTCCCTTATAAATATAATCCTTGCTATAGGTAGAACAATAGTAGTGTGTCAAAACCTTAACACCCCTTAATAACGTAAGTATAGTACTTATTTAAAACAAGTAATATTTTTCCTAAATGCATCTACTGTTTATTAATGCATCAAGGAATAAAGATTGCTTCTTAAAACGCTCTGTTTTTAACTAGACCTTCACCTTTGTATCAGCTAACTAATTTAGAATATGTTGTTGAAGAAAAAATGTTACGACCAAACACATGTACAATAATAAGTATTAATGGGGCCCATTTTTGGAAATTTCATTAGCATTTAGCCCTTATACACATAGTATTAATTGACAATATGAAAACACATCGATTATTGATCAACTAATCTTATAAAACAAACCATCAAGAAAACTATTGCGGAAAAATCAATTGACAGTTTATTAGCATGTGGGATTTTGGCAATGTATTGAAACAATGATAAATTTACAAATATTCAATGAACAATGGGCTAATAGAGGCCATGGGCTAAATTGTAAGGAAGTGGAGATGTGTACTGTGACAGGTGCTTTTACCAATAAAAGAGTGTTAATTACCGGAGCTAGCGGTTTTATAGGATCCCACCTGGTTAGAAGGATGGTTGAGGAAAATGCTGAAGTAAATATTATCGTAAGAGAAGGATCTGATTTATGGCGGATTGAGAGTCTTTTAAAAGACATTAAAATCCATAGAGCTGATTTAAGGGACTCTGAAAAAATTGATGTCTATATCAGAAAAATAAAGCCTGATTATGTTTTTAATATGGCGGCTTACGGTGTTGATTCAAGACAAAAAGATTATTTTATTGCTGCTAATACTAATATAATAGGCACAATGAATGTGCTAAATTCTTTAATTTCTGTAGGATGTAAAAAATTCTTAAATATCGGTACGTGTATGGAGTATGGGGATAAAAAAGAAATTATTAAGGAAACTGCTCATTTAGAACCATTCAATATTTATGGAAGTACTAAAGCTGCTAGTACAATTTTGGCACACCAAATTGCTGGGGAGAACAATATTGAAATTGTTACTTTAAGGGCTTATGGGGTTTTTGGAGAAAATGAAGGGAATCATAAGTTTTTCCCCCATATTATATTATCAATTCTAAATAATACTGATGTTAATTTAACAGGTTGTGAGCAATACAGAGATTATATTTATATAGACAATCTCATCGATGGTTTTATTTTAGCTGCTCAAACTGATGCGGTAAAAAACGAGATATTTAATATAGGTACTGGAATAATCCATCCTTTAAAATACTACGTTGATAAAGTTTTCGAAAAAATGGAAACTGTTAAGAAGCCTAATTATGGAGCTGTCCCCTACAGGTCAGGAGAAGTCTGGAAGCCCCACCCTGATATAAGTAAAATACAAAAAATATTAGGTTGGACGCCTAAAATTGGTTTTGATGAAGGGCTGGATAGAACAATACAGTGGTATTCAAGAAACAAAGAAAAATATATATAAAATGGACCTTCAAGGGAAATAAAAATGCTAAAAGTTTTTTATCTTTCTCCACAAGTGAAATTTATGAGGACCCGACCAAAAAACAATTTCACAATAGAAGAAATATAACGGCAATGTATCTTGTACTGGGCCACGAGTTTGAGCATGTCATGATGAAGAACCATTATAGCTTGGTTTATCAATATATAGTTAGTAGATGGAAAGATCTATTGTACTAGATGGTCGCAGATTGCCGAATAAAATCACTTAAAGAAGCTTGTGTGGGATATATTGGTAGGGATAGCTTTGCTCCTACAAATTTTTTCAGAAAGAAGTGATTTTTATGGGGAGATTAGGTGAATTTATCAACATTGATCCGTATCAAGATAAAAGAGGTATGTTAAAAAAAATAATCAAGAAAAGTCAGCTGCCAGATAGTAGTGAAGTTGGGGAAGTTTATTTGCTTTACTCAAACCAAAATAGTGTTAGAGGAAATCATTATCATAAAAACACCTTTGAGTATTTCACGGTTATCAGTGGTAAAGCAAAGGTGGCATTGAAGGATTTGTCTCAAGGGGTACGTGAGGAGTTTTATATGTCTGCCGATGACAACGTTGTACTAAAGATACCTCCCTATATGGTACACGCTTTTAACAACGAATACATTGATCCATTGATTATTCTTGCTGTGTCATCAAAAGAGTATAGTGAATCTGATACTGACACATATATTGAGGAAATTCTTTAACTATATGTAAATGAAATAAATATTAGTCTACTTGAATAAAAAATAGCTAACCATTCTGCTTGTTAATACTTTACCGTATATCAAATTCTTCAATGGTCGCGCGTGATTGTTAAAGAATTTGATTTTTATTTCCGTGAGATATATTTTTTATTTAGGGTGAATCGTTAATTAGGTAAACACTACTATATCATTATTATCTGTGAGATCCGTACTCAGACTATGTGGAATGTTGTTTACTACTTGTGAGGAAAAATTAACAGTGAGTAAGAGCCTTTTCATTTTCGAAAGGCTCTTTTATCATGGTTCCAGTCTAGTCCAAACTCAAAACAGAAACATAATATAGATAAAGTAGTTAAAGGAGTTGATGAATTAGTGGAGGATTTTAAATCTATTTGTGTAGTTCAAGGGAAAAATGAAGTAGAGGTAAAAAATAATCCAACGTCGTATCCGCTAATCGGCAAGGGGGCACAAGGAGCCGTTTTTAGATTTTCTTCAGATAAATGTGTTAAAATTTATGGAAAACCAAAAAGAGCTCGTAAAGAGGGGGAAGTATTAAAAGTCGCACAGAAGTCTTCCATTATCCCAAGGCTTTATGAAGTAGGGCCAAACTATATTATTATGGAATATATTGAAGGTCCAACTTTATATCAGTATTTACAGTCTGGAGGGGTTCTTTCTGAAAATATTATAAAGGAAATTCTATTCGTGCTAAATGAAATGAAGCGTTTAAAGTTTACTAGATTGGACGCGGATATGCGTCACATTATCGTAACTAAGCAAAAACAATTAAAAGTAATAGACCATTACAACTCATATAGAACGATTCAGCCAAGACCAAAGCTATTGTTTAATGGTTTTAAAGTTTTAGGTATATTACCATTGTTTTTGGAAAACTTAAAAAAAATGGATCCGGAATCGTTTATAGATTGGAAAGATTTATAGAAAAAAAGTAACTCCTATATTAGGTCTAGAGTGGAAGCATTGGTAATTTCTATTCCACCGCTAGAAGAGCAAATCATTATCCTGAAAATTTTAAACAAGATAATTGTAAGAAATGATGAGGCTTTTTCATTAATTGAATTAGAAAAAGAAATAATTGAATTAAAACAATCCATCCTTAATAAAGAATTCCGAGGTGAAATGGGAACGAATAATTCTCCAGAAGTCTATTTCTTTTATTTTATTATTTAATGAATGGGCGGCATGATGTAATGAACACCTACAACCCTTGATTTCGTAGGGTTTTGAATTAAGTATAAAAAAAATGCTCATACATTTGCTCATAGTAAGCAAAAAATGCTCACCTTTTTCACAAAAACCATTATATTTAGAGAAGGTCTTTCATCAGTTTACTAAACTGCAGGGAGGCCATTTCTTCCATATTAGCAGTCATATGAGCATAAATATTCATGGTTGTATTTATGTCTGTATGTCCTAAACGCTGCTGTTTCTCCTACTCCTACACCAACTTCAATCAATAAAGACGTATGCGTATGCCTGAATGAATATTATCAATATCTGCCTTTTTTAATAAACGTTTTAGTCTTGTTTCAATTACTTTTCTTAATTGTGGGTGGCAATCATCTCGTGCAAAGATAAACTGGTTATCTATATATAAATAACCTTTTTGTAATTTAATTTCTTTTTGTTTAATCGCATGTCGCTTTAGCATTTTTACGAGTCTCTCGTCAAATCGAATGGTTCGAATAGAGCCTGATTTTTTGGGTGGAAGAAATTCGTACTTTTTTATATTGTTATTTGGATTGTATAAAGTCTTAGGAACACGTAATGACCCTTTATCTTCATCAAAATAAGTCAATTTAAGAGCGAGTAATTCCCCAATGCGTAGACCAATATAGGCAAGTGTGGTAAAAGATACATTTCTAACCTGTCTGAATCAGCGGTACCCAAAAATCCAAGCTCTGGACTTGAGGAAGTCGAACAATTGATAAAGCAAATCCAAGAAAAGAAAAAAAGTAATGAGATAGTAAACCAGATGATGTAGGCTTGAACAAAACCGAAATAACACATATAGATTGAAAGTGCACCGTTTTAAAAGAAAAAAAGACCTCGCCATATAAGGCAAGGTCATTTATTATGAGAAGTTGGACTATCATTCTAGTTAACTGTTACAAAAATGGGTTGTTTTTTTGTAATAACAATTTCAATATGTCCTTTCATTTAAAGAAAAAGCTTAAAAAATTCGAACCTAACTATGGTAATTGTATTGTTTTAATATGTTCTAAATTTCGAAACAATGTTTCCCCTTCAGCAGTTATTAAAGTTACTTTTTGACTATTAACCTCTTGTAGTAATCCAATTTTTTCGGGATTATCCCCACCATCTAGAATAACTAGTTTATTTTCAAACTTCTTTAATTGATCTTTAAAAGATCGAGCTAAAGGAACAGAAGGACGAGAAAGGAGTAATTTATCATCAGTTAATGTATAAGGAGTCGTATCTTGTGGGAAAGGAATTAGCCACTTTACATGATTCATTGAAATATACATCGTTTTATAAATAGGGGAATGAAAAACAAAAAAATCGTTCATAATACTTGTTAAATAGCCGTGTATTGATTTATTTCCTGTTACATATACCTGAACAAATAGTCCTTTTGCAGTCATTAGTATTTTTCGAAAGGATATTAATTCTGATTCAATGGGTTTTACTGTTGGAGGTTCCGTCATATTGAAATTTTCATCAGGGAGGGATTCTTTCAATCTTTGAACATGAACGAAGGGTATATAAAGGAAGGTATTTTCTCTACCATTATAGATAACGATAATATCTAAGCCTGCATCAATAAGAATCCCTTTATGATAATTTCCTCCAGAAATTTCAATTTCAATAGTTTTACCTATTAATTCTTGAAAATAACTTTCCATCCTATATTCTCCTTTTATTTCTATTATTAAAGTGCCCCAGTAAAGAACCAAGAAACCCAATAATATAGAATGATTAAGGTAAATAATGTCGTAATTGGGATAATAACAATGGTAACTTTTATATATTGTTTCCAAGTGATTTTCACTTTACCATCACGCACAATATGCATCCACATCAGTGTAGCCAATGTTCCCATTGGTAGTAATAATGATCCCATATCACTTCCTATAACGTTAGCAAGATATGCAACTTTTAATGATAATGGATCTAGATTCATTTGGGTAAGTGTTAGTGTTCCTACCATAAGTGCGGGGTGGTTATTAAAAATATTAGACAACACTGTCAGCAGGGTACCCATTAGAACACTAGTGTATAAAAGATTACCAGATACCATTGGCTGCATAAATTGAATTAACCATTCGGTCAAACCAATATTATTAAGACCGTAAATGATTACATACATGCTGAAAGCAAATACGATAATGTACCATGGAGTTTTTTTTAGCATGTCACTAGGAGGTACCTTTAGATAAGTCCATCTCCAGATTAAAAGAATTAATGAACCAATAACAGCCATTACTGAGACTGGAATGTTCAAGTACGATGCAAGAAAAAGGCTCGCGCGTACTGCAAAAACAAATAATAGGATATTTAGCATAAACTTGGAGTGATCTTTCTCAGATTCATGACTAATGATATTGGATTTAAGTGGATGATAAGATGGGAGTGCAAGGGCAGAAACATTTGTAGGAACTTTTTTGGGCAAATCTTTCCTAAAGTAGAGATATAATAAACATGTCATCAGCAATAAACCGAGTGTTGCAGGGACAAACATCATAGCGGTATGCAAGTACAAATCCATACCGACAATTTTTAAAGCAATTAAGTTAACAATATTACTTACACCGATTGGAGCGCTGGATGCTGTTGCTATTAACGAACCGGATAACAAATAAGGGATTTTTTGATGATTTTTTAATCCCATATTGTTTAATAACATAACTAGAATTGGCGTTGTTATTAAAATACTTCCGTCGTTATTAAAAAAGAGTGTCATTAAAAAACATAATAGGTTGACATACCAAAATAATCGAATACCAGAACCTTTTGCTTTATCAGCAAGCTTTTCAGCAGCCCAGTTAAAGAATCCGAAACTTTCTAAGACAATTGCCATTACAATAGTTGCTATGATTGTTATAGCGGCTCCGCTAATAGTATCTGTGATGATTCTAAGGTCAGATAATTTTACACTTCCACAAAGAACGATAATGAGGGCTCCTATTGTTGCAGGTATGGCTTCATTGATTCCTTTAGGTCGCCAAAGTATAAAAAACAATGTCCCTAAAAAAGTCAAAATGGTTATCCAAGCTATTGGTTCCATAATTTTGCCTCATCTTTCTATTTTTAATTATATTTAGCTGTCAAATGGAATCACTCCTATTCTTGTAAATATATACGTTTGTCCCTCCCATGCATCTATCTTTATAGTTTTATCGTACTACATGTATATGTAACTAATATAAGACTCGTCTGGACTATTACTAGTGTTTTCATTAAATCCACTATAATCTATCTACATATGACCATGATGATACAAATTTGACCATAAATGCGTTTATCACCCCCGGCTAACTCATTAAAATTAAAAATCTTGTGTAATGAGAAGAAATTTAAGGGCAAAGAATATATTGTTTTTAAACTCATTAGGTGATATATATAGGTATTCATTCTACTTCATCGACTCATGAAGCGATACAAATTATAAAACATCAGACACTAAACGTTTTTGAATAACTATAAATTTTGTTTTTATAATAAGGTTGTTTTCGTAAAGATTGTTGTTTTTAGAAATAGTTTTTTCGAGTTCTCGAACTGTTAAAATTTGTTATAACATTATTAGAGAATTTAAAAATTATACAAAAAGGAGAACAGAAAAAATGTGGGGAACTCTTCCTATTTGGTTTTAGTTTATATATTACTTGTTTCTATTAACAACATTAGGAACTGCAATATATAGTCTAAAAAAGAATAAAAATAGCATATTGCCTATCTTAGCAATAGTATTTGCATTCCGATAGTTAGCATAATAAATAGCATAGGCAGAGCACCAGACATAGATGAATATGAACACTTAGTTAGTCAATTGCAACAGGGTGCAACTTGGCTATTTTTGCAATTATAGGTTATTTGTTTTTATTAGTATGGTGGGTATATTTTCTGTTCAAATTTAAGTCTATAAACAAAGCCAGTATCTCAAATTAAACGATGTATGACCTCTATATATTTTTATAATATAGAGGTCTTTTTATCCACTTCTTATCTTTTCAACGGTTGAGTAATGGCAAGCGGAAATAAGCATTTGCTCTGATTTCCAGAATTCTAATATTATAGGAATCTGCTTCCCGGTGTGCAAGTTATAGCCTTTTTCTGGAACCTAAACCAGATGCAAATCGTGATTCTCTAATGGATTTCAAAAGCACTGTGATTTTATCTGGAAAGCAACAGGGGCAGGTCGTGTTCTTTTGGTGCTTCGATAAGCTAGACATATATTTTCACAGTGTTAATCAGTTTCATTAAGTCATAGAAATTTTTCATCATTGACACTATGTGTGTATGAATTACCCATCCATAATCAATAATGTTTCAAGAGATTTAATCAGCCTTCTATAGATGAAGGTTTACGAGTACAAAAACTGTCACCTTAAAATATAAATAATAGGATAAAAGCAAAAACATAAAAAGATAGGATAATGGCCCAAACCAAACTTAATATTTTGTAATATACATATATATAATCCATGTACAAATCACTCATGGAGATAAATGTACCATTAGTAAATTCACCAGTGTGAAAAAATAAGGGTTAGGGGGATAAGAGTGGACAAAAATACAGTTAGAAATTTATTAGGCAGAGCCATTCAGGTAAATAAGGGAGGGCCAGAATCTACAGTTGGAAAGTTGTTGTCAATAACAGAGGATTATATAGTTATTCAGACTGAAAATGGAGAAACAATATTTTATACAATGGAACATATAAAGGGGATTATTGAAGATTCTCGAACCAAGTTTAATCCTGTTTTGGATCCCAATGAAAATACAAATACAAATGATACTATTACCTTTGAGAACTTCAATCAATTGATGACTTCATTAGTAGGCGAAGTTGTTCGCATTAACCGAGGAGGTCCTGAATCTAAAACTGGAAAATTAGTGGAAGTAAAAAATGATTATTTAATTATTTATGACAAAATGGATGGTCTTATATTTTATGCAATCGATCATATAAAAAGTGTGACTAAATTAACAATGGAAACCAATGAGGATGGATCAGATAGCACAAACAATAGCCAGAAAAAAGAAACTGAACAGCAAAAAATGGATGAATATGGTGAGGAAAATACGGATGAACTTGAACAACTTATGACTATAGTTAAGGAAGTTGAAGCCGAAAACCTCACTGGTATTCTAAATAATTTACAGTACGGTTGGATAAAGATTAATAGAAAAGGTCCAGAAAGTCTAGAAGGTGCGTTAGCTCAGTTTGATAATGATAACAATTTTCTAGTATTAGTTGATAAACATAACGTAATACGTATTCCACTTAACCATATGAAAAGTTTCAGCTTTAAATTGCAGAATAACGAAGAACAAGATAATTCAAAGAACAAAAGTGAGGCAAACAGCAATAACACCAATGACCAAGATCAAGATAACCAAGATAAAGGTAAGAATGTCAGTGGTAACAAGAATAAAAATAAAAAAGATAGTGGCGATATGAGTAAAGCAAGCGAGGATAGAGGAGGCAAGAACAAAAGTAAGTCAAACAGCAATAACACTAATGATCAAAACAAAGCTAACAAGGGAAAAGGTAAGAATGTCAGTGGTAACCAGAGTAGAAATAAAAAGGATAAAGATAAAAAAGATAGTGGTGACGTGAGTAAAGCAAACAAGGCTAAAGAAGACAAGAACAAAGACGGCAAGGAAAAAGGCGGGAAGGGTAAAGACAGTAAGAGTAAAAATGAGAAAGATAAAGGTAAAAAAAGGTAAAAAAAGTGAGGTATTAATGATGATTTTCCACGTATACCTTTTTAATAACATAAAATTAAAATCTTAGCAACATTGGGATTTTGAAATGTCGATAGGGACAGAGGGATTTCTATTAATAGGGGGTTGCAACAACTGTCAAAGCAACTTAATGAATAGCGGTAACCGTATACACATTCGTGGGCCAATTTGTGATGAAATCAATAGAGGTCAAACAGGTACTGGCAATTGGAACAGGGGCTGGAACCGGCATACACGGAACGGATGGTTGTGGTATTAGAACCGGTACAAACGGAATCGGAATAGATCCGGAAATCGCTAAACGCTACTGACAGTTAGCCTGAGTCTATTAAAATAGATTGAGGCTATTGTTTGTAATTTCAGATTGAGGGAGGGACCCCCGGAGTGTTCCCTAGATTGATTACAATGACATACAATATGGGTCTAGGAATGCTTACGGAAATTACCCTGGAACACTTATTGACGTAGTGTTTAAAATGGAATAATTATATTTACAAAACAAAAAGGGGGTTATATTAAATTTTGCTCATATAAATTTTGTTTCAATATAAGGTTATTTTATAAAACGCGAAAAAAACCAAGTAAAATATAGGCTTTTTCAATATTAATATTATTATAATTGTTCATGAATGGGCAGAATGATGTAATAATTATTTATTAAAACTAGAAAAATGATACCCCTTAGAAGGGGTATCATTTCAGAGTGTCGACAAAAGG
>NZ_JBALOV010000039.1:111819-152464 GCF_036965045.1 Bacillus sp. JJ1533 | reverse complement strand
GTTCAACACCATATACATTATTGGATTATTTTCCTGACGATTTATTAATTGTTGTCGATGAGTCGCACGTTACATTGCCACAGATTCGAGGAATGTTCAATGGTGACCAAGCAAGAAAACAAGTATTAGTCGATCACGGTTTCCGACTTCCATCCGCATTGGATAACCGCCCATTACGTTTTGAGGAGTTCGAAAAACATATAAGTCAAATCATCAATGTTTCAGCAACACCAGGACCTTATGAGATTGAGCATACTGACGAAATGGTGGAACAAATCATCCGCCCAACTGGACTGCTTGATCCGATTATAGATGTTCGGCCAATTCAAGGCCAAATTGATGATTTATTAGGTGAAATCCAAGATCGCGTTAACAAAAATGAACGTGTTCTCGTGACTACCTTGACGAAAAAAATGTCTGAGGACTTAACGGACTATCTGAAGGATATTGGGATTAAGGTGAATTATTTACACTCAGAAATTAAAACACTTGAACGGATTGAAATAATTCGCGACCTTCGAATGGGTAAATATGATGTCCTTGTTGGAATTAACCTGCTTCGGGAAGGATTAGATATTCCGGAGGTTTCACTTGTCGCCATACTTGATGCGGATAAGGAAGGTTTTCTTCGATCAGAACGTTCGCTTATCCAGACAATTGGTCGTGCAGCAAGAAATGCGAACGGAAGAGTCATCATGTATGCGGATAAGATCACGAATTCAATGGAAATCGCGATTAATGAAACAAAACGACGACGTGAGATTCAAGAGGAATATAACAAGAAGCATGGTATTACTCCACAGACCATACAGAAAGAAATACGAGATGTCATTCGAGCTACGGTGGCGGCAGAAGAAACAGAAAACTATGAAGCAGCACCTAAGTTAACAGGATTAACGAAGAAGGAACGCGATAAAGTCATTGCTGACATGGAAAAAGAAATGAAAGAAGCTGCTAAAGCACTTAATTTCGAACGAGCAGCTGAATTACGTGATTTAATTTTGGAGTTAAAAGCGGAAGGATGACAGATACATGGCATTAGATAAAATTGTTGTGAAGGGCGCAAGGGCCAATAATTTAAAAAATATAGACATTACGATTCCAAGAGACAAATTGGTTGTGGTCACTGGCCTATCTGGTTCAGGGAAGTCTTCCCTTGCGTTTGACACCATTTATGCGGAAGGACAAAGACGCTATGTTGAGTCTCTCTCCGCATATGCACGTCAATTTTTAGGACAAATGGATAAACCAGATGTCGATTCAATCGAAGGGCTTTCCCCAGCGATTTCAATTGACCAAAAAACAACAAGCCGTAACCCAAGGTCAACCGTTGGAACAGTTACAGAGATCTATGATTATTTACGTTTATTATATGCGCGTGTCGGTAAACCGATTTGTCCAAACCATGGGATTGAAATCACCTCTCAAACCATTGAACAAATGGTTGACCGGATTTTAGAATATCCTGAACGGACCAAGCTCCAAGTACTTGCTCCTGTTGTATCAGGACGAAAGGGAGCGCATGTAAAAGTTTTAGAGGATATTAAAAAACAGGGCTATGTGAGAGTTCGTGTCGATGGAGAAATGCTGGAGATTTCTGACGATATCGAACTTGAAAAAAACAAAAAACATTCAATCGAAGTTGTTGTTGACCGTATCGTGGTAAAAGAGGGAGTAACTTCAAGGCTAGCTGATTCTCTTGAAGCAGCACTTCGTCTTGGAGAAGGAAGGGTCATTATTGATGTAATGGGCGAAGAGGAGCTATTATTTAGTGAACTGCATTCCTGCCCAATCTGTGGTTTTTCAATTGGTGAACTTGAGCCAAGAATGTTCTCTTTCAATAGCCCATTTGGTGCGTGTCCTGAATGTGATGGTTTAGGAAGTAAACTTGAGGTTGATCCTGATCTCGTTATTCCAAACTGGGATTTATCACTTCGCAAGCATGCAATAGCTCCTTGGGAGCCGACTAGCTCACAATATTATCCGCAATTGCTTGAAGCAGTGTGCAACCATTACGGTATAGATATGGATATGCCGGTTAAGGATATACCGAAGCATTTAATGGATAAGGTTTTATATGGAAGTGATGGCGAGGAAATCTTTTTCCATTATGAAAATGATTGGGGCCAGGTTCGTGAAAATTATATTCAGTTTGAAGGCGTACTTCGAAATGTCGAAAGACGCTACAAAGAAACGAGCTCCGATTATATTCGTGAGCAAATGGAAAAATACATGGGTGAAAAGCCTTGTCCATCCTGTAAAGGTCATCGTTTGAAAAAAGAAAGCCTTGCAGTTCAAATATCCGGAAAACATATTTCACATATTACTGACTTTTCCATTAACGAATCTTTAGAGTTTTTCTCTAATATTGAGCTTTCTGAAAAGGATATGCAGATTGCCAACCTTATTTTCAGAGAAATCAAGGAACGACTGGGGTTCTTAGATAATGTAGGACTTGATTATTTAACGCTAAGTCGGGCAGCAGGAACTCTGTCTGGTGGTGAGGCGCAACGGATTCGTCTTGCTACCCAAATTGGTTCACGATTAACAGGGGTTCTCTATATCTTAGACGAGCCTTCAATCGGTCTGCACCAACGGGACAATGACCGCCTCATTGATACATTAAAAACCATGAGGGATATCGGGAACACGTTAATTGTGGTAGAGCATGATGAAGATACCATGCTTGCAGCAGATTATTTAATTGATATTGGCCCTGGGGCTGGTACTCACGGAGGGGAAATCATCTCAGCGGGAACTCCTAAAGAAGTAATGGAGGATTCCCATTCCTTAACTGGTCAATATCTTTCAGGTAAAAAATTCATTCCGCTTCCCGTTGAAAGAAGAAAACCAGATGGCCGCTATATCGAAGTTGTTGGAGCGAAGGAGAATAACCTAAAGAACGTAACAGTGAAGTTTCCTTTAGGAATGTTCGTTGCGGTTACAGGTGTATCTGGTTCAGGTAAAAGTACATTAGTAAATGAGATCCTTCATAAATCTCTTGCGCAAAAGCTAAACCGTGCAAAAAGCAAGCCAGGTGAACATAAGACGATAAAGGGCCTTGAGCACTTAGACAAAGTGATTGATATCGACCAGTCTCCGATTGGACGAACACCACGTTCCAATCCGGCTACCTACACAGGTGTGTTTGACGATATTCGCGACTTGTTTGCGAATACAAATGAAGCAAAGGTAAGGGGCTATAAAAAAGGGCGCTTTAGTTTCAATGTGAAAGGTGGTCGCTGTGAAGCTTGCCGTGGAGATGGAATCATTAAAATCGAAATGCACTTCCTACCGGATGTGTATGTGCCTTGTGAGGTTTGTCATGGAAAACGCTATAACCGTGAAACATTAGAAGTTAAGTATAAGGATAAAAACATCTCAGATATATTGGATATGACGGTTGAAGAAGCAGTTATGTTCTTCGAAAACCTCCCTAAAATCAAACGAAAAATACAGACTCTGTTTGATGTAGGTTTAGGCTATGTCAAATTGGGGCAACCGGCTACCACCTTATCTGGTGGAGAAGCGCAACGTGTGAAGCTCGCATCTGAGTTACATCGTCGCTCCACTGGGAAGACGTTCTATATTCTAGATGAACCTACAACTGGACTACATGTAGATGACATCTCAAGGCTACTAAAGGTGTTGCAGAGACTTGTGGAAAATGGCGATACAGTCCTTGTCATTGAGCATAATATTGATGTAATTAAAACAGCAGATTATATCGTTGACCTTGGACCAGAAGGTGGAGACAAAGGTGGTACCATCGTAGGAACAGGTACACCAGAAGAAATTGCAAAAATCGAAGCCTCCCACACTGGTCACTACCTAAAACCAGTCCTTGAACGCGACCGAAAGCGAATGAAGGAATTGATTAAAGAAAAAGAAACTGTTACGAAATAAAAGCATAATCCCGATTTGCATAGAGCAAATCGGGATATTTATTTTTTTGTAAAGAGTTACTGATTTTAAACTTAAAATTAGAATATTATGGTAATCTTGAAGTATAGAATAATACTATTCGGTAATTAGTTTTGACAAGAGAGTTAGGCAAAAGTAACAAGGAGATCGTTTCTCTACGTCTACCAAATTTGTCATTTTATTAGGAATATTCCTGGGGAAAGTGGAATAAGGTACACCAAATTAATAAAAAGGGGCTCGAAAATGAAAATCACGATTCGAATCATTGAGATTCTATTGGGAACCATTTTTTTAGGTGCTGGATTAAATGGGTATGTAGTCTTGGTTGGATTTGAGCCATTTGCTCCAACAAGTCCAGCTGCAATGGAATTTTTGGGGGATGGCTATTTATTAGCATTGGAAAAAGGCGTTGAAATCATTGCAGGCATCCTATTGATCGTTCGCAGATATGTACCGTTGGCTTTGGTGATTTTAGCAGGATTAATCGTTAATATTTTGGCCTTTCATATTTTCGTAGATTCCGAGTTACTATTATTAGCTGTAATAATAACTCTTTTTGAAGGAATTTTAGCCTGGCATTACCGTGAAAGTTTTAGAGGGCTTTTAGAAAGAAAGCCTAAGTAATAAATCCATTGGGGGGGCCAATGGATTTTTTTGATAGAGAAGACAATTCATAGTGAAAGGAACAGCATGAGCGGTACCTGTAGCCCTGCAGCCATCTAAGTCTCCAGACGTATTTTTATAAAATGTTGAAACCAATCTTGATTAGGTTTCGTATATAGAGGTGTAAAGGGGAGATGTAGAGTGGATACGGATAAATTAATAGCAGCGTTGTGTTACTTCAGTATTTTCTTTGCAGGGTTTATATTACCAATCGTCGTTTATATTCTTGTACAAAATCCAGCAGTTAAAAAGCATGCCCTCCATGCATTAATTTCACATATTATTCCGGCAGCTACAGTCGTTTTTATCATCATTCCGTTTTTCTTTATGTGGTCGGTGGAGGCTTTTGCAGCAGCCATGGTGCTGATTTTCATCCTGTTAGCCATTATTAACATTGGAATTGTGATTTGGAACATTGTGAAAGGAATTCAAGTATTAGCCCATGATTCATTTTAAAGGAGGAATTTACTTATGAAAGAGGAACAAAAACGTATTTTAAAGCTAGTTGAAGAAGGAAAACTGACAGCTGAGGAAGCCATTATTCTAATTGAAAAACTGCATTCAGGTGAAGATTCAGCGGATCCCGCACAAGACATAAAAACCGAACTATCAACTCAGGTTCAATTCGAGCAATCCCAACAACAACATAGTTCATATGAACATAAAGGCACAGCCAAACACAAATTTATGGATTTTATAGATACTGCACTAAAAAAAATCAAGGACCTTGATCTTGACTTTAATTTTGGTACTGCAGTTGATGTGAAACATATCTTTCAACATAAGGACGTATATATTACCAAGCTTGACCTAGATGTTTCAAATGGTAGTATCACCATTATTCCGTGGGAAGAGCGGGATGTTCGTGTTGAGTGTGAAGCAAAAGTATACAACATTGAAAATCAGGAACGTGCCCGCAAGGCTTTTTTAGAGGATGTCCTATTCTCGATTGAAAATGGCGCGCTTCGTCTATCGATTCAAAAAAAGCAAATGAAGGTTCATGCGAAAATCTATGTTCCACAGGAAAACTATGAAAGTATTAAGGCACGCATGTTTAATGGACCAATTTCAGGGGGAAATTTACGAGTAAAGGAATTTCGTGCAAAAACTGCAAATGGGGCCATTACCATCTCAAACTTCGATACTGATTCAGTTGAAGTAGAAACAGCAAATGGTCATATAAAAGCCAATCAAATCACGAGTAAAGATTTTGAAGCTGAAACAATTAATGGTACAGTAACAGCAACAGGTCTTTTTGAAAAAGTAGATCTCCAAAGCTTTAACGGAAATATTACGTGCGACCTTCAAGGGGATGTCTGCCACACCGCATTTGTAAAAACAACAACAGGCGGTATTGATATGTTTATTAGTAATGACTACCAGGTTGATGGGGAGTTAAAATCAAATCTTGGTAACTTTAAGTCAGAGCTTCCAATGATGTCAATCATTGAGGAGAAAAACGAGGTTGTCCAGAAGTCTCTTCGCTTCAAGGCAAATGAAGAGAAGGCGCAAAAGCTACATCTATTTGCTGAAACAAAAACAGGATCTATTACGATTAAACCACTTTGAGGTGTTTATTATGAAAAAGAAGTTATATCGTTCAACACGAAATCGAATGCTAGGAGGAGTACTTGGTGGTCTAGCAGACTACACCGGAATTGATGCATCCCTTTTACGGATTCTGGCGGTCGTTGGGTTCATTTTAGGTGTTGGTTCATTAGGTCTCATTTATCTCGTTTGGTTATTTATTGTGCCGAATGAAGGAGATGTATATAAATAATGAGATGGCTTGCTAGCATTATTGTAAATACAATTGTACTCATGGTTGTCGCAGGCTATGTCGATACCTTTCATTTAGAAGGCATCGGCGCAGCGATTACGGCAAGCATCATCCTATCGATTTTAAATGTGATCGTCAAGCCTATTCTCATTCTGTTAACCTTACCTGTAACGGTTCTATCATTAGGATTATTTTTATTCGTAATCAATGCAATTACCTTAATGCTAACACAATCCCTAATGGGTGACAGCTTCGTCATCGAAGGCTTCGGAACAGCATTATTGGCAGCTGTCATTATATCCATACTAAACCTACTGATTCAAAAAGTAATCGTCGAGCCACTTCAGGAGAAGAAGAAATAATGCCTATCAAATTTGATAGGCATTTTTACGTGTGTTAAACCAAGCAGGATTAGTGTTTCTTTTGTTGAACTTTATATTAATTAAGGTGGACCAGGAAAGGGGGGAATGTTTTGAGCAAAATTAAATTTATTCGGGAAGAAGAAAAGAAATACCATGATTTTTGTTATGAAAACTATAAATTGTTTGAAGAGGGCTCTTGGTTATACAAGCCTGTTAAAACAGTTATGGACCTGCTACCTTTTTTTCAAGATAAAAGGAATCTATCTGTATTAGATTTAGGCTGTGGAGTCGGAAGAAACAGCATCCCAATCGCTAAGGAAATCAAAAACAAAGAGGGCAGTGTGGTATGTGTTGATTTGTTATCTTCGGCTATAGAAAAGCTAGGTCACTATTCTAAAGAGTATGGGGTAGAGGACGTCATCGAACTAGTAAAAGCAGACATAGAACATTATCAAATTATGAAAAATCACTTTGATTTCATCGTCGCCGTATCGAGTATTGAACATGTATCCTCCGAACTTGTTTTTGATAAAGTTGTAGAAGGAATGGCACAAGGTACAAAAAAGGAAGGTATCAATTGTATCATTGTAAATTCAGAAGTATCCGAAACTGATATGGAAACGAATGAAAAGCTCGATGCGCTGATGGAAATAAATCTTAAAACTGAAGATATGTTAAATAAGTTAAATCATTTCTATAAGGGATGGAAGGTTATCAATCAACTAGTTAAGCCACTAGAATATGAAATAATTCGAAATGGTAGAAATATATTATTAAAAACGAATGCAATTACTTATGTGGTTAGAAAAATATATTAAAAGGAGTTCAATAATGTTCCCGATACTAGAAACCGAAAGACTGAGATTAAGAGAAATTGTACATAGTGATGCTCAAGAAATCTTTAACTGTTTTTCTAATCATGATGTAACACGTTTCTACGGACAAGAACCTCTAACTGAGTTGAAACAAGCGGAGCAGTTTGTGGAATTCGTTGCAAAGAACTATAAAGAAAAGCGAGGCATCAGATGGGGGATTGAATTAAATGAAGGAGAGGGACTCATCGGGACAATAGGCTTTAATGCTTGGTCTCCTAAACATAAACGGGCGGAGATTGGTTACGAACTTTACCCTAGCTACTGGCAAAAAGGTTACGCTACTGAGGCTGCTTCTCGTGTCATCTCATATGGCTTTAACGAACTTGGCCTAACCCGAATCGGTGCGGTTGTATTTCTTGAGAATAAAGCATCAAATGACTTAATAAAAAAGCTCGGTTTTGAACATGAAGGTATTTTGCGAGGGTATATGTATCAAAATGGAGTTGCGTATGATACTAATGTATACTCGTTGCTGAAATGATGAAATACAAAGACATTCTATTAGTGGAATGTCTTTAATTTCTTTGATTAAGTATCTCGAAGACAAATCAAACTAGTTTCAATCAAATTGTCTCTGAGCCAGCGACTCGTGGACAAATCACACAGAGTATTAAACCAAATTGTCCTCGATCAACTCACATCGTAAATAATTAGGTAAGTAGACAATTTAACCCTGCCACCTCACCAAAAACCACATCCAGAACATTCTTCCCCAATTTTAGTAAGAAAAGTTTTGGCGTTACACAGAAAAATGCTAAAATGGAGAATGAGTTTGAATACAAACCATTTTAATGATATACAAGCCCGTTTAAGCAAGAAAACGAGGCTTTTTAAAATAAATCTACACGAATGACAATCAAGGAGGTACGGATGTGCCAAAAGTTAGTACGAAAGATTTAATTGAGAAATTCAAATTAGAGTTGATTAGTGGAGAAGAGGGAATCAATCGCCCAATCACTACAAGTGATATATCAAGACCGGGTATCGAGCTTGCTGGCTTTTTTAATTACTATCCAGCAGAGCGGATCCAGCTTTTAGGAAAAACAGAGCTGACCTTTTTTGAGAAATTGTCACATGATGAAAAGGTGTACCGTATGGAGAAGCTTTGTACTGATATTACACCGGCAATTATTATTTCGCGAGATATGCCAGTGCCTCCAGAGTTAATCGAGGCATCTGAGCGTGAATCCGTTCCTGTCATTAAGTCACCGATGAAAACGACAAGACTCTCAAGTAGGATTACAAACTTCTTAGAAAGTAAACTTGCACCAACAACGGCGGTTCATGGTGTTCTCGTGGACATTTACGGTGTTGGGGTTCTAATCATCGGTAAAAGTGGCGTTGGTAAAAGTGAAACAGCACTTGAGCTTGTAAAACGTGGGCATCGTTTAGTAGCAGATGACTGTGTCGAAATCCGCCAAGAGGATGATGATACGCTCATTGGAAGTGCACCAGAATTAATCGAGCATCTCCTTGAAATCCGGGGGCTTGGTATCATCAATGTAATGACCCTATTTGGTGCAGGAGCCATCCGTAATTTTAAACGAATTACGTTGGTTATCAACCTTGAGCTTTGGGATCAGACAAAACAATATGATCGACTTGGGCTTGATGAAGAAAAAATGAAAATCATTGATACTGATTTAACGAAATATACAATTCCTGTTCGTCCAGGGCGAAACCTTGCCGTTATCATAGAAGTGGCAGCCATGAATTACCGTCTAAAACGAATGGGCTTAAACGCAGCAGAGGATTTTACAAATCGTCTTTCAAGTGCAATCGAATATGGGGAACACGATGACATGTAGACAAATTGAACGAGGGAGTTGAGAAAATGGATCGAAACATACAACCATTAGACCCAACATTTTTAGAACTGGGCGCACTACGGATTCAATGGTACGGACTTATTATCGGGCTAGGAACCATGCTTGCTCTTTATCTAGCGATCAAGGAATCAGAACGCAGAGGCTTGCATAAGGATACATTTATGGACCTCATGCTATTTGCAGTGCCGATTGCGATAATAAGTGCAAGAATTTATTACGTTATTTTCAAATGGGATTATTATTCACAAAATCCTTCCAAAATCATTGCGATTTGGGAGGGTGGGATTGCCATTCACGGTGCCTTGATTGGTGCCGTCATAACAGCAATTGTGTTTGCGAGGGTAAAAGGTATTTCCTTCTGGAAAATTGCTGACATTGCAGCACCAAGTATTATTTTAGGTCAAGCTATTGGGCGTTGGGGGAATTTTATGAACCAAGAAGCGCATGGTGGCCCGATTGCGGAAGAAAATATCCAAACCTTCTATAATGTGCTGCCAGACTTTATTATGGACCAAATGTTTATAAAAGGCGTGTACTATCACCCAACTTTTTTATATGAGTCTGTTTGGAGCTTAGTTGGTTTTGTTTTATTGTTAATGCTTCGAAAAGTCAATTTGCGACGTGGGGAAATGTTCCTCACCTATGTCATTTGGTATTCAATTGGTCGTCTATTTGTCGAAGGTCTGCGCACAGATAGCTTAATGCTTGGTGATATTCGAGTGGCCCAGTTGGTTTCAATTGTATCGATAGTTGGAGCACTCATCATACTGGTTTATCGACGAAAAAAAGGGTATTCAAATGAACGTTATTTAGAGAAATAACTTTATTCAGTAGTTGTATCCAATTTGAATTAGGTGGTGCTACTGGGAAAGAGTAAACTCAGACTGAATAAAGTTAATGCCTCCGGCGGATGCCACAGATTTTCAAAGGAAACTTTTCGAGCGTAAGATCAAAGACTAAGAACGCCACTTCCTGTGGCAACGTGTTTGTGACCCACATCGTGTGGGCCTAAAAAATCTGGGCGCAAATACGCCAAGGCGTATTTGATTTTACTAAAGGGAGAGGGAAAACTTGCTAGACATGATCAAGAGAGGCTTCATAGTAGGATTAAAGACTACTTGGACATTGGGGAAGGTAATTTTTCCTGTTACCCTGCTTGTTACATTGCTTCAGCATACACCTGTGCTAGATTGGGTGATTAAGTGGATTGCTCCAATTATGGGCTGGTTTGGTTTATCAGGTGATGCAGCCATACCGCTAGTTTTAGGAAACTTTTTAAACCTTTATGCGGGAATTGGTGCCATTTTAACCCTAGATTTAACTGTGAAAGAAGTATTTATATTAGCCGTCATGCTCTCATTCTCACATAATATGATTATCGAGTCTACTGTGGCTGCAAAAGTAGGAATGAAGATTTGGATTATTGTAGCAGTGAGACTTGGTCTGGCGTTTAGCTCTGCTTTTATTATTAATCTAGTTTGGAATGGTGGTAGTGAACTAGCAAAATATGGACTTGTGTCAGGTAAAGAGGAACAAATTACTGGCTGGGGCAGTATTCTCTTAAATGGTATTGAAAAAGCATCATTTGGGATATTGCAATTAGCGATTATTGTTATCCCACTTATGGTTGTAATCCAAATTTTAAAAGATTTAAAGTGGTTGGATGTCTTCTCAAAATGGATGGCTCCAGTCACGAAGGCACTTGGAATGAAAGAAAATACATCAACGACATTAGCAACAGGTATTTTGTTCGGCCTTGCTTTAGGTGCAGGTGTAATGATTCAGGCGGTAAAAGAGGATAATGTAAGTAAGAAGGATGTTACATTGGCATTGATTTTCCTAGTGTCCTGTCACGCGGTTGTTGAGGATACGCTAATTTTCATCCCACTGGGTATCCCGGTATTACCGTTACTGTTGATACGCATAATAACGGCAACCATTTTAACGATGGCAGTTGCCTTTATCTGGAAACGTGTCGAGCAAAATAGCAGAAAGGAACCTATTTATGGCAATTAACACACTTTTATTTGATTTAGATGGAACATTAATTGATACAAATGAACTGATTTTACAATCTTTTTTGCACACTTTTGAAACATACTTCCCAGAGCGTCGCTATACGCGGGAGGAAATATTACCGTTCAATGGGCCAACCTTACATGAATCATTCTCTTCCGTTGACCCAGAGCGCGCCGAAGAAATGATTGCAGAATATCGCAGATTCAATCATGAAAAGCATGACGAACTCGTAACGGAATTTCCAGATGTGTTTGATACGATTAAAACACTTAAGGAAAAAGGCTATAAAATCGGAGTTGTCACAACAAAGGTAAGAAATACAGTTAATATGGGATTAAAACTAACAAAGCTTGATCAATTCTTTGATGTCGTCGTTACATTAGATGATGTCAAAAATCCAAAACCAGATCCTGAACCAGTATTGTTGGCTTTAAAGCTTTTAGGCTCAACCCCAGATGAAGCCATTATGGTTGGCGACAATTATCAGGACATTGTAGCCGGTCAAAATGCAGGCACAAAAACTGCGGGAGTTGCTTGGTCTCATAAAGGGAAAGACTTCTTAATGGAATACAAACCTGATTTTATGCTTGAAAACATGAGTGATCTATTAGATATTGTTTTGGTAAAAGGATGAAAAAATTGTGAAACGACGAACTAAACGTTATGATGTTTCAGGTCCCAATTCGCTTTGGCAAATCTACAAAACGGTTTCTTTTTGGAAGGTCGTAAAAAACTTTATTGTCATTCAGTTGGCGCGCTATACGCCGTTTTTAGGAATGAAAAATTGGCTGTACCGCACCTTCTTACGAATGAAGGTTGGCGAAAAAACGGCATTCGCCCTTATGGTAGTGCCAGATATTATGTTCCCTGAAAAAATTAGTGTCGGCAGCAACTCGGTTATAGGTTTTAATACAACGATCTTGGCTCATGAATACTTGATTAAGGAATATAGACTTGGTGACGTCAAAATTGGTAGTGAGGTCATGATTGGTGCGAATTCAACAATCCTGCCAGGCGTTGAAATCGGTGACGGAGCGATTGTGTCAGCGGGCACATTAGTTCACAGAGACGTCCCAGCCGGCAGCTTTGTCGGCGGAAACCCGATGAGAGTGATTTATACAAAAGAACAACGGGAACTGCGTGAGAAAGAGGAATCTGACCATTGAATATGGGTTGGTTCCTTTTTTTATGCAATTTCCCCCTTTCCTCTTTCTCCTTCTTCTAGTGAATTTTCTATTTCCAACATCTGTCTCCTTTTCTTCCTCTCTTGCTTACAAAATTCCGAGCAACTTATCCACTTTATTCACACAATCTACAGTTGCTTTATTTTTTTATCCACAATACCCACAGAGTCCACATTTTTATACACAAAATTCACATTATTCACACCAATAAAAATCCAATCCACTACATTTTTACATTTCCGTTGACGGATGTTAGGGATAGGTGTATTATATACTTTATCTTGGTAGTATATTAGCGAACTAAAGTAAAATGATAATTTTAGAAAAATATGAGAAAATAAATAAATACAAACTTTGGTGGTGACGAAAATCGTGTTTATGTTTGAAAAACCGTTAGGGATGAGAGATACATTACCGGCTTTATATGAAGCGAAAAAGAAAATTCGCGATGCAATGTCCACTCAAATCGAACGCTGGGGGTATCAATTTATTGAAACTCCAACACTTGAATACTATGAAACAATCGGTGAGGCATCGGCGATCCTTGACCGTCAACTTTTTAAGTTATTGGATTCACAAGGTCATACACTTGTCCTTCGACCTGATATGACAGCTCCTATTGCTCGAGTAGCAGCTTCTCGCTTATATAAAGGGGAGTATCCATTACGGATTGCTTATTCGGCAAATGTGTTCCGTGCCCAGCAGCATGAGGGTGGAAGACCTGCCGAATTTGAGCAAATCGGGGTTGAGTACATTGGTGATACGACAACAAGTGGAGATGCAGAGGTTATATCCCTTATGATTGCTTCACTCAAGCAAGCGGGACTTACCAATTTTACCGTGCCTATTGGCCATATTGGCTATGTAAAGGCACTGTTTATGGAGATTGTCGGAAATGAAGCAAGAGCTGATATCCTTCAGCGCTATTTATATGAAAAAAATTATGTTGGCTATAGAGAACATGTGAAAGGTTTGCCTCTCTCATCCATTGACAAACAGCGTTTACTCTCTCTTTTACAATTAAGAGGAAATGACTCGAAAATCGCTAAAGCAAAAGAACTAGTTGATTGCGAAGAGGGAAAAAAGGCAGCCGAAGAGCTTGAAATGCTTTGGAAAAAGTTAGAGGCATTCGGTGTAACGGAGCATGTTAAGGTTGATTTCAATCTAGTTAGTCATATGAGCTATTACACAGGGATTCTTTTCGAAATTTATGCGGAAAATGTTGGCTTTTTAGTTGGAAACGGTGGTCGCTATGATCACTTATTTGAAAAATTTGATCGTCCCGCACCAGCGACAGGCTTTGGAATTCGAATTGACCGTCTTCTGGAAGCACTTGATTTACCTCAGGATGAGCCGGAAATTCATTGTGTGATCTTTAGTGCAGAACAACGAGACGAAGCAATCCGTTTTGCGATGAATAAGAGAGAACAGGGTGAACGTGTTATTCTTCAGGATATCGCTGGAATTAAGGATGTAGATGCGTGCACGAGTGCTTTTGCCAAAAACACCTTTTTCTTAGGAACGACAAGAAAGGAGGAAGCTTAAATGAATGACAAACTAACAATCGCGATGCCGAAGGGACGAATTTTTGAAGAAGCGGCACAGCTTTTGCAAAAAGCAGGCTACAAGCTTCCACCTGAATTTGAAGATTCCAGAAAATTAATAATCGACGTCCCTGATGAACCATTTCGATTCATGCTAGCAAAGCCAATGGACGTAACTACTTATGTAGAGCATGGCGTGGCAGACCTCGGAATTGCCGGAAAAGATGTAATGCTCGAGGAAGAACGAGATGTGTATGAAGTACTTGATTTGCAAATTAGCAAATGCTATCTCGCGGTTGCGGGGCTTCCAGAAGTGAAAATTAAAGGGGTCGCACCTAAAATTGCAACGAAATATCCAAATGTCGCCTCCAGTTATTTTCGTGAAAATGGGGAGCAGGTGGAAATTATAAAATTAAACGGCTCCATTGAACTCGCGCCTTTAATTGGATTAGCCGACCGTATTGTGGATATTGTATCAACAGGCCGCACATTAAAGGAAAACGGATTAGTGGAGCTTGAACATATCGCGGACATCACTTCCCGTCTAATCGTAAATCCAGTAAGCTATCGCTTAAAGGATCAGCAAATTGACGATATCGTGGAACGACTATCGAAAGTAGTATCCCAGTAGAAAGGATCGACACAGCATGCGAATAGAACGTGTTACCAATACTGTTTCACTGAAGCGGACAATTGATAGTGGGACAGAAGAACAGAGAAAAGCAGTTTTAGAAATACTTGCTGCGGTACAAAAGGAAGGGGATCAAGCCCTTCGCTTCTATACCGAAAAATTTGATGGTGTCTTACTTGAGGATTTAAGAGTCACCGAATCAGATGTGAGAGATGCCTATCAAAACTTAGACGAAAACCTTGTACCAATCATTAAAGAAGCAGCTGATAATATTCGAGACTATCATAGCCGACAGGTTCGACAATCGTGGATGATAATGCAGGAAAATGGTACGATTTTTGGCCAAAAAATAACCCCACTTGACGCAGTTGGTGTATATGTACCAGGTGGAAAAGCAGCCTATCCTTCGTCAGTCTTAATGAATGTCATTCCAGCACAAGTTGCAGGTGTCGAGCGAATCGTGATGGTTTCACCACCTGGTAAGGACGGTACAATTCCTGCTGGTGTACTCGTAGCGGCTGATATCCTTGGTGTACAGGAAATCTATAAGGTTGGCGGTGCACAAGCCGTTGGCGCACTGGCATTCGGTACAGAAACAATCAAAGCTGTTGATAAAATAGTCGGTCCTGGAAATATTTTTGTGGCATTGGCAAAGCGTGAAGTATATGGAAACGTGGATATTGACATGATTGCAGGGCCAAGTGAAATTGTTGTGCTAGCAGACGAGACAGCTCTTCCAAACGAAGTCGCAGCTGACCTTTTATCACAAGCAGAGCATGATGAGCGGGCTTCAAGCATTCTTGTAACACCTTCGTTGAAGCTAGCTGAGGCAGTCTCTGAAGAAGTTGAAAAACAAGTAGCAGTACTACCTCGTGAAGAAATCGCGAGGGCTTCAATCAATGACTTTGGTGCAATTTATGTCACAAATGATTTAGATGAAGCCATTAAAGTTGTAAATGAACTTGCACCTGAACATCTAGAGATTATGACGAAGGAACCTATGGAACAGGTAGGAAAAATCAAGCATGCAGGTGCGATATTTATCGGTCGTTATAGCTCAGAGCCAGTGGGTGACTATTTTGCTGGTCCAAACCATGTCCTTCCGACAAACGGCACAGCGCGTTTTTCAAGTCCGCTAAGTGTGGATGAATTTACGAAAAAATCGAGCATCATTTCATACAGCAAACAAGCAATCGAAGATAATGGACCTAAAATTGCGGCCTTTGCAAGACTTGAAGGATTGGAAGCACACGCGAGAGCAGTTGAAGAACGATTAAAATAAATGACAGAAACTTTTAACTAAGGATCATTCCTATAATTAAAATAGATAACGGTAGGTGTAATCATGTCAAGACAAGCAAAAGTTGAACGAAAAACAAATGAAACAGATATAAAACTAGAATTTTCAGTGGATGGAGAAGGAATTTCAAAGTTAGATACAGGTGTTCCGTTTATGTCCCATATGCTGGATCTTTTTACAAAGCACGGACAATTTAACCTTACTGTTGATGCAAATGGTGATACTGAAATTGACGATCATCACACAACAGAGGATATTGGCATCTGTTTAGGACAGGCATTACGTGAAGCTCTTGGTGATAAAAAAGGAATCAAGCGTTATGGAAATGCTTTTGTTCCAATGGATGAAGCACTTGCACAGGTTGTCATTGACCTTGGAAACCGCCCGCATTTTGAATTAAAAGCGGATTTCCCAAGCTCTCGTGTTGGCACATTCGACACAGAACTTGTGCATGAATTTTTGTGGAAGCTTGCATTAGAAGCAAGAATCAACCTCCACGTTATTGTTCACTACGGTCACAACACACATCACATGATCGAGGCGGTTTTTAAAGCTTTAGGTCGTGCATTAGATGAGGCAACCATGGTCGACCCACGAGTTAAGGGGGTCCCATCAACGAAAGGGATGTTGTAGATGATCGGAATAATCGATTATGGCATGGGGAATTTATACAGCGTATCTAAAGCGCTTGAGCGGATGAACTACGAGTACTTCATTTCAAGTTCACCAGATGAGCTTAGCAAAGCTGCCGGTCTGATTTTACCGGGTGTTGGCTCGTTTAAGGATGCGATGGGGATTTTACATGAAAAAGGACTAGTGGGTTTTATAAAAGAATCCGTTGCAATAGGAACACCACTCCTAGGAATATGTCTTGGCATGCAGCTTTTGTTTGAAGAGAGTGAAGAAAATGGACTCACCCAGGGTCTCGGCTTTTTAAAAGGTAAAATCACAAAAATCCCTGGAAGAACTGCAAGTGGAGAAACCTATAAGGTACCGCATATGGGGTGGAATGACCTTACTCTTATCAATCCTTCTCCGCTCTTACAGAATATTGAGGGTGGACATGTGTATTTCGTTCACTCCTACTATGCATCAACTACTAATGAAAATGTGATTGCAAGCAGCACCTATGATGTAGAGGTTCCCGCTGTTGTCGGAAAGGGAAATGTGTTTGGAACACAGTTTCATCCGGAAAAAAGCAGTGACCTTGGTTTACAAATTCTCCAAAACTACGCTGCTATCGTAGAAAAGAAGGTGACGTTATGAGTACTTTTACAATTTACCCAGCAATCGATATGCGTGGTGGCAAATGCGTTCGCTTGCTTCAAGGGGATTATAATAAGGAAACCGTGTACGGTGATTCTCCATTTGATATGGCAAAAGCGTTCGCTGATGCGGGTGCGGATTGGATTCATAT
This sequence comes from Bacillus sp. JJ1533, assembly GCF_036965045.1. Classification (NCBI taxonomy): domain Bacteria; kingdom Bacillati; phylum Bacillota; class Bacilli; order Caryophanales; family Bacillaceae; genus Bacillus; species Bacillus sp. JJ1533. The sequence goes on along the minus strand of NZ_JBALOV010000039.1, from coordinate 134,936 downwards.
GGTGGATTTAGATGGGGCAAAAGCAGGTAAACGAGTAAATGATCAATATGTAATTGAGGTTGCGACCAAGCTCGATGCAAAGGTTCAAATCGGGGGTGGCATCCGAACAGAAGAGGATGTTGCCTATTATATTGAAAATGGCGTTGACCGTGTGATTTTAGGAAGTGCGGCCATTTCAAATCCTGAGTTTGTGAAAGAAATGCTTAAAAAATATAAAGAAAAAATCGCAATCGGCATAGATGCAAAAGATGGGTATGTGGCAACGGAAGGTTGGTTAAATACCTCTTCTGTAAAAGCAACTGATTTAGGTATTGAGCTAGCTAAGGCTGGTGCACAAACGTTTATTTTCACGGATATTGCAACAGATGGGATGCTGAGCGGACCAAACATCGATGCGGTTGCGACACTTGCAGCTGCGACTGGTAAAAAAGTGATTGCATCAGGAGGAGTCAGCTCAATAGATGACTTAAAGGCACTCAGTAAGCTAGTTGAACAGGGTGTATCTGGCGCAATTGTCGGAAAAGCCATCTACACGAATCAATTTACCGTTGAAGAGGCGCTAGAAGAGGTGAAGGGCTGATGATCACAAAGCGAATTATTCCGTGTTTGGATGTAAAGGATGGCCGTGTCGTAAAAGGCATTCAATTTGTTGGGCTCCGAGATGCTGGTGATCCCGTTGAACTAGCAAAGTTTTACGATTCAGAAGGTGCAGATGAATTGGTTTTTCTCGATATTTCTGCTTCCCATGAAGGTCGTAAAACGATGGTTGAGGTTGTTGAAAAAGTCGCAGCAGAGCTCGCGATTCCATTTACAGTTGGGGGAGGAATTAATTCCTTAGAGGATATGAAAAAAATTCTTCGCGCAGGTGCGGACAAGGTTTCACTCAATACGGCAGCATTAACCAATCCTGACTTAATTAAGGAAGGAGCCGACTTCTTCGGCTCTCAATGCATTGTCGTTGCCATTGATGCAAAATATGATGAGGAATTGGGTAGCTGGCGAGTGTTCACACATGGTGGACGAAACGCAACCAATTGGGAGGTTGTTGCTTGGGCCCAGGAAGTAGTTAAGCTAGGTGCTGGTGAAATTTTACTAACAAGTATGGATGATGATGGTAGTAAGGATGGCTTCAACCTCGAATTAACAAAACGAGTAAGTGAAGCTGTTTCGATACCTGTCATCGCGTCAGGTGGTGCTGGAAATGCACAGCATTTTGTGGAGGCATTCACAGAAGGTAAGGCAGATGCAGCACTTGCAGCAAGTATTTTTCACTACAAAGAAACTTCCGTTAAAGAAGTTAAAAACTTCTTAAAAGAGAAAGGGGTAAATGTCCGATGAACACACCAGACATTAAATTCGACGAAAAGGGACTTGCTCCTGCTATTGTACAGGATGCCGTAAGCAAAGAGGTTTTAACATTAGCTTATATGAATGAAGAATCTCTACGCAAATCCATTGATACACGTGAAACTTGGTTTTACAGTCGCTCTCGCCAGGAGCTTTGGCATAAGGGAGAAACCTCCGGGAACACTCAAAAGATTGTTGATCTGAAATACGATTGTGACAAGGATGCGATTCTTGTTTTAGTGGAGCCAGCAGGACCTGCATGCCACACTGGCAAATATACATGCTTTAATGAATCTCTATTTGGAGAAGAAAAAGTAGGAACTTCTGACCGCTTTGCCATCCTCAATGAACTTGAAAAAATAATCGCAGAGCGAGAAGCAGAAATGCCAGAGGGGGCTTATACAACATACCTATTTGATAAAGGGGTAGACAAGATCCTGAAAAAAGTAGGAGAAGAAGCTTCTGAAGTCATTATTGCAGCGAAAAACCGTGAACATGAAGAGTTAAAATGGGAAGCAGCAGACCTTATTTATCACTTGCTCGTCTTGCTTCGTGAACAAAAGCTTCCACTTGATGATGTATTGTCAGTTTTACAAAAGAGAAGATAAGAACTTACAAGGGTGCTTATCCACAACAAGCACCCTTTTTCACTGCCTTATTTTATTGAGATTTAAATAATTTATCCACGATATCCACATTACCCACAACGAAGCCTCTGTTTTTGTGAATATGTTAGTTCAATTCAGTAAACATAACGGATTATTAACATTTCAGGAAAGGTTATCCACGGTATTCACATTATCCACAAGCTATTCCTAAAATGTTTTTATTTTCACCCAAGCTCCCCTATGTGCCAAATGCCTTTATGTGTTATACTACGTTGGGAAATAATTTTATTTTTATTCGATTTTAATGGAGGACCCCGATGGAAAAACAAAACGTAAAAGAAAGACAACATGCATCTAAGATTATTCCGTTTATCCAGACGGGAGAATATTATTTTAAAAAAGGATTAAAGGCGTATCGCCAGCATGATATATATAAATCAATCAAACACTTTAAACGAGCAATTGAGCTTGAACCGACTGAACCAATGTTTTTATGCCAATTATCAGTTGCACTAACGGAAATTGGTGACTATGTGTTATCCAATCAATATCTTACTAAAATAATTGATAAGCCAAATTTTGATATGCCTGAGTGCTATTATTTTATGGCTAATAATTACGCCCATTTGGGCTTGTTTCAAGAGGCTGGGAAACATGCAGAATGGTATTTAGAGCGAGAACCTGATGGAGATTTTGCAGAGGATGCAGAGGATCTGCTTGATTTATTAAGTCTTGAAGAAGGGGATTTTGATTTTTCCGGAAACCAACAGGATGAGCTCATCATCAAGCAGGAACAGGCACGTGACTTCCTCGAAACAGGACGATTGGACGAAGCGGTGACCCTTTTAAAGGAAATCATTCGTGAGTACCCGGAATTTTGGTCTGCCTATAATAATTTGGCACTTGCCTATTTTTATTCAGGAGATGTGGAAAATGCGTCTGAGATCCTCGATGAGGTTTTGAGTAAGAATCCTGGGAACCTGCACGCATTATGTAATTCTCTTGTCTTTTTATATTATCAACGTAAAAATCAGCAGGTGAAAGAGTTAACAAAACGATTATCGCTCATTCATCCCATGCTGTTTGAACACCGTTATAAGCTAGGGGCAACATTTGGCTTAATTGGACGTCATGATCTTGCGTATAAATGGCTAAGAAATCTTCAACGCAGCGGGTTTGAAGGGGATGAAACCTTTTATTATTGGCTTTCCTATTCTGCCTATTTCACAGAGCATCATGATGTTGCTCAAAATGCGTGGAAACGGGTGCTGGAGGAAAATCCAAATAAAAAGGGGTCAGCACCGTGGGAATCTGACCGTACAAAACCAATTAGTGATGTACTCGATCGCTGGTTGACTGGTGATTTTATTGAAGAACGTTTATATGGTTTATTTTTAGCGAGTAAAACAAATTCATCCTTGGTGCGTAAGGATTTAAAACATATTCAATTTCACGCGACTCTGGAACAAGAATTTGCAAACTATGTCCTAGCGAAAAAGAAAAAAACAGAAAAAGTTCCGTCTTATATTATTGATGGATATAATATTGCCGACACGTTATTTTCAAAAAATAAACATGATGATTCTGCTAATGAAGAGCTTTATTTAACCTGGTTGATGATTTATGATGAAGCCGTTAAGCGTCAGTTCAATGTGTCTAACTGGCAGGCATGGGCAGCTGCAACTGAATACATTTGGCGCAATCACGTGTCACGGACAATTACCCAAAAACAGGTTGCCGAAAAGTATAAAATTTCGAAGGCAACTGTCATGAAATATATAAAGTTTGTTAAAGAACTCCTTCAATGAGCATATTAATAGCGGATTTTGTCAGGATTTTATAGGATAGGGGTAGGAGATACTAAACGATATATCAAATTTTACCCATGGAAGTTAGGAGAGACGAAAATATGACTGAAAAAAAAATTTATGATGTCATTATTATCGGGGCCGGACCAGCCGGCATGACTGCTGCTGTATATACTTCTCGTGCAAGCCTATCAACATTAATGCTTGAGCGCGGGATTCCTGGTGGTCAAATGGCTAACACTGAAGAAGTAGAAAACTACCCAGGCTTTGATCATATTCTAGGACCTGAGTTATCCACAAAAATGTTTGAGCACGCGAAAAAATTTGGTGCTGAATATGCTTACGGGGATATAAAGGAAGTCATCGATGGTGAGGAATATAAAACAGTAGTTGCTGGAAGCAAAGAATACAAAGCACGTGCTGTGATTATCTCAACTGGTGCAGAGTATAAGAAAATTGGTGTACCTGGTGAACAGGAACTTGGTGGACGCGGTGTTTCTTATTGTGCAGTATGTGACGGGGCGTTCTTTAAAAACCGAGAGCTTGTTGTAGTAGGTGGCGGAGACTCTGCAGTAGAAGAAGGCGTGTACTTAACTCGTTTCGCTTCGAAAGTAACGATTATTCACCGCCGTGACGAGCTGCGTGCGCAAAAAATTCTTCAACAACGTGCATTCGATAATCCAAAAGTGGACTTTATCTGGAATCATACTGTAAAAGAAATCCACGAGAAGGATGGCAAGGTTGGTAGCTTAACTATTGTCAATACACAAACAGGTGAGGAAACAGAGTTTGGAGCAGATGGCGTATTCGTATACGTTGGAATGCTTCCACTTTCAAAACCATTTGAAGGCCTTGGCATCACAAATGAAAATGGTTATATCGAAACAAACGAAAATATGGAAACAAAGGTACCAGGTATTTTCGCTGCAGGCGATATCCGTGAAAAACAGCTTCGCCAAATCGTAACCGCAACAGGTGACGGCAGTATCGCTGCTCAAGCAGCACAGCATTATATCGAAACATTGATGGAAAAAATAAAAGCATAATACAAAAACACCTCCACGACGGAGGTGTTTTTTATTTCATGGCAGTTTTCGATTTGTCTAATTTGCTATACTCGTCTTCACTTTGTTAATAGGTACTGTTTGCTTTTTCCAGAATAAAGTTAACACAACTCCAAAGGTTAGTACCACAGTTGCAAAATAATACGGATAATCAATGTCGATATCAAATAATATCCCCCCAAGAATCGGTCCGCTAATATTAGCCAAACTTGTAAACATTGAGTTCATACCGCCAACGAAGCCTTGTTCATCCCCCGCGATGTTTGATAGATAATTCGTAACAGCTGGTCGGAATAAATCGAAACCTACGAATACGATAAAGGTCACAAGTAAAATAGAGAAATACGAATGAACAACGGTCATTAGAAAGACAAGTATGGCTGATATAACAAGGCTGTAGCGAATCAGTTTGATTTCACCCCAAATTCTTGTCAACCTATCAAAAAGTATAACCTGTGCAACTGCACCAAGAACGGCACCACCTGTAATGACAATTGCTATATCAGAGGGTGTAAACTTAAATTTGTGATCGACAAATAAACTAAAGAATGATTCAAAGGCTGCCAAACCAAATGAAGCTATGAAAATTAAAATAAACGCAATGAAATATTTAGGTTCAATCATACGTCTGAAACCATTTTTATATTCTAGAGATTGTTCCTTATTTTCTGCTGCTCTTTCTGGTTCAGCTATAAAAATAATCGTTAATATGGCAGCTATTGTACCAAGAGCCCCTGCAAAGAAGAAAGGGATACGTGTTCCAAATTCCGCTAAAAAACCACCGATCCCCGGGCCGATAATAAATCCTGTACTAATGGCAGCTGACATATACCCGAGTGCTTTGGGGCGAGTTTCCAGGTCTGTAATATCTGCTATAAATGCAGTAACAGCTGGCATAATAAATGCAGCACTTACTCCACCTAATATCCGAGAAATAAATAATGTTTCAATTTCCTTGCCAAGTCCAAATAATAATTCCGATAGCCCAAAAATAAATAAGCCAAGGACGATCATTATTTTTCTTCCCCATTTATCTACAGCCTTGCCTGCAAATGGTGAAACAATCAATTGTGAAAATGCAAAAGCAGCTGTCAGATAGCCAACAGTCGTTCCATTTATGCCTAATTCATTCATCAACGTAGGTAAAACGGGGATGATCAGACCAATTCCCAAAAAGGCGATGAATAAATTTATCAATAATAATCCTAAGGTCATCTTTGAGGTCTTCATGTTACACATTCTCCTTAACCCGAAATCTTAATGGGTTCTTTTGATTTCTTTACAGGTATTATCCTAGTGTATATAGTTACTATATAGTCAAGGGAAGTGAAGCAAAAAATGAATGAAAAAAATGTAAAACTTTTAACGACAGGTGAATTCGCAAAACTATGCAAAGTGAACAAACAGACCCTCATTTATTATGATCAAATAGGTCTGTTGTCTCCGGTATTTAAAAATGAAAAAGGGTACCGTTATTATTCAATCAATCAAATTGAGTTATTTTTTGTGATAGATTTACTAAAAGACCTTGATATGTCGCTAACTGATATTCAACAATACACACAAAACAAATCTCCTGAGAGCTTTTTAACTTTGATGTATCAGAAAAGAGAAGAAATTGCGAAAAAACGTCAGGAATTGGAAATGAAGGAAAAACTGATTGAAACGAAAATAGCATTAATGAAGGAAGCTTCACAACTCGATTTTAATCATATTACGCTCGAACATTTACCAGAAGCCACACTTTATTTAAGCAGGAACATTGAAAATATTTCCGATGAAGAATTTGTAGAGGTAATTTCAGAGTTTATTGATGAATTGAATGAATTACAGCTAGATACAGGATATCCAATAGGCGGTTTAACAAAAAGGGAACAGATTTTAAAAGGAGAGTTTTCAAAATATAGCCATTTATACATTGAACAACCACATCCAAAGGAAGGATATCCATATTTTCAAGCTGTTAAGGGGGATTTTCTCATTGGATATCATATTGGAGATGATAAATCAATCCACCATACATATAAAAAACTCCTTTCAGAAATGGAACGCTTAGATTTATCCTTAGGGGATTATGTTTTTGAAGAGTATATTTATGATACAGTTGTTATGAATCAAAAGGAACAGTATATTACCAAGATTATGATTCAGGTAACTAAAAATAGTTCCAGTAATGGCTTGAGAAAAGTAAAACCGCCTTTCTAAAAGGAAGGGCGGTTTTAGTGGCTTTACACACTCCGTTCAATCCGAAAAATCGCGTGATGCAGCATTTCAATCATCAAGTCCATTTCCTCTTTATTAATGCATAGTGGAGGAGCAAAGACAAGAGTGTCCATCCCATCAAATACAACGGATCTACAGATTAGACCAATTTTAGCAGCCTCAGTTACGATTTTTGGGGCAAGTGGTCCTTTTATATGCTGTGGCGTATTGATTTCAATAGCACCCATCAATCCTAAACCACGAACATGACTGACAAGACTGGATTCTCCTTGAATCCATGAAAAGCCATCAAGCATTTTTGCTCCCATTTTCGCAGAATTGTCGATGAACCCTTCATTTTCAATGATTTCAATATTTTTCAGCGCTACTGCACAGGCCATCGGATGGCCACTGTACGTATATCCATGTAAAAGTGTACCGGTAGAAAGCTTTTTTAAATCCTCAAAAATCGCCTCAGATAGGACGACTCCGCCTAATTGAGCATATCCGCTTGTTACCCCTTTAGCAAAACACATCATGTCAGGAGCTACTTCGTAGTGATCAACACCGAAATATTTCCCGGTTCGACCAAATCCCGTGATCACTTCATCAGTAATCCATAAAATATTGTATTCATCACAAATTTTTCGAACCTCTTTAAAATATCCGTCTGGAGCAATATGGACACCACCTGCGCCTTGAACAGGCTCCGCCACGAATGCTGCAATTGTATCCGGTCCCTCTGCTTCGATCGTACTTCGCAAATTCTCAGCAGACAAATTGTCCGTATAGTAAAAATCTGGAGCTAATGAATTTGTAAAATCCCGAAATGGCTTCAACCCTGTTGCACTTGTTGAACCCATTGCCACCCCATGATAGGACCTTTTCCGAGTAATGATTTTCTTTTTTTCGGGAAATCCGCGTAATATCCAATAATGCCGTGCTAATTTATATGCGGTATCATTTGCTTCGGAGCCACCTGAGGTAAAGAAGGTTGTAGATAAGCTTCCGGGTGAGATTTCCGCAAGCTTTGCTGATAGCCTAATCGCAGGTTCATTGCTAAATGTTGCAAAGCAAGAGCTAAACGCAAGCTTGTTCATTTGTTCCTGTGCAGCTTCCCCCAATTCCTTTCGTCCATGTCCAATATTGACATTCCATAATGAGGACATGCCATCAAGCACACGTTTTCCGTTCACATCCTCAAGAAACACACCTTCTCCTTTGGTGAAAATAAAAGCCGGACCGAAATCCTGCTGCTGCTGAATTGGTGAGGTTGGATGTAAAAAATGTTTCTGGTCAAGCTCCATTAATTCCTGGCGAACCATCAATTTTTCGTTCATTCCCATTCCCCCTTCGTACATTTATCCGTAACTAAAATATATGCATTAAATTCAAGCTTTTGAACTAAGAATCAGGAATGGAGCAGTTATCTGGTGCGATTGTTTCACTATGTAAAGGACAACTTTGAAAACGTAATTTTGTTTTAACTCTCCTGTAACACGGATGAAATATATTTTGAGTATGATAATAGTAGTAATTGACCCCCTTTTTATAAAATAGATTTTATTTGGGCACAGGCATCCCCTGTGCCCCCTTTTTTTGCTTAAAAACAATATGTAAATCTTGTTCGTTGTGACTACCTCTCAGAAATAGTATAATAATAACCATAAGATTGCTTACAAACGGTCTACCTGGATATGGGACCGACTTGGGGTGAAAGATAGTGCAAAGAGTAACCAATTGCGTTGTACGCAAAGACAATAAAGTATTGCTTTTACAAAAGCCACGACGCGGGTGGTGGGTGGCTCCTGGCGGTAAAATGGAGCCGGGTGAATCCGTTCGCGACTCCTGCATCCGTGAATACCGTGAGGAAACAGGTTTATATCTAAAAAATCCAGATATTAAAGGGATTTTTACGTTTATCATTAAAGAAGGCGATAAGGTAACCTCAGAATGGATGATGTTTTCTTTCTTAGCAAATGACTTCGAAGGAGAAAATGTTGATGAATCCGAAGAGGGAATCCTGAAATGGCAAGAGATAAAGGATATACCTAATCTGCCGATGGCCCCTGGTGATTATCATATATTGGATTATGTACTTAAAGGTTCTGGGGTTATTTATGGAACATTTACATATACAACAGATTTTCAATTACTTTCATATCGATTAGACCCAAGCTAGGGTATTGGGAGGCAAAACAATGAGTGTTGGTTCAACAAGTGAAATACAATTAATGATCATAACGGGAATGTCAGGTGCTGGTAAAACGGTGGCCATTCAAAGCTTTGAGGATTTAGGGTATTTTTGCGTAGATAATCTACCTCCAACTTTGCTTCCAAAGTTCTTAGAACTGATGAAGGAATCAGGCGGAAAAATGGATAAAGTTGCGCTCGTCATGGACCTACGCGGACGTGAATTTTTCGATAGCTTATTTGCATCCCTTGATGAACTTTCAGAGGTTTCATGGATTGCGCCGCAAATCTTATTCCTGGATGCAAAGGATACAACGCTTGTTACACGTTATAAGGAAACAAGACGCTCGCATCCACTTGCTCCAACTGGTTCACCACTTGAAGGAATCCAGGCTGAGCGGGAGATACTTGAGGAAATGAAGGGAAGAGCGCAGTATATCTTTGATACTTCGGATTTAAAGCCAAGAGAGTTACGCGAGAAAATTTTAAAACAGTTCGCATCCCATTCAAAACCTACATTTACCGTCAATGTGATGTCATTTGGTTTTAAATATGGTATTCCGATTGATGCTGACCTTGTTTTTGATGTGAGATTTCTTCCAAATCCACACTATATCGAGGCTATGAGACCAAAGACTGGGCTCGATGAGGATGTATCAAGCTATGTATTAAAATGGACGGAAACCCAGAAATTTATTGAAAAAATAACCGACTTATTGGCATTTATGCTCCCACAATACAAGCGGGAAGGAAAAAGTCAGCTTGTGATTGCAATTGGTTGTACGGGCGGACAGCACCGTTCTGTTACACTTGCCGAATATATCGCGAATTATTTCAAAGGTGAATATCAAACCCATGTTTCTCACCGCGATATTGAGAGGAGAAAGGAACGAAAGTAATGACCAATTCAAATCAGTCTAAGATTGTCATCATTGGTGGGGGAACTGGCCTTTCCGTACTTTTACGCGGGTTAAAATATCAGCCTGTTGATATTACAGCAATTGTAACAGTTGCTGATGATGGAGGTTCATCTGGTCGCCTTCGTGATGAGATGGATATTCCACCACCCGGTGATATTCGAAACGTATTAGCTGCGTTATCTGATGTGGAGCCTTTGATTGAGGATTTGTTCCAGCATCGGTTTGCTGGAGGCAATGGCTTATCTGGTCATTCACTTGGAAACTTGATTCTGGCGGCGATGACAACGATAACTGGCGATTTTGTTCACGCAGTAGGTGAAATGAGTAAAGTCCTAAAGGTTAGAGGGAAAGTCCTGCCAGCAGCGAACAAAAGCGTCGTTTTAAATGCTGAAATGGAGGACGGCAATGTTGTTACAGGAGAGTCCAAAATTCCATTCTCCGGTAAAAAAATTAAGCGTGTCTTTTTAACACCCGATGATGTGGAGCCCTTAAATGAATCAATCGAAAAAATCCAACAGGCTGATATGATTGTCATTGGTCCCGGAAGCCTCTACACAAGCATATTACCGAATTTGCTTGTACCAAAAATCGGTGAAGAGGTCATCAAAGCTAAGGCGAAAAAGGTGTATATTTGTAACGTGATGACACAGGCCGGGGAAACGTTGAACTATACGGCAAGTGACCATGTGCAAGCTTTATATGATCATATGAAATTAAAGTTCATTGATACGATTTTGGTCAATGATGGTGACATTCCGGAACGAATCAAGGAAAAATATGCAAAAGAACTAGCAAAGCCTGTTGTGTATGATTTAGAAAGACTTTCTGCTTTAGGTTTATCGATTATTAATGATAAGATTATCTCATACGACAATGATGTCATCAGGCATGACACAACAAAAGTAGCCAATCTATTATATAATATGCTTGTAGAAGACAAAAAAGGGTAATTGAAGATTACCCTTAATGATAAAAAGGAGGTTGGAACCTGTGTCATTTGCATCAGAGACGAAAAAAGAACTGACAAACCTAGACATCAAAGATTGCTGCGCAAAAGCCGAACTTTCCGCTTTGATTCGAATGAATGGCGCACTTTCCTTCTCCAGTCAAAAAGTAGTGGTTGATATCCAGACGGAAAATGCCGCTATCGCGAGAAGAATTTATACATTGCTAAAAAAATGCTATAATGTGGGTGTTGAGCTCCTCGTTCGTAAAAAAATGAGACTCAAGAAGAACAATGTATATATTGTTCGACTTATCGAGGACACAAAGGATATCTTAGAAGATTTAAAGATTTTTGAAGGTTTTACCCTACATCATGAAATTTCTCCAGCACTTATTGCGAAGAAATGCTGCAAGCGGTCCTATTTACGTGGGGCTTTTTTAGCAGGAGGATCTGTAAATAACCCTGAAACATCCTCGTACCATCTTGAGATTTTTTCATTATATAAAGAACATAATGATTCTCTTTGTGAATTAATGAACGTTTTTGATCTCAATGCGAAAACATTAGAACGAAAAAAAGGCTTTATTACGTATTTAAAAGAGGCAGAAAAAATCACAGAATTCCTCAATGTTATCGGTGCTCACCAGGCGTTACTCCGATTTGAGGATGTACGTATTGTGCGGGATATGCGAAATTCAGTGAACCGTCTCGTGAATTGTGAAACGGCAAACCTAAATAAAACAATTGGTGCATCGATTCGTCAGGTGGAAAATATCCGCTATATTGATGAAACAGTCGGACTTGGTATTTTACCTGATAAGTTAAGAGAAATTGCTGAGCTTCGGGTTGCCTACCAGGAAGTCACCTTAAAAGAGTTAGGCGAAATGGTCACGTCCGGGAAGATTAGTAAATCAGGTATTAACCACCGACTTCGCAAGATTGATGAAATTGCCGATAAGTTACGGGCAGGCCAATCCATCAAGTGAGCCGTTTTGCTCACTTGGAATAAAATAAAGCGCTGTCATTTTGAAACCTTTTTGGTTCATTTACGTATGAATAGGAAAATAAGTAGAGAAAACACAACTTTAGAATTCTACACAAATTTGAGGAGGAAGAAAAAATGGTTGAAAGACAAGTTGAGGTAGTATTAAGAACGGGATTACAGGCACGCCCTGCAGCAATGTTTGTCCAAGAAGCAAATAAATTTTCCGCGGACATCTTTTTGGAAAAAGACGGGAAAAAGGTGAATGCAAAAAGCATCATGGGCTTAATGAGTCTAGCAGTTGGATCTGGCGCAACAGTTACGTTAATTGCGGAAGGAAATGATGAAGAAGATGCAGTTGAAGCATTAACGGAATTTGTTCAAAAAGAAGCATAAAAAAATCCTCTCACGATTAAATGTGAGAGGATTTTTTATTTCTTATTTATTGTCTTGCGGGTACATAACTTTGTCGATTAATCCATATTCCATTGCTTTTTCGGCAGTCATGAAGTTATCGCGGTCAGTATCTTTTTCAATAACCTCTAATGGCTGGCCAGTACGCTCAGCTAAAATTTTGTTTAGCTTGTCGCGTAGGAATAAGATACGCTTAGCCGCAATTTCTATTTCAGTTGCTTGCCCTTGAGCACCACCAAGCGGTTGGTGAATCATGACTTCACTATTTGGAAGTGCAAAACGCTTGCCTTTTTCACCAGCTGCAAGTAAGAAAGCACCCATTGATGCTGCCATACCGATACAAATCGTAGAAACCTTTGGTTTGATGAATTGCATTGTGTCATAAATCGCCATACCAGCCGTGATGGAACCACCTGGGCTGTTGATGTATAGAGAAATATCTTTTTCTGGATCCTCAGCTGCTAGGAACAATAACTGAGATACGATTGAGTTTGCAACATTATCATCAATCGCACTTCCAAGCATGATAATACGGTCTTTTAATAAACGTGAGTAGATGTCATATGCACGCTCACCACGGTTTGTTTGTTCAATAACTGTAGGGATTAAATTCATTTTTCTTCCTCCTTTAAACAAATTAAAAGGTTTGTTATGTATTTCCATCATACAATTAAGGTCAGTAAAGGTCAAACAATTCGCTTTACTAATTTATAGTATTCTACAAACGTTTATCCCATACCTTTTTAAGCAGGGAAAAAAACAAAATTTCATACGTATTCCATCATAACCGATTTGGAGAGATTTAAACATACTTCTTGCAATCAAAAGCGTTCTATCCTATAATGATGAGTGCAGTTTCATTAAAGACATGCCCTCGTAGTGTAGTGGATAGCACAAGAGATTCCGGTTCTCTTATCGTGGGTTCGAATCCTGCCGAGGGCGCTATAAAAACTGACCAGAGAATATCTCTGGTCAGTTTTTTGTTTAATGTGGTATTCGTGCCTTTACTTGCTGGAAATCGAACGAAAAGGGAACGTAAAAGGTTTAATCTTACCTTCCTCAACCTAAAATCTAGTAAAACTGGAACGAATAAATCCAACCCTGGTGCAATTTCATATTCCCTTTACTTTAAACCACTTAGTTATCCTTATACCCCAATGTCCCATCATACACATCCTCATCAACCGGATTCACAGCCCACATTGTTTGGATGGGGTCAAATTCTGATGCAAATTCTTCTTTGTTTTTATTTTCCTTCGCCTCGTTCAAAGTCCCAGTAACTGGGCCAGTGTACATGATTTCATTCTTTTTCAACAATAATCACCTCTTTAAGGTAGAATCTTTCAAAAAATGTTTTAAAATGCGTGCTAAAATTTAACTTTTTCGATACGATAGAAGTAAGATAAAATAAACCATATATTCATTCAATCAAACTACATTGATAAAATAACGAATAAAAAGTAAACGCTTCCAAAAATAAAACAATTCAAAGAAAGGGGGAGACCTTGAGTGAATATGCAAACTGGACTTTTTCAACAACAATCTTTAAAGCTAGTCATGACAAAGGAATTAACACAGGCGATAACTCTTTTACAATACTCAGCTTTGGATTTGACTAAATTTCTCGAAGAGCAAACACTAGAAAATCCCCTAATTGATGTAAAACCCACGGATTTTGAACGACCTAAAAAAACGAAAGTTACAAAAGATGGATATACAAATCCAATCGATTATATTGGTAAAAAAGAAACGAGCCTATATGAGCATTTGCTAACACAACTTTCATATATGAAACTAAACAAACAGAGAAAACGGACCATTGAATATATTATTCAGTTACTTGATAGCAATGGGTATTTGTATTTTCCGGTTGAGGAAATTGCAAGGGATCTTAATACAGATACAGAATCTGTTGAAACGGCAATTCACTTTATCCAAAGCTTAGATCCAATTGGGGTAGGTGCAAGGTCCTTACAGGAATGTCTCTTATTGCAATTGAAGTCACTTCCGAAGCGAAACAGTTTAGCGGAAACCATCATACAAGATCATTTTGAACAATTCGCTGAAAAGTCATGGAAGGAAATCGCTAAAGATCTCAATGTAAAGCTTTTTGATATTCAACAGGTCTTTGATTTTATCCAAACGCTTCAACCTAGACCTGGTGCGGCCTTTCATGGTGGGGAAGCACATTACATTGTTCCTGATATTGACATTCAGGTAGAAGACGGTGTGGTCACAATGAGCATGCAAGACTCTTATCTGCCAAAGGTGTCATTGAACCTTCAATATTATCAGCATTTTTTAAAGGAGAAGGATTCAGAAACAAAGTCCTATCTCCAAGAAAAAGTGGACCAATGCCAATGGATCATGAGGAGCTTGGAACAACGTAAAATAACCTTGCAAAATGTAATGAGTGAAATTATTAACCGTCAACTTGATTTTTTTATAAAAGGGCCGGCGCATTTAAAACCGATGATCATGAATGATGTAGCGGACGCGCTTGAGATTCATGAATCAACAGTCAGCCGTGCAGTGAAGGATAAATTTGTGCAAACTCCATTTGGGATATTTGAAATGAAGTATTTCTTTAGCCGAAATATCCAAACTACAGGTGAGGCTGATACATCAGCGACACAAGTGAAAAATGTCATGAAACAAATGATTGAGGAAGAAAATAAACAAAAGCCTTTGTCAGACCAAGAAATTGTCAGTATACTTGAGGAGGAGCATGGTATTCTTGTCTCAAGGCGAACGATTGCAAAATACCGAGACCAATTAAATATACCTTCTTCAACGAAACGAAAACGGTATAGCCAGTAGATTGGAAGTGTAACAAGTGAGTCGCATTCAAGTAACGATGTATTCAAAGGAAAATTGTTCTCTTTGTACGAAGGCGAAAAAAGTGATCGAAGAACTAAGCGAAGATTACCCGTTAGATTTTCAGGAAATCGATATTTATCAAGATGATGTACTACTAGAAAAATATCAGATTATGATTCCGGTCATCGAAATTGACGGAAACGAAGTAGAGTATGGGATTATCCATAAAGAAACAATCCAAGATTACTTGAGTAATTTATCAAAAAGATAAGCTTTTATCACAACTGCCTAAAAAATAGGCAGTTTATTTATTGCATTCTTTGAAAAGTATTGGTACTATAATTAATGTAACACGACGACGATATTATATTTTTATAGATGTTGTTTTTTTTTACTGTAAGCGGGACATAATATGTCACACCGGGACAAAAGAAGTCCCTTATGGTAAAAAGGGGAAATGAAAATAATGAGTTCAATCATTGAAGTACAACAGAAATTATTACCCGATCTACTCGAGGTTATGCAAAAGCGCCATGAGATCCTCAAATACATACGACTTATGCAGCCGATAGGGAGACGGAATCTTTCAACGAGTCTTGGTCATAGCGAGCGTGTACTCCGCGGTGAGGTTGAGTTTTTAAAAAAGCAAAACCTCGTGGACTTTAGCACAGCAGGTATGAGTTTGACGAAAGAGGGCGCGGATCTTGTAAGAGATCTTGAGAATGTTATGAAGGAAGTTTTAGGTTTAAAGGTTTTAGAATCAAAACTTAAGGAGAAATTAAATATAAAAGAGGTAATTGTCGTTCCAGGCGACAGTGACACGACTCCTTGGGTGAAAAAAGAAATGGGAAGAGCTTGCGTTTCAAGAATAAAACAAAGGCTTTTTGGAGAAAATATCGTCGCAGTTACTGGTGGAACAACCCTTGCTGAGGTCGCAGAAATGATGACCCCTGATTCAAAAGGGCGAAGCATTTTATTCGTTCCGGCAAGAGGCGGGTTAGGAGAAAGAGTAGAAAATCAAGCAAATACTATTTGCGCAAAGATGGCTGAAAAAGCCTCTGGTGATTACAGACTTCTTCATGTACCTGATGTTGTGAGCAATGAAGCGTACCATTCTTTCGTAGCGGAACCATCAATACGAGATGTCCTGAATTTGATAAAGTCATCAAGTATGGTTGTCCACGGAATAGGAGACGCTATTACAATGGCAGAGCGGCGAAAGACAGATGAAGAGGATATGAAAAAAATCATTGCATCTCATGCGGTCGCTGAAGCCTTTGGCTATTATTTTGATGAAGATGGGAATGTAGTCCATCGGGTTCAAACGATTGGGATCCAGCTTAAGGATCTTCCTGCAATTCATGATGTGATTGCAGTAGCTGGTGGAGCTTCGAAGGCAAAAGCCATTCAAGCCTACTTAAAGCAAGCACAGGGAACTCTGTTAATAACAGATGAGGGTGCTGCAAAAGAGTTAATAAAGGGGTAACCCTTATATAAAAAATTTTTTTAGGCTTCACATACAAAAGGAGGAAATCAAAATGGCAGTAAAAGTTGGTATTAATGGTTTTGGACGTATTGGACGTAACGTATTACGTGCGGCGTTAAACAATCCAAATGTTGAAATTGTAGCAGTAAACGATTTAACAGATGCAAACATGTTAGCACATCTATTAAAGTATGACTCTGTACATGGTACTCTAAATGCAGAAGTATCTGTTAATGGAAACAACCTTGTTGTTAATGGAAAAGAAATTCTAGTTAAAGCTGAACGCGACCCAGCTCAACTTGCTTGGGGAGACCTAGGTGTAGAAGTAGTTGTTGAATCTACTGGTCGTTTCACTAAGCGTGCAGACGCTGCGAAACACTTAGAAGCTGGTGCAAAGAAAGTTATCATTTCTGCTCCTGCAACTGACGAAGATATCACAATCGTTATGGGTGTTAACGAAGACAAGTACGATGCAGCAAACCACAATGTAATTTCAAATGCTTCTTGTACAACAAACTGCTTAGCACCATTTGCAAAAGTTCTACATGAGAACTTTGGAATTAAGCGTGGTATGATGACAACAATTCACTCATACACAAATGACCAACAAATTCTTGATTTACCACATAAAGATTATCGTCGTGCTCGTGCAGCAGCTGAAAACATCATTCCTACAACTACTGGTGCAGCAAAAGCTGTTTCTCTAGTATTACCAGAGTTAAAGGGTAAATTAAATGGTGGAGCTATGCGTGTTCCAACTCCTAACGTATCACTAGTTGACCTAGTTGCTGAATTAGATAAAGAAGTAACTGTAGAAGAAGTAAATGCTGCATTACGTAAATCAGCAGAAAACGAATTAAATGGAATTATGGGGTACAGTGAAGAGCCACTAGTTTCTGGTGACTATAACGGAAATCCAAATTCTTCAACAATCGATGCACTTTCTACAATGGTAATGGAAGGCAACATGGTTAAGGTTATCTCTTGGTATGATAACGAAAGTGGATATTCTCACCGTGTAGTTGACCTTGTAGACTACATTGCTAAAAAAGGTCTATAATTTTACCGTATAAAACAGTAAAGCACATTATCTTGGAATCCTAAACAACAACCAATATAATAAACATGTGTAGGGAAGGGAGTGTTCCCTTCCCTTTTTAATGTCATTTAGACAAGGGTCAAATCACAAGTTTTGATTCAATATATTACATAGAACGGAGGCCTTCCCAATGAATAAAAAATCAGTAAGAGATATTGATGTGAAAGGCAAACGAGTTTTCTGTCGAGTTGATTTTAACGTTCCAATGCAAGATGGTCAGGTTACGGACGAAACTCGTATTCGTGCAGCATTACCTACAATCGAGTACCTTCGTAAAGAAGGAGCAAAGGTTATTTTAGCTAGTCACCTTGGTCGTCCAAAAGGTAAAGCGGTAGACGAGCTTCGCTTAGACCCAGTAGCTAAACGCTTAGGCGAGCATTTAGGTATCGAGGTTCGCAAAACAAATGAGGCGTATGGTCCAGAGGTTGAACAAGCAATCTCTGAAATGAACGATGGCGATGTTCTATTGTTAGAAAACGTTCGTTTCTATCCTGGAGAAGAGAAGAATGATTCAGAGCTAGCTAAACAATTTGCTGCGTTAGCTGATGTTTACGTAAACGATGCATTCGGAGCTGCTCACCGTGCTCATGCTTCTACAGCGGGTATTGCAGAACACCTACCGGCTGTTGCAGGTTTCTTAATGGAAAAAGAGATTGAAGTATTAGGAAAAGCACTATCCAATCCAGAGCGTCCTTTCACAGCGATTATCGGTGGAGCAAAGGTTAAAGACAAAATCGGAGTCATCGAGAACCTCTTAGATAAAGTGGATAACTTAATCATTGGTGGAGGACTTGCTTATACATTTGTAAAAGCATTAGGTCATGAAATTGGTAAATCTCTTTTAGAGGAAGATAAAATTGATCTTGCAAAGCAATTCATGGACAAAGCTAAAGAAAAAGGCGTAAACTTCTATATGCCTGTAGATGTAAGAGTAGCAGATGATTTCTCAAATGATGCGAACATTAAAATTGTTCCAATTAACGAAATCCCAAGTGATTGGGAAGCACTCGATATCGGACCAAAAACAGCTGAAACTTACAGAGATGTCATCCAAAACTCTAAGCTTGTTATTTGGAACGGTCCAATGGGTGTGTTCGAATTAGATGCATTCGCAAACGGAACAAAAGCTGTTGCCCAGGCACTAGCTGATGCAACTGATACATACTCAATCATCGGTGGCGGTGACTCTGCTGCAGCTGCAGAAAAATTCGGTCTTGCTGATAAAATGAGCCACATCTCAACAGGTGGTGGAGCATCATTAGAATTCATGGAAGGTAAAGAGCTTCCAGGAGTCGAATTACTTAACGATAAATAAAAAAGCAATCTAGACCAATGTCTAGTTCCAGGCGCCATCGGCTCGGGTCATAATCAATCGCTTCAGAAGGTAAAATGCACCTTCTGTCAAAGCTATCTTATGCTTGCCGCCAATCGGCTGGCGCCTTGCACTTTTCTATTTGAAAGGAATGGTGAAATATGAGAAAGCCAATCATTGCAGGAAACTGGAAAATGAATAAGGTTCTTTCTGAAGCAGTTCAATTTGTAGAAGAAATCAATGGTCTAATTCCATCACCAGAAAAGGTTGATTCTGTCGTTTGTTCGCCAGCTCTTTTCCTAGAGCGTTTAGTAGCAAACGTAAAAGAAGGAAATTATAATCTTAAAATTGGTGCACAAAATATGCACTTCGAAGAGAGTGGAGCATTTACAGGTGAAATTAGTCCTGTTGCTTTAAAGGATCTTGGCGTTGATTATGTGATCCTTGGTCACTCTGAGCGTCGCGAAATGTTCGCAGAAACAGATGAAACGGTAAACCAAAAAACACTTGCAGCTTTTTCACATGGTTTAATTCCAATTGTGTGCTGTGGTGAAACATTAGAGCAGCGTGAAACAGGTCAAACGAATGACCTAGTTGGAACACAAGTTCAAAAAGCATTAGCAGGTCTAACAGCTGAACAAGTGAAAGAGGTTGTCATTGCCTATGAACCAATCTGGGCGATTGGAACAGGAAAATCTTCTTCTGCTGAAGATGCGAACGAGGTTTGTGCACACATCCGTAAAGTAGTTGCTGAGCAATTCTCCGGCGACGTGGCAGATGCAGTACGCATCCAATATGGTGGAAGTGTAAAACCCGAAAACATTAAAGAATACATGTCACAACCAGATATCGATGGTGCTCTAGTTGGTGGAGCAAGTCTTGATGCTTCCTCTTTTGTAAAGCTTTTGGAGGCAGGTAGCAATGAGTAAATCACCAGTTGCACTCATCATCTTAGATGGATTTGCATTTCGCGATGAAGTAAAAGGAAATGCAGTTGCCCAAGCAAACAAGCCAAATTTTGATCGCTTATGGAACAAATATCCGCATGCTACTTTACAGGCTAGCGGTGAGGCCGTTGGTTTACCTGAAGGTCAAATGGGGAATTCTGAGGTAGGTCACTTAAATATTGGTGCTGGCCGGATTGTCTACCAAAGCTTGACCCGCGTAAATGTTGCCATTCGTGAGCATGAATTTGAAAAAAATGAAACTTTCCTAGCAGCCATGAAGCATGTGAAGGAAAAAGGTACAGCCCTACACCTTTTCGGTTTATTATCAGATGGTGGTGTACACAGTCACATCGATCACCTTTTTGCTTTATTAAAGCTTGCTGCATCAGAAGGTATTGAAAAAGTGTATATTCATGGCTTTTTAGATGGAAGAGATGTTGGTCCTCAAACCGCAAAAATCTATCTAGAACAGCTTGATGAAAAAATCAAGGAATACGGTGTTGGTGAAATTGCCACTTTGTCTGGCCGTTATTATTCAATGGACCGTGACAAGCGTTGGGAACGTGTTGAAAAATCATATCGTTCGATGGTTTACGGGGAAGGTCCTACATATAAAAATGGATTCGAGCTTGTTGATGACTCTTATGCAAACGGCATTTACGATGAGTTCGTTTTACCATCTGTCATTGTCAAAGAAGATGGTTCACCTGTTGCAACCATCCAAGACAATGATGCTGTGATTTTTTATAATTTCAGACCAGATCGCGCCATCCAAATTTCGAACACATTCACAAATGACGATTTCCGTTCATTTGATCGTGGACCTAAGCATCCGAAGAATTTATTCTTTGTCTGCTTAACCCACTTCAGTGAAAGTGTCGATGGATATGTGGCATTCAAGCCAACAAATCTAGATAATACATTAGGAGAAGTCCTTTCACAAAATGGATTAAAACAGCTCCGCATTGCGGAAACTGAAAAATATCCTCATGTTACCTTCTTTATGAGTGGTGGACGTGAACAGGAATTCCCTGGTGAAACACGAATTTTAATCAATTCACCAAAAGTTGCAACTTATGATCTTAAGCCTGAAATGAGTGCATACGAGGTGAAGGATGCACTTTTAAAAGAAATTGCTGAAGATAATCATGATGCGATTCTTTTAAACTTTGCAAACCCTGATATGGTCGGTCACTCTGGCATGCTTGAGCCAACAATCAAAGCGATTGAAGTGGTTGATGAGTGCTTAGGTGAAATCGTTGATGCTATCCTTGCAAAAGGAGGAGCAGCAATCATTACAGCTGACCATGGTAACTCTGATGAGGTGGTTACCCTTGAGGGACAGCCGATGACTGCACATACAACAAATCCAGTACCAGTAATCGTTACTAAAGAAGGATTAACATTAAGGGAAGATGGAATCTTAGGTGATCTAGCACCAACTATGCTTGATTTACTAGGTGTCCAAAAATCCGCTGAAATGACAGGAAACAGTTTAATAAAATAAACCAATTTAAAGGAGAGATTTTTAATGTCAATTATCGTAGATGTATATGCTCGTGAAGTATTAGATTCTCGTGGAAATCCTACAGTTGAGGTTGAAGTTTACACTGAGTCAGGTGCATTCGGTCGCGCACTAGTACCAAGTGGTGCTTCAACTGGTGAATATGAGGCAGTTGAGCTTCGTGATGGCGATAAGAGCCGTTACCTTGGAAAAGGTGTTCAAACAGCAGTAAACAATGTAAATGAAATCATCGCTGCAGAAATTATTGGTTTCGATGTAACTGAACAAGTAGCAATCGATCATGCGCTAATCGAGCTTGATGGAACTGAAAACAAAGGTAAATTAGGTGCAAACGCAATTCTTGGTGTATCTATGGCGGTAGCTCGTGCAGCTGCAGATTTCCTAGAAGTGCCTTTATACCAATACCTAGGTGGCTTCAACTCAAAAACTCTTCCAGTACCAATGATGAACATCATCAACGGTGGAGAGCATGCTGATAATAACGTTGATATCCAAGAATTCATGATCATGCCTGTTGGTGCTGAAAACTTCAAAGAAGCACTTCGCATGGGTGCTGAAATTTTCCACAACCTAAAAGCAGTGTTACACGCAAAAGGCTTAAACACAGCTGTTGGTGACGAAGGTGGATTTGCTCCAAACCTTGGATCAAACGAAGAAGCTCTTAAAACAATCGTAGAAGCAATCGAAAAAGCTGGTTACAAGCCAGGCGAACAAGTGCGTCTTGCAATGGATGCTGCATCTTCTGAGTTCTACAACAAAGAAGACGGTAAATATCATCTTAAGGGAGAAGGCAAAGTTCTTACTTCTGAAGAAATGGTTTCATTCTACGAAGATCTTGTTTCAAAATACCCAATCATCTCAATTGAAGATGGTTTAGACGAGAACGACTGGGAAGGCCACAAGCTACTAACTGAGCGTCTTGGTAAAAAAGTTCAATTAGTCGGGGACGACCTATTCGTAACAAATACGAAGAAACTTTCAGAAGGTATTGAAAGAGGCGTAGGTAACTCTATCCTAATCAAAGTAAACCAAATCGGTACATTAACTGAAACATTTGATGCAATCGAAATGGCAAAACGCGCTGGTTACACTGCAGTCATCTCTCACCGTTCTGGTGAAACAGAAGACAGCACAATCGCTGACATCGCAGTTGCAACAAACGCTGGCCAAATCAAGACTGGTGCTCCATCACGTACTGACCGTGTTGCAAAATACAACCAATTACTACGTATTGAAGACAATCTTGGTGAAACAGCTCAATACAACGGCTTAGCATCTTTCTATAACCTAAGAGGTTAATTAGCTTAAAAGGAAAACGACAAGCATGGGTGCTTGTCGTTTTTTTCATGTAGATACAAATATTAAGGTTTTTAAAGCAAATATCTTGGTTATTGGCGTAGTTATCCGGAAGGAGACGCAAAAAAATTTGTTTTGGCGCAAATCT
>NZ_JBALOV010000039.1:80858-111707 GCF_036965045.1 Bacillus sp. JJ1533 | reverse complement strand
TTGGCGCAAATCTCCGAGAAGTGACGCAAAAAATTCCGTTTTGGCTCAAATCTCCGAGAAGTGACGCATAAATCTTGGGAGAGGCGCAGCTCCCATCAAAAGTTATTTATCTTTTTTCGTCGGTTGTTTCTTTTGCTTATCCTGTTGTGTATTCTCGCCTAAATAATTCGTTTTGTGCTTTTTCTGCTCTTTGATTAATGCATCCAAATCCCAATTAATCACACATATCATTCCTTTCAAGTTAGTCTATTTTAATATGGACGTTTATCAAGGAAATCATAAAGTGAATCGTTGGAAAATGGATGCTAAGAAGACTCAAACATATGAAGTCCCGGGCGGTGAGCGCTAGGCGACATCACGCTTATCAGCGTGCGTTATCATTTGATTTGAATTATTTGTCTAATGTCAGAAAATGCAGTATTGTCCACATGGTATTTTTATGGTACATTTATTTTAACGTCATATGCGTTCTTGTTCAGGAGGTGTCGTTTTATATGTTGCATGGAATTCTTGTTACATTACTAGTTATCGTATGTATTGGATTGATTGTAGTCGTTTTATTGCAATCCGGTAAAAGCGCGGGTTTATCAGGGGCTATCTCTGGTGGTGCCGAGCAGTTATTCGGAAAGCAAAAGGCGCGTGGTCTTGACGCGGTTTTACATCGCGTAACAGTTGTCCTAGCGGTATTATTCTTTGTTCTTACAGTTGCTGTATCGTACTTTGAACTATAAACTTATTCAAAAGTAGGTTAGACAAGTTGATGTCTAGCCTTTTTTATTGCGCTCAAAACAGTATTTCCGTTACGATAGTAGAATACGGAAAAAAAGCGCAAAATAAGCTTGATAGAAGTAACAAAAAGGAGTTTTACATAAAATGAAGATCAAATTACCTCAACCTTTCTTTTTTGAAGGCGGAGAAAAGGCTGTTTTATTACTACATGGTTTCACCGGAAATTCAGCAGACGTACGGATGCTTGGGAGGTTCCTTGAGAATAGAGGCTATACCTGTCATGCCCCAATCTACAAGGGGCACGGTGTTCCACCTGAAGAATTGGTCCATACAGGTCCTGAGGATTGGTGGGAGGACGTTATGAATGCCTACCAATTTTTAAAAAACAAAGGTTACGATAAAATTGCAGTTGCAGGATTGTCACTTGGCGGGGTATTTTCCCTTAAATTGGGTTACACTGTACCTATAAAAGGGATTGTGACTATGTGTGCCCCGATGTATCTAAAAAGTGAAGAAGTTATGTATGAGGGTGTAGTTGAATTTGCACGTGAATACAAGCGATTTGAGGGGAAATCACCTGAGCAAATCGAACAAGAAATCGAGGAATTCAAAAAGACTCCGATGGATACATTAAAAGCATTACAGAACCTAATCGCGGAAGTACGTGACAATGTCGATATGATCTATTCCCCGACATTTGTTGCACAGGCCCGTCATGACAAAATGATAAATCCAGATAGTGCAAATATAATATATGAAGCGATTGAAAATGATTTTAAAAAGATCAAATGGTATGAGGAATCAGGACATGTCATAACCCTAGATAAAGAACGTGACCAGCTGCACGAGGATGTGTATGCATTCTTAGAGCAGTTAGATTGGTAACGGGAGGAAAAATATGGAACAGGAAATCCAAATTCATATCAATAAATTACTAGACTTTATGAAGGAAGAAGCATACAAACCCTTAACCGTCCAAGAGCTCGAGGAAGCCTTTGGTATCTCGGGGTCGGAGGACTTTAAAGACTTTGTTAAAGCCCTTGTGGTGATGGAAGAACAGGGGTTAGTCGTTCGAACACGTAGCAATCGTTACGGTCTTCCGGAAAAAATGAACCTTGTTCGCGGAACAATTACTGGCCATGCGAAGGGCTTTGCATTTGTGGTTCCAGACGACAAGACGATGGATGATGTATTTATTCCGCCAACTGAGTTGAAAAATGCAATGCATGGAGATACCGTGCTTGTTCGAATTAACTCGGAATCTTCCGGCCAACGGAAGGAAGGAGCAGTTGTTCGGATTATTGAGCATGGCATCAAAACAATTGTTGGTACATACACCGAAAGTAAAAGTTTTGGCTTCGTCATTCCAGATGATAAAAAAATCGCCAACGATATTTTTATTCCAAAGCAAGCCTCAAATGGGGCCATTGAGGGACATAAAGTTGTCGTCAAGCTTGTTACCTATCCAGAAGGGCGGATGAGTGCAGAAGGAGAAGTTGTTGAGATTTTAGGTCACAAAAATGACCCAGGAATCGATATTCTATCTGTCATTCATAAGCACGGACTGCCTCAGGAGTTTCCGAGAGAGGTATTGGAGCAGGCAAACCATACACCTGATTCCATCGATCCAAAAGATCTTGAAAATCGTCGGGACCTGCGAGATGAAGTCATCGTAACAATCGATGGTGCCGACGCGAAGGATTTAGACGATGCCGTCACAGTTACAAAGCTTGATAATGGTCATTACAAACTTGGTGTTCATATTGCGGATGTTACACATTATGTGACAGAAGGCTCCCCTATTGATAAGGAAGCAAGTGACCGTGGAACAAGTATTTATCTTGTTGATCGAGTCATTCCGATGATTCCGCACCGTTTATCAAATGGTATTTGTTCTTTAAATCCAAAGGTTGATCGTTTAACGCTGTCCTGTGAGATGGAAGTTGACAGGAACGGTGTCGTGGTTAAGCATGATATTTTTCAAAGTGTGATAAAAACAACCGAACGAATGACATATGCTGATGTGAACAGTATTCTTGTTGATAAAGACGAGGAACTGCGCACACGGTATGAGCCACTTGTTCCAATGTTTGAAGAAATGGAAAGGCTCGCTGCGATCCTTCGTGAAAAACGAATGAAGCGTGGTGCGATTGACTTTGATTTTAAAGAGGCAAAGGTTCTTGTCGATGATGAAGGTGCTCCATATGATGTTGTCTTACGAGAGCGCTCTGTTGGGGAACGTCTAATTGAAGAGTTCATGCTACTTGCAAACGAAACAGTTGCAGAGCATTTCCATTGGATGAACGTTCCGTTTATTTACCGGATTCACGAGGATCCGAATGAAGAAAAGCTAAGACGCTTCTTAGAGTTTATTACGAACTTTGGCTATCTTGTAAGAGGTGCTGGTAATTCAATTCACCCGCGTGCCTTGCAGGAAGTCATCGAAGCTGTTCAAGGGAAACCTGAGGAAATGGTTGTTTCAACCGTCATGCTTCGTTCAATGAAGCAGGCAAAGTACGATCCAGAAAGTGTTGGACACTTTGGTTTATCAACTGATTTTTACACACATTTCACGTCACCAATTCGACGTTATCCTGACTTAATCGTTCATCGGTTAATTCGAACCTATTTAATCCAAGGCAAGCTCGACAATGCAACTCAGGATAAGTGGAAAGAAAGACTTCCAGAAATTGCAGAGCATTCCTCTAATATGGAACGACGTGCAGTTGAAGCAGAGCGGGAAACAGACAGCATGAAAAAAGCGGAATATATGATGGATAAAATCGGTGAGGAATACGATGGCATCATCAGCTCTGTGACAAACTTCGGCATGTTTGTTGAGCTTCCAAACACCATAGAAGGGCTCGTTCACGTTAGCTATCTTACCGACGATTACTACCGTTATGATGAGAGAAGCTATGCGATGATTGGGGAACGGACCGGGAATGTATTCCGAATTGGAGACGAAATAACGGTTCGCGTAATTAACGTTAATAAAGATGAGCGTTCAGTTGACTTTGAAGTGGTTGGCATGAAAGGAAGCCGCCGCAAATTTTCAAAGGAAAAGCCTACAATTATTAAGTCCGAAAAAGGAAGAAGTCGTCGCAAACCGAATGAGGATGACAAAAAACCAGGTAGTGACAACGATGGCGAATGGTCAACCCGTAAGCCACGGAAGAAAAAGAAAAAGTATGATAATGTGCCGCCACAGAAAAGCAAGAAACGAAAAAAGAGAAGATAAGTTGAAAGTACTTCACTAAGGTGGAGTACTTTTTTTCTTGCATAGTTTAGATACTCCAACAAATAATAAGGGTTGTTATTTAAATGGCATTATTGTTTTATTGGAGGTTGAAAAGATGAATATAGGGGATCGTGTCAGTCGAGTTGCTTTGATAGGGACAGGGTTTGTAGGCTCAAGCTATGCTTTTGCTCTAATGAATCAGGGCATAGTTAATGAACTAATTATGATTGACGTAAATGAGGAGAAAGCAAAAGGGGATGTACTGGATCTTAACCATGGAAAAGCTTTTACAGGAAATCCTACCCTTATTAAATTCGGAAGTTATGAAGATTGCAGCAATGTTGATTTAGTCGTTATTTGTGCTGGAGCCAATCAAAAACCTGGTGAAACGCGATTAGATTTAGTAGAAAAAAACCTGAAAATTTTTAAAGAAATAGTAGAGAACGTGATGGCAAGCGGATTTGATGGAATCTTTCTGGTCGCCACGAATCCGGTTGATATTTTAACATATGCCACATGGAAGTATAGTGGATTACCAAAAGAACGTGTAATCGGTTCTGGGACGATTTTAGATACTGCACGTTTCAGATATTTATTAGGAGAATATTTTAATGTTGCCCCGAAAAATATCCATGCTTATATAATCGGAGAACATGGAGACAGTGAATTGCCAGTGTATAGCTCTGCCTATATTGGTACTCTCCCAATCAAAAAATATATGGGGCGAAATGAGCAGTATAAAAAGGAAGACTTGGATGACATATTTATTCGGGTACGAGATGCTGCGTACGAGATTATTAAAAGCAAGGGAGCAACCTATTACGGGATTGCAATGGGACTAGCTAGAATCACTAAAGCTATCTTTTCCAACGAGAATGCAGTACTGACAGTTTCCGCTCATCTGGATGGACAATATGGACAGGACAATGTGTATATTGGCGTGCCCTGCGTGATTAACCGAAATGGAATCCGTGAAATTATGGAACTGGAGTTAAATGAAGAGGAACAACAAAAGTTTGAAAACAGTGCGAATGTGTTAAAAACAATTCTTGCCCCATATTTTGATGAGGTGAAACCAAAAAAGTAACGTGGTGAAGATATATGGAAACAAGACCACTATCAAGTATTGAAAAACTGGCAATGTCTCGTCGTGATACATTTCAAAATAGCAGGTTAATTTACTTTTTGAGAGCTGTATTAGCGAGTATGTTTATTGGGTTTGGAGTAATCGTTGCCTTTCGTACAGGTAATTTCTTTTTTATGCAACAATCGCCGGTTGCTTTTCCCGTTGCTGCCATCACATTTGGTGCAGCAATTATTCTCATTGCATACGGTGGTGGAGATCTGTTTACAGGTGATACCTTTTATTACACGTATGCGGCCTTACGTAAAAGGATGCAATGGAAAGTGGTCGGGCAAATGTGGGTTTATAGCTATATAGGTAATATAATTGGAGCCCTCTTTTTTGCATTTTTATTTTTTATGACAGGTCTATTTCAAGGTGAAGCTGTTAATGAATTTTTATTAACGGTTGCTTACAACAAAACGCAACTCACCACTTCTCAACTGTTTTTTCGAGGAATTCTCTGTAACTGGCTTGTCTGCCTCGCCTTTTTCCTGCCGCTGGGAATGCGTGGAGACGGACCTAAAATATTTATTATGATGTTACTGGTATTTTGCTTTTTTATCTCCGGCTATGAACACAGCATTGCCAATATGTGTACGTTTGCTGTTTCGTATGTGATGGATCATCCGGACTCTGTCACAGTTAATGGCGTGATTCATAATTTAATTCCTGTTACTGTTGGAAATTTAATAGGTGGTGGCGGTTTCATGGCATGGATGTATTTCTATGCGAATAAAGCAAATATAGAATGAACAATGAAAGGTTCCAGCAGGTGCGCTGGATTCTTTTTTTATATGAAAAATATTCCAATTCTAATCTAAATGAATTATACTTGTGTGAATTACAAGGGGGGAAAATTGATGGAGGATTGCTTTATATGTAAAAAACACAACGGTTTGATTCAAACAGATGGGGAAACGATTTATGAAGACGATTATGTATATGTAGGACACATTGATCATAATGGCGAAGATAGTTACCTTGGTCATATCATGATTGATTTAAAAAGACATACGCCAAGTCTTGCTGATATGACAATGGAGGAAGCGAAGGCATTTGGCATCATTATGGCAAAAGTGAGTAAGGCCTTAAAGGAAAGTGAACAAGCAGAACATATATATTCTTTTGTTTCAGGAAATGCAGTTCCTCATCTTCACATGCATATAGTTCCGCGATATCCAAACACACCGGAAGAGTATTGGGGACCAATGGCAGTCTATGATTGGCCTGAAGCACCAATGGGGAATAAAGAACAGATTGTTCAGATTTGTAGAAGAATAAAAAGTGCCTTAGAAGATGAGAATCATGGGTGACTATTGGTGGGTAGGCTCCCAGGAAAGTTTTGTTGATACAATATCTGTTCAGAAACGAGGAAAAATAATAATCGGTCAATTTGGTGGCAATTCATCAGCCGGTCAATCAAAAAATGAAGACGGCTGTCTGGTTTGGCATATGAACATGAAGATTGGGAGTTCGTAATTCTTCTTGATGCCCACCACACCGCTGAAAGTGCAGAAGTGATTGTGCAGGAATTTACCAAACAGCAGGATTCAATAAAGTCTCTGTTATCAGGGTCAATCAAAGAAACATTTAAGGGGATTGATGAGAAGGTGCTTCAAATATTTCAGAGTCCAGAATTTTTAGCTTCGTGCCGAAAAGTTAAAGGATCAACCTCTTGTCTAATTGTCCTTAGGAAAGATAAATTTATATGGTGGTTTTCAGTTGGTGATTGTATCTTGTATTTGTTCCATCCAGAGTTAGAGAAACTCGGACAAAATCAAGTCAACCAGAGGCACTTTTTTGAATGGATTGGTCAGGTTAACACCTTCGAACTCCTTGTCCCATGCTATAGCTACGGACGAAAGGAACTAAGAAAAGGATTGAACCATTTATTTTTAACAACAGATGGTTTAATTGAATGTCCAGGATTACCTTATGATCAACCTGGAAAAATACAAAAAGAATTTTTAGACCGATCAAATGAGTTCGCATTAGAATCAATACTAAAGAAAATACAATCCCAAAACGTAAGAGACAGCACGACCATCATTTCCTGGTTTGTTGATAATGATCAAGAAGCAAGTTTACCTTGCAATTAATAAGCCTTTCCTTGAGATGTTGTCCATTATTTGTTAAAATAAAAGGTACCGTCTTAAGGGGGAAATCAATATGCCAAAAGGTATAGGCAAGGTAATCGCACAAAACAAAAAAGCAAATCATGATTATTTTATCGAAGAAACCTATGAAACAGGTATCGTGCTTCAAGGGACAGAAATCAAATCCCTTCGTAATGGTCGTGCTAATCTTAAGGATTCATATGCGCGTGTTCATAACGGTGAAGTATTCCTGTATAACATGCATATTAGCCCTTATGAGCAAGGTAACCGATATAATCATGATCCACTGCGGACACGTAAGCTACTTCTTCACAAAAAAGAAATTGCTAAACTAATTGGACTTACAAAAGAAGAAGGATATGCACTCGTGCCAATCAAAATCTATTTGAAAAATGGCTATGCAAAGCTTTTATTAGGTCTTGGTAAAGGTAAGAAAAAATATGACAAACGTGAAGACCTCAAGAAAAAAGAAGCAAAACGTGATATTGAGCGTGCTTTCAGAGAAAGACAGAAGATGTGATTTGGTATTACTTACAATAACTTACAATTGAAATTGTGAGTACATGTGCTATAATAAGATATGTAGTTGACAATTGAATAAGTCAACGAAAGCAAGAACACTTCATCCGATACACCCTGATAACTGGTGATTAAGTTCATCATTATCATTTTAGAATGGATGGCGAATTAGAAGCAAGAAGGTCGAGGAAGCGAAGTGAGTGAGAACCGGAGCGTATTTATATACGTGAGGATTCGAACGAGCGAGCTGACGAAGAGATTCGCCGCTTATCATTCGACATATGGGGACGCTACGGATTCGACAGGGGTAGTTTGAGCTTAAGTTGCGAGTCGAGGGGATCGGCCTCGTAAAAACGTCAATGCCTATAACTGGCAAAGAAAACAACAACTTCGCTTTAGCTGCTTAATAACAGACTATAGCGGTTCCTCCCTCCATCGCCCATGTGGTAGGATTAGGGACTCACTCTAAGTGGGCTACGCCGGAGTTCGCCGTCTGAGGACAAAGGAAAAGAACAACCAGACTAGCTGCTTGGAAGCCTGTCGATAGGCTGAAAAGTTAGCGAATCGCTAATATATCGACTACACTCGTAGAAGCTTAAGTGCCAATATCTTTGGACGTGGGTTCGATTAGTAATTAGTCGCCTTATGTGGTAACACATAAGTGATAATCCGGCTTTATCGGTGAAACCTAAGTCGCACTCGATGCGATAAGGCAATGCCGAGCGGTATGTAGAGCAATCTAACAGCCGTGTATCGACTTATAGGCTGCCATGTAACCATGGTAGTACTAGGATGCGAAATCCTACCTGAACAGGTATAAAATATGTTTCGCATAATACGCCGGAGGACCTGATAACTGCAGGTTCAAGATATAGTCAGTGCCATGACGAAAGCATGGAAAAGCACGTCCCACCGTCTCCACCAAATACATATACTTGGTGGTTAAATATTAATTGACAAGGACTCACTGTTAATGGTGAGTCCTTTTTACATGTTGAAAAAGTATTCTTCGAATATCATTTTCTTTTTTAATAGTGCTGGACTGTACTTTCCATTTCGAGGAGTTACATTTTCATAGTTTTCAAGAATCCAAACAGATCGGTTTCTTTTCTTATTTACTCTCAAAAATGGTGCGATATTTTCCAATGTATGAAAAACATCTTCTTTTTACTTTATTGTTAGAGTATAGGAGTCTTTGTGCCGATCAGGTTTGTAATTCCTCTTGCTATTAATTACACCTCTAGTTAACTTTTGAATTTAAAGAAGGAGTTCCAGATCCGTTGATGCAATAGATATACAGGGTCTACGGTGTTCCTTTCCATGCATTCTAGTTAATGAAATACTTCCTTCTCCATCAATTATTCCCGCAATATAAGATGCTTCCCACTCTTTCAATTATTAATCAACCCCTTAATAATAAGAACGTATATTCTTATGTTTATTATATAATATTAATTGAATCAAATTAAACAGTTTTCATATTTTAATAAAAAGGCTATGATTATTTTGGGCTTGCTAACACGAAAAATACTTTCTAGTAGCCTTTTTAAATGACAGATATCGTTGTAGTAGAGAATTGGTGGTGCATATGGGTTCTAAAAATATAAAAAGCTTCTCTAATGTTTTACTTATTATAGGGATTATTTTCGTAGCTTTTAATTTGCGCCCAGCGATAACATCAGTCGGGCCAATTATCGATCTAATTCGTTCTGACTTAGGTATTTCTAATGGGGTAGCGGGTTTTATAACAACTCTTCCATTAATCTCTTTTGCGATTCTTTCAATTCTTGCCCCTAAAATTGGACAAACCATAGGAAATGAGAGAACTATTTTTCTAGGATTATTGGTGCTGTGCATTGGCATTTTCACGCGATCATTAGGCTATACGTTAACGCTCTTTTTAGGCACATTACTTGTGGGAGTTGGTGTTGCAATAGGAAATGTCCTTATACCAAGTATTGTAAAGCTTCATTTCCCTTTAAAAGTTGGTATCATTACAAGTATTTATACTACAGCCATGAATGCCTTCGCTGCCATCGGATCTGGAATCAGTATCCCGCTGGCAAAAGGCCTATTTTTAGGATGGAGATGGGCATTAGCCTTTTGGGTATTGGTCGCGGTTATCGCCATGATTATTTGGTTACCTCAAATACGCAATAATAAGAAACCATCTACTACATACAAAAATCAACCCTCAAATGGCGCCATGTGGCGATCACCGATTGCCTGGCAAGTAACTGTGTTTATGGGATTACAATCTTTTTTATTTTATTGTACAGTAGCATGGTTGCCGGAAATTTTAGAAAGTCATGGAATGCAATTATCAATGGCGGGCTGGGTGGTATCGTTAATGCAACTAGTTAGTCTTCCAACTACATTCTTAGCACCTGTCATTGCTAACCGTTTTAAAAGTCAAAAGATGATGGTAGGCATAATTGGAATCATTTATTTTATTGGGGTAATGGGGCTGATGTTTGTGCAAACGAACGGCCTTCTGATTTTATCCATCATCTGTATTGGGATAGCCCAAGGTGCTAGTATTAGCCTAGCACTCACCATGATTGGACTACGAACAAGAGACTCAAGACAAGCCGCAAATTTATCTGGAATGGCACAGTCAATCGGATATTTATTAGCTGCCATTGGTCCTACACTAATTGGCTTTCTATTTGATTATACACAATCATGGTTAACGCCATTAGTCATATTTACTGTGATAACAATATTGATGACACTTGCAGGTATTGGTGCAGGACGTAAACAATATGTGGCGGGAGAACTTGCACAAAAATATTAATGACTGAAGGAAAGATCCATTTGTCTTCCCATTTAATGTACGGCCATGTCAAGATTCTTGACGCAAACAGTGCAACATTCATAGCTGTTTTTGAAATTGCAATGCAAAGAAAAAAACATGAAATCGGCGTTGACAAGTCAAATGCCCAGGAGGGGGGTAGCTAAAACTATCCTGAAGTAGAACTAAACATATGCTTGCCGATTGATGCTATTACGGCTCCGAACATTTATGGATTTAAAGCGATTAGAAACTAATTAGTTTTTGATAAAAAGACGAGATACAAATATGAGACAAAGCAAAGCTTTCCGTTTGGAAAGCTTATGCTTTATTTTGTTATGTAAATATGGTTTAGGACCCCTTTCAAAAAAAGGGTCCATACTGGATTAAGATTCATCTGTTGTTTGTGTTTGAAGTGAAGATTGCGCCTGACTTAAAATTGTTTGAACTTGGGCAATCTCCTGTGATGCAGATTTTAATGCTTCCTTTGCTAAAACTTGGTTTGCTGCGGATTGTTCGATTGCCGATGTGATCATGTCTTTTGCAATTGAAGCTTGAGCTTCTGCTTGTTTTAATTTATTAGTGTCAATTTGATTTGTCATTTTACTGCCTCCTGCTTTTTTCTTGTTGTAATGACAACGATAATATTGTTCCTAAATCAGATTTTTATATGATTGTATTTATTGTAAATATTAATTAGTGAAGAGTAGGAATATTATTTTGTTTTATAGTTATTACTTGTCATATTCCACGTGCAAACACTTGTAGTTATCCCTCCGGCTAAAATCGTGACCGCCGAAAGGAAGAAGGTTTCCATTGAAACGAATAACCCTCCAAGGCAAATGACAAAGACATCAATA
The DNA here is from genome assembly GCF_036965045.1 of Bacillus sp. JJ1533. Lineage (NCBI taxonomy): Bacteria > Bacillati > Bacillota > Bacilli > Caryophanales > Bacillaceae > Bacillus > Bacillus sp. JJ1533. The sequence goes on along the minus strand of NZ_JBALOV010000039.1, from coordinate 100,321 downwards.
ATCAGAATGATGATGCCCACATTCATTTTCACAATGTCTGAAAGAAACTGAGCTAATAAATCAGTTCCTCCCGTGCTTGTCTCAAAGCGAAGCATAAATCCAATTCCAAAACCGATTAGAATCCCACCAGCAAACGAGCTAAATATGGGAGAAATATGTAAACGAATTTGGTTGAAGTTATGAAAAAAATCTATAAAAAACGAGGATAGAAGCATTCCGTGGAGGCTATTAAAAAAATAGGATCGATATTTAAACCAAGAAATCGTAAATATGGGGATACTCAAAACCATAATGGAGAACCCCGCATTTGTATGAAAGAGATAACTTATAATTAACCCCAGCCCAATAATTCCACCGTCTAAAACTTTGTTTGGTATCAAAAAAACATTGATCCCCATTGCAATTGTAATGCTGCCTACAAAGATAGCAACTGCTTTCATTAAAAATGGCATATACTAAGAACTCCCCTGTCTTGAGTGGACGTGTTCCTATTTATATGCAAATAACGTGATAATATGGACAACTTTTTTCTAAGGATAGAAAAGTACTCAGAGTCTGTCCTTCGGTATTTTTTTCCTCAAACTACGCAAAATAAGAAAGAGAGATATTTTTGTGAAGGAGAGGATTATCAATGAAAAAAATCTTTATTTTAATTGCTTTATTATGTATTGCCTCCATCTTGGCCTCATGTAACCAAAATGATCAAACCAACGAACCGAATGACAATGAGCAAGTTAATGACACTGAGGAACAGGTTGAAAACAATCAAGACGAAACCGAACAGGAAAAGGAAAATAAGGAAGTGGATGAAACAGAACAAAATACGGATAATGATGTTGCTCCAACAAATGAAGAAAAGGTATATCAAAACAAAATTTTCAAAGATGTAAAAGTGTCTGAGACTGATGATCAAATTGTCATTACTGGTAAAGCTCAAGTTTTTGAAGGTGTTTTTGACTATGCAGTTTATGATGGTGAAGACAAGTTGCTTGAAGACCACTATCAAACAGTAGGTGCCCCTTCTTGGGGTGACTTCGAAATCGCGATTGATAAAACCTTAATAGCTCAGCCTAAAAATGAGGTTAAATTTGAGCTCTTCGTTTATTCAGCAAAAGATGGTTCTAAAGAAAACATCTTAACGATTCCCCTTACAAATAAGTAGATAATACCGGTGCCACTACTAGGAGTAGGCACCTTTTCTAATTATGCTAAACGTGGACAGAAGTCGTGTCCCGCACCTACCTTATCTAGGAAAATGAGCTGTCCCCTTGTCCCAAATCTCCTCAGTGTTTTTGTAAAAAAATGGATTAATGAATAACGCTCATTCTGCAAATTCTATGGATGTTTATAATGTCAAAAAATGTGGAGGGAACGTAATGACAGTTAAAAGTCAGGTTAAACAAACAATCGCAGGTTTGAAAAGTGCACAAGCAAGTCTTGAACAGTTTTCACTTCAAACTCAAAATCAACAAGCGAAACAAATGTATCAAACTGCTGCACAACAAACTCAAATGATTGTGGATAGTCTAAATCCACGATTGCAAGAATTAGATGCGGAAGAGCCACAGTATCAACAAGAATAAGTCTAACAAACATCAAGGTTGGTTATATAAGCCAACCTTTTCTCCAATTGGAATGCTATAGAGATGGGATTGATATATATGAAGAGGTACCTCTTTGGAAATATTTTTTTTGTTTTCTTAGTCTTTATTTTATTGACTGGGTGTAAGGAGAACATGGATTCAGTCAAAAATCAAAGTACATCTATTACCCAAATAACCGCGAAAAAATCTACGAATCAATCGACGGCTAATCAAGCAGAAGAACTATTAATCAAAAGGGACGATGTCACCGGGGTTCGAGGGGTCAATACGAATCAAGAACTCCTTATTGCCATAACAGTTCCCCAAATAGATAGATTTCAACTGAAGTCTATTGAAAAGAATGTGAAAGAGGAATTAAAAAAGAAATTTCCAGATTACAAAATTCAAGTATCAACCGATCAAAAAATATTTCTCGAATTGGATATTTTGGAGAGAAAGCTTGAGAAAGAGAAGACTGGGGAAAAAGAACTTAAAAAAGAATTAGGGAAAATCAAAACTCTGATGAAAGAGGAAGCATGATTGTGAGTGAGGGTAGCCGATGTCAAATAAAAAAAAGAAAAAATTAACCCCAGTTCAACAAGAATATCAAGCCTTTCAACAGCAAAGGGAAACAAAACGCCCTTTATTGAAAAACTGTATCAATGCGTTTTTAACAGGTGGAATCATATGCTTAATCGGACAGGCCATTCAAACGTTTTATATCTATTTTTTCGATTTTACAGAACAAACAGCGGGGAATCCAACAGTTGCTACCCTAATTTTCATTTCCATGTTATTTACGGGATTTGGGGTTTACGACAGAATTGCACAATTTGGAGGTGCTGGTTCCGCTGTGCCCGTGACAGGGTTCGGAAATGCAGTTATCTCGGCAGCGATTGAACATCGTACAGAGGGTTTTGTTCTGGGTGTTGGTGGTAATATGTTTAAATTAGCAGGTTCAGTTATCTTATTTGGCGTTTTTTCAGCCTTTATTATCGCGACCATTAAGACAATTCTGATCACGTGGGGGGGACTGTAATGCTGATTGGTCATCGAACATGGATATTTGATCAAAAGCCTGTCATTATTTCGACTGGAACAGTAGTCGGACCATTTGAAGCAAAAGGCAAGATTCCGCAAGATTTTGACTTAATTCATGGGGAAATTTGGCTAAATCAAGATTCATTTGAAAAGGCACATCAAGTCCTGTTAGAGGAGGCTTGTCAAAAGGCGATCGAAAAAGCCAATCTGCGGAAGGAGCAGATTCAGTTTTTCCTAGGTGGTGATCTAATCAATCAAATCACCCCAACAAGTTTGGCGACTAGAACACTTGGAAGTCCGTATCTTGGATTGTTCGGGGCTTGCTCTACCTCAATGGAAGGATTAGCATTATCAGCTTTTATTGTCAATCATTACGGTGCAAAATACATCTTAACGGGTGCGTCGAGTCATAATGCTGCGGTTGAAAAGCAATTTCGTTATCCAACCGAATATGGCGGGCAAAAACCTCCAACTGCACAATGGACGGTTACAGGTGCGGGGGTGGCATTAGTTAGTTCTACGGGGGCAGGCCCTCGAGTAACATCAGCAACCATCGGTAAAATCGTAGATATGGGGTTGACTGACCCATTTAATATGGGGGGAGCAATGGCACCTGCTGCTGTTGATACAATCGAGGCTCATTTAAAAGAACGAAACGTTGATCCATCATATTACGATTTAATCGTGACGGGAGATCTTGGTCATATCGGTCGAGAGGTATCTCTGGATTTATTTAAGAAACATGGCACTCCAATTAATGAAAAAAATTATCAGGATTGTGGTCTACTTATTTATCGGGATGGGCAGCCAGTCCTTTCAGGTGCAAGTGGTGCAGGTTGTTCCGCGACAGTCGTTTATGGACATATTTTAAATCGAATGAAAAAAGGGGAATTAAAACGGGTCCTAGTTGTTGCGACGGGCGCCTTACTATCTCCTCTAACGTTTCAGCAAAAAGAGTCAATTCCCTGTATTGCGCATGCGGTATCAATTGAAAATGAAGGTGGGGAGCAGTCATGATTTTCTTTTGGGCTTTCGTCATAGGTGGACTTATTTGTGTGATTGGACAGATTATGTTTGATGTTTTTAAACTCACTCCGGCACATACTTTATGTACATTTGTCGTACTTGGAGCACTTTTAGACGCATTTGGTTTATATGAACCGTTTATCGACTTTGCTGGTGCTGGGGCAACGGTTCCAATTACCAGCTTCGGAAATTCACTCGTACATGGTGCAATGGACGAAGCGGAAAAACATGGTCTGGTTGGAGTGGTAACCGGGATGTTTGAAGTAACAAGTGCCGGCATATCGGCCGCCATCATTTTCGGGATGATTGGCGCAATATTTTTTAAACCAAAAGGATAAGGAGAATGAAGGGTGACAGTTGGCTCTCAGGTGAAACAATGTCTTTCTAGTATAAAAAGTATTGAATCAAGTCTATCAAGTTTAGCATTACGCACGCAAGACACAGAGGCAAAACGAACTTTTCACGAAACCATGATGGTCATGGATGAAATAAAGAATGATCTGAAAAAGCGAGTTAGTGAAATAGAGCGAGAGGAAGATCAATATAAAGGTTTTTAAATCAATGGTAAGGAGTTACGATTATGCCAGATTGGGTAAGTATTGCCGTACGATCACTAGTCTTACTTATCGCACTGTTTTTTTTTACGAAATGGTTAGGGAAGAAGCAAATTTCCCAGCTATCCTATTTCGAATATATTAATGGAATTACAATAGGTAGTATTGCTGCTGAGGTTTCCACAGGACTAGATCGACATGTCAGTCATGGATTAATAGGCATGGGTGTCTGGTTTGCTGTTCCGTTTATCATGGGTTTCATTTCATTAAATAGTAAAATAGTAAGAGACTTTGCTGAAGGAAAAGGAACCGTTTTTATTCAAGATGGAAAGGTAATGGAAGATAATTTAAAAAAAGAAAAATATACAATTGATGAATTACTAGCAAAACTACGAAATAAGAATGTCTTTCAGGTGGCAGATGTTGAGTTTGCCGTATTAGAAACAGATGGAAGCTTAAATGTCTTATTAAAAAAGGAAAATCAACCAGTAACCGCAAAAGTTCTAAATCTCGCTGTTGCTCCAATAAAAGAACCGCAAACCGTTATTATGGACGGAGAAATCATGCATGAACCATTATCGTCATCTGGATACAGTCAGAATTGGCTCGACACGGAACTTGATAAAATAGGCGTAAGTATTGAAAATGTGTTCTTAGGGCAAGTGGACTCTTATGGACAACTGACAGTCGATTTATTTGATGATAAAATCAAGGTCCCATCCCCACAGGAAAAACCATTACTTCTCGCTACGATAAAAAAATGCCAGGCAGATTTAGAATTATTTGCCTTACAAACCAATAATCAATCTGCAAAAGAAATGTACCAAAAAAATAGTGAGAAACTTCAGGATGCACTAAATAAAGTGACTCCGTTTTTATCGAACTAAAGAATTATTTGAAGGTTATTCTAGTTGAAATTTTAAAATCAGGGTTTAGTAGATAAAAGAAGTGAGCAAATTGATACATCAAAAAATCGATATTTACGGTAGAAATAGTGAACAATAAGAAACGTTTTCAAGGGCTGTCTAATGAGACAGCTCTTTTTATGCCTTCAACCTGGTGAATAGAATAGCTAAACTTGTAAAATCTACTACTAAGAATAAACACAAAACTGGGGGTATTAAACATGAAGAAATTTCTTTTTTTATTTATATGCGCAATGGCTTTTATCCTTGTAGGATGCGGTGGCGCAGACCAAGATAACAATGCAGGGAACGAAGATAATAATGACACGAATCAAACTGGGACATTATTTGATGAAATCAAGGAGAAAGGTGTTTTAACAGTAGGAACTGAAGGGACGTATGCACCGTACACCTTTCACAATGAAGAGGACAAATTAACAGGCTACGACGTAGAAGTGATAAGAGAAGTCGCTAAGCGGATGGACCTTGAGGTGGAATTTATGGAAACTCAATGGGACTCCATGTTTGCTGGGCTCAACTCAAAGCGTTTTGATTTAATTGCAAACCAGGTGGGGATAAATGAGGATCGTCTTGCTAATTATGATTTTTCAGAGCCCTATACTTATTCCTCTGCTGTCCTTGTTGTACCAAAGGATAATAATGATATTAAAACATTTGCGGATTTAAAAGGAAGAAAAGCAGCCCAATCCTTGACAAGTAATTACGGTGCAATTGCTCAAGAAAATGGCGCTGAAATCGTAGGTGTAGAAGGGCTTGCACAGTCAATTGAGTTGATTAAGCAAGGACGTGCAGAAGCTACTGTAAATGATAAGCTTGCTGTTCTTGATTACGTAAAATCTCAAGGTGATGAAAGCATCAAAATTGCAGCAAGTTCAGATGAGGTTTCAGAGATGGCCTTTACTTTTAACAAAGGGAACGAAGATTTGGTAAAGGCGATTAATGAACAATTGGCTGCAATGAGGGATGATGGGACGTTGGCAAAAATCTCTCAGGAATGGTTTGGTGAAGATGTTTCTACAAAATAGTTTTCTTCTAACGATAAATGCGAATATGGAAGGTTGGGAGTTATTTATGAACTCCCTTCCTTCCATGCTTTCGGGAGCGATTCAATATACAATTCCACTCACACTAATTTCTTTTATTGGTGGGCTAATCCTTGCATTGCTAACAGCGATGATGCGATTGTCAAAATCAAGACTCATCCAGGTTCCTGCAATTATCTATGTTTCCGCAATTCGTGGAACACCATTGCTTGTGCAATTATTTATTATTTTTTACGGATTACCCAATATTGGGGTGAATATTGACCCTTTTCCAAGTGCAGCGATTGCATTTATTTTAAATGTTGGTGCTTATGCATCTGAGATTATTCGAGCGTCGATCTTATCGATTCCAAAGGGACAATGGGAAGCCGCCTTTACGATTGGTATGACAAGGTGGACAGCACTACGACGGATTATTCTTCCACAAGCAGCAAGGGTTTCTGTACCACCTCTATCCAATTCCTTTATCAGTCTTGTAAAAGATACATCCCTTGCTTCACTCGTTTTAGTCGCTGAATTATTCCGTAAGGCACAGGAAATCGCAGCGCGTACATACGATTTCCTTCTATTATATGTGGAAGCAGCCCTGATCTATTGGGTGATATGTTTTATATTATCACTCTTTCAAGCAGGGCTGGAACGGAGATTAAGCCGTTACGTGGCAAAGTAAAGGGGTGAGGGTATGTTTTTATCAGTCAAAGGGCTGGCGAAATCATTTGGTGAAAATGAAGTCTTAAAAAATATTGATATCGATGTTGGTAAAGGGGAAGTCGTCTCAATTATTGGTCCATCCGGTTCTGGAAAAACAACGATGCTCCGTTGTTTTAATGGACTGGAACAACCGAATCGAGGGGTCTTTCAGTTTGAAGATGGGTTTACACTTAATTTTTCTGAAAAAATTAGTAAAAAGGATATTCTTCGGTTAAGTAGAAAATCGGGGATGGTTTTTCAATCCTACAATCTTTTCCCCCATAAAACAGCCCTTCAAAATGTGATGGAAGGACCAGTCATTGTTCAAAGACGAAATAAAACCGAAGCAAGAGATGAAGCAGAAGAACTATTAGAAAAAGTAGGTCTGAAGGAAAAAATGGATTTATACCCACACCAACTTTCAGGTGGACAGCAGCAGCGGGTCGGGATAGCAAGGGCATTAGCACTGAAACCGGAATTACTCTTATTTGATGAACCCACCTCTGCATTAGACCCAGAACTAATTGGAGAGGTTTTAAAAGTCATGAAGGATTTAGCCAACGAAAATTGGACGATGATTATCGTGACTCACGAAATCCAATTTGCAAGCGAAGTATCTGACAAAGTTATATTTATGGATGGAGGGTACATTGTTGAGCAAGGCAATCCTGATGAAGTACTGAAAAATCCGAAGGAGGAGCGGACTAAACGATTTTTACAACGAATTCTGAACCCTACATAAAATTGTGTGTATAAAGTCTATTAGATAATGGAAACTTATTATTGTAATGCTTTTCTTAACTACATAGGTGGTGTTAAGTATGGGCTTTTTAGACAAATTGTTTGGCAAAAATACAGCAACGGAGGAAACAAAAATGGCAGATGAAAAATTAAATATTGGGATTATTTTAGGAAGTACCCGTGAAGGACGCGTAAGTCCACAGGTCGGCGAATGGGTAAAAGGTTATGGTGACAAGAAAGGGAATGCAAATTACGAAATCGTGGATATTAAAGATTATGATCTACCGTTTCTAGGTACAGGGGATTCTCCTGGGATTGCGAAGTGGAATGAGAAGTTAGCAAGTCTTGATGGATTTATCTTTGTTGTAGCAGAATACAATCACAGTATAACAGGAGCATTAAAAAATGCGATGGATCTAGCACGTGAAGCTTGGTACAACAAATCAGCGGGAATCGTGAGCTATGGTTCAACTGGCGGTGCTCGTGCAGCAGAACATCTCCGTGGAATCTGTGGTGAGTTAAATATTGCGGATGTTCGTACTCACCCAACCTTATCGCTCTTCCTAGACTTTGAAAATGGTACTGATTTTAAACCACAAAATATTCACGATGATAATATGAACATGCTGTTAGACCAAGTTGTTGCTTGGGGTAAGGCATTGAAGACGGTACGATAAAAACAGTAAAGAAAGCAAAGCGAATGATGCTTGCTTTCTTTTTTACTGATTTATTTTTTTTTCCATTTTGGCCAGAATCAACGTATAATCAAGGTGAACAAAACGTAACGGAGGACCATCCATGGAATACAAAAAAATAAAACCCAAAAAAATCTATGAAGAGGTTACGGATGCATTACAAGAGGCAATTCGTTCTGGAAAATTAAAGCCGGGAACAAAGCTTGATTCTGTTCAACAGTTAGCGGAAAGCTTCCAGGTTGGACGTTCTGCAATTCGTGAAGCCTTAACTGCCCTAAAAGCAATGGGTTTAATCGAAATGCGTCAAGGCGAAGGAACGTACGTAAAGGAATTCCAAGCAGAGGATTTCACATTCCCTCTAGCAACGGCTATGTTAATGAATCAACAAGATGTCATGCATCTACTTGAAGTCCGGAAAATTATCGAAACAGGTGCAGCTGCAACTGCAGCGAAAAAACATATTCAACAAAATCTAGAAAAAATGAAGTCAGCCTTAAAAGGCATGAAAGTCGCATTAGGAAATGAAGAACTAGGGGAAACTGCAGACCTTCAATTCCATCTTGCTATTTCAGAAGCGACTCAAAACCCTCTACTGGCCAATTTATTATTACACGTTTCTGATCTCATGCAGGAAACAATGAAAGAAACAAGGAGAATCACTTTATTCTCAGAAGAAAAAACGACTGAGCGTTTATACAATGAACATCTTGCTATTTATGAAGCAATTGCAGAGGGGAATGAAGAAGTAGCAAGAAACGCAATGCTCATTCATCTGAATAATGTTGAAGAAACCTTAAGGAACTTTTTTAAAGAAACGTTAAAATAGTCTTTTATAACAAGGAAAATAGTAGTAACATAGTTCTTAATAATAAGGTCATCAGATGACCTGTTCACTTGTTTTGTAAAGGGGGAAAAAACAAAATGAAAGTCACTTTATTTGCCACCTGTCTTGTTGACATGTTTCAAACAAATGTAGGGAAAGCAACGGTTGAGCTATTAGAGCATCTCGGCTGTGAAGTGGAGTTTCCTTTATCTCAGGTCTGCTGCGGCCAGCCAGCTTACAATAGTGGCTATGTAGAAGAAACGAAAAAAGCCATGAAAAAAATGATTGAAACCTTTGAAAATGCGGAGTATATCGTATGTCCATCTGGCTCTTGTGCAAACATGTTCCACGAATACAAAGATATTTTTAAAGGTGACCCTGTATGGGAACCAAAAGCAATCAATCTTGCCAAGAAAACGTATGAACTAACGCAGTTCATTGTTGATGTTTTAGGCATTACAGATGTAGGTTCAACTTTTAAAGGAAAGGTAACCTACCATACATCCTGCCATATGACGCGACTATTAGGCGTAAAGAAACCACCTATTAAACTATTAGAAAATATTGATGGTGTAGAATATGTAGATCTTCCAGGAAAAGAGAATTGCTGTGGATTCGGTGGCACTTTTTCTGTAAAAATGGGGCAAATCTCAGAGAAAATGGTGGATGAAAAAGTTCAATGCGTTGAAACGACTGAAGCCGACTATCTTATTGGAGCAGATGCCGGTTGTCTTATGAATATTGGCGGAAGAATTAATCGACAAGGTAAACCAATTGAAGTTTTGCATATTGCAGAAGTATTAAACTATCGAAACTAAAGAGGGGAATAAATCGTGGCATTAAAAACGAGTGATGAAAAATTTAAGACCCGTGTCCAAAAGGAAGTTCAAAACACATTCATGAGAGGGGCGGTCTCAAAAGCTCAAGAAACCATTCAAGGCAGAAAGCAAACCGTTACAGATGAATTGGGGAATTGGGAGGAATGGCGTAACCACGGAGAGGAAATCCGCCAGCACGTGCTGGAAAATCTTGATTATTACTTATATCAATTAAGTGAGCAAGTTTCAAATCGTGGCGGACATGTATTTTTTGCCCAAACAGCAGAAGAAGCAAGTACATACATCAGTGACCTTGCGAAAAAGAAAGAAGCAAAAAATATTGTCAAAGCCAAATCAATGGTAACGGAAGAAATCAGTCTTAATCCAAAGCTTGAGGAAGCAGGCTGCAGAGTAATTGAAACGGATCTAGGGGAATACATCCTGCAAATGGATGACCATGATCCACCGTCTCATATTGTCGTTCCTGCATTGCATAAAAATAAAGAACAAATTCGTGATGTATTTGCGAATAAAATGGACTACAAGAATTCCGAAAAACCAGAGGAACTTGCTTTATTTGCGAGAGAATCATTGCGGCAAGAGTTTTTACAGGCTGACATGGGAATTACAGGCTGCAACTTTGCGGTTGCAGAAACAGGTTCGATTACTCTCGTAACGAATGAAGGAAATGCCGACCTTGTTGCAGCTCTTCCGAAAACACAAGTCGTCGTTATGGGGATGGAGCGCCTTGTTCCAACCTTTGAAGAAATGGAAGTTCTCGTCGGCATGCTGACAAGGAGTGCTGTCGGTCAAAAATTAACCAGCTATATCACGACATTAACAGGTCCCCGTGAAGAAGGCGATGTCGATGGACCAGAGGATTTCCACCTTGTCATAGTCGATAATGGCAGATCCAATATACTCGGTACGGAATTCCAATCGGTTTTACAATGTATTCGTTGTGCAGCATGTATTAATGTTTGTCCAGTATATCGTCATGTCGGCGGTCATTCCTATGGTTCGATTTATCCAGGACCAATTGGTGTCGTGTTAACACCACTGCTCGGAGGCTATGATGATAACAAGGAACTTCCATATGCCTCGACCCTTTGTGGTGCTTGTACAGATGCGTGTCCAGTAAAAATTCCACTGCATCAATTGATTCATAAGCATCGCGAGGTGATTGTGGAGCGGGAAGGTCGGGCACCTGTTTCTGAAAAACTGTTAATGAAGGCATTTGGTTTCGGCGCATCTTCACCATCTCTTTACCAGATGGGGTCAAAACTCGCGCCAACCTTAACAAAACCAATTGCTCATGGTGACAAAATTACAAAGGGCGTCGGCATGTTAAAAGAATGGACCGATGTTCGTGACTTTCCGGCTCCGAATAAAGAGAGATTTAGAGATTGGTTTAAAAACCGAGAAAAAGGAGGCGAGGAGTAATGAAAGGAACTATCCAAAACCGCGACGCATTCCTCGACCAAATTGCAAAACAACTTGGTCGGGAACGAAAAACAACACTACAACCACCTGTGTGGAAGCACAACCCACAGGAAGAAGTTTTAAAGGATGCAACAGTGGATGAGTTAGTGGAGGTTTTAAAGCTACAATGTACTAAAATTCATACGGAACTCATCATGACGTCAAAATCCAAACTATCGGAAGACCTAGAGAAGAAAATAAAGGAATTTGGAAGTGGTCCAATCGTTACATGGAAGGATGAACGCTTCGAAAAATTTGGCCTTGAATTCTTATTAAAAGAAAAATTACCTTCGGAAAACGAGAATGTCTTTGAATGGAATCCTGACCTAGGAAAAGACAACATTGCAAAAGCAGAACAAGCAAACATAGGAATTACGATCAGCGAAATTACATTAGCGGAATCCGGCACAGTTGTACTATACAGTGGCCCAAATCGTGGAAGAACCATCAGCTTCCTGCCAACTCACTCGATTGTAATCGTCCCAAAAAGCACGATTGTTCCACGGATGACCCAAGCAGCGAAGCTCATCCGCGAAAAAGCAAAAAACGGAGAACAAGTCCCTTCTGCGATTAATTTCATTACTGGACCAAGTAATTCAGCGGATATTGAGATGAATCTAGTGGTGGGTGTGCATGGACCTGTAAAGGCGACTTATATATTAGTGGATGATTTATAGTAAATATAGTTAATTCTGTGATAAGCTTAAAACTTTTGATTGTAAAATATTAAGTGCTGCTTCCTTGTGAAGTAGCACTTTTTTTAAAAGTAAAATAGAGATAATAAAAATAAAACATTAGATTTACTTATGCGATGTATTATAATATAATAATGTTAAAATATAACAATAAAAGTTAAATAATAACACGATTTAAAGTTACTTTAAAGGGGGATGTAAGTTGAAGAGTCATACATCATCTGAACCAGGAGAAAAATTACAGGCACCAGAGCGACAAAAAGAAATATTAAATATCCTATCTAGTGGTAGTGAAGTGAAATTTAATGAATTGAGCAAAATATTCGGCGTGACTGAAATGACGATTAGACGAGATATCGAAAAGATGGAAAATAATGGACTTGTAAGAAGAACCTTCGGTGGAGCAATCATCTCACATATTAAGGATTTAACCTTAAAGGATAGGTCCAATCTTATGATTGAAGAAAAAATAAAAATTGGAAAGTTAGCAGCATCCTTAATTAAAGAAGGAGAGGCAGTTTTTATTGATTCTGGCACAACAACTGTCCAAATTGCACGACATCTTACTCCTAAATCGGTTAATACAGTTATAACAAATTCCCCACAAATTGCCCTAGAGCTCCAAGAAAAGAGTATTTCTACAATCCTATTAGGAGGTCAACTATTAGAGAGCACAATTTCCTTAGTAGGTCCTATAGCAGAAGAGAACTTAAGGAATATGACATTTGACCGTGCTTTTATTGGAGGAACTGGTTTTAGTGTTAATGCTGGATTGAGTAATTCAAATGTATTTGAAATTCAAATAAAAAAAATAGCTATACAACAATCTAAAGAGGTAAATGTTGTTATTGATTCCAGTAAATTCGGTGTTGAGTCTTTAGCATCCTTTGTAAACTTAGATGGAATTGATCGCATAATCACAGGAAAACAACCAAATAATGAGATTTTACAATTGTGTAATAAAAGTGGTGTCGAAATCTTAGTGCCGTAAACAAAGCGAAAGAAGGGATTTATCAGAAATATCCTTCTCTTTTTTAAATTCAAAAAAATTAATTAAATATATAGACTTTTCATTAAATGATTTGTATAATTTGTGTTATAAAATAATAATAAATGTTATGAATTAACATATTTTTATGTAAAAGCTAACAGTGGTATTTTTACACTTTTAATAACCTACAAAAACATCTACTTGTATTTATTCAGTCCTCTTATGAATTATCATAAAGCTTTATGATTTGCCTCTTTGTATCTAACCTAATTAATTTAGTCGACTTCGAGAGTAATATGATTTTTAATTTTCCATATTGAAAAATGAATAAATAAATGGAGGGATACAAATGAAAGCGCTTGTATACTATGGTCCGAGCGATGTTAGAGTTGTTGAACGTGAGATTCCTAAAGTAAAAGAGGGAGAAGTTCTTATTAAAGTAGCTGCAGCTGGGCTGTGTGGTACAGATCGGCATATTGCTGATGGAAGTTATCAAGCAACAAAAAATATTGTCTTAGGACATGAATTTGCTGGAACTATTACAGAAGTTGGTGAAGGTGTTTCACATTTACAAACAGGAATGGAGGTTTGTGTTGATCCAAATCTTTCTTGCCACAGTTGTGAACAATGTCGTGCAGGTAAACCAAATATGTGTACAAATGCTCAAGCGGTAGGTGTTACGCGTGATGGAGGCTTGGCGTCATATGTATCTGTGCCAGCTGAATTAGTATCACCTCTTCCTGAGGGGCTATCTCCCCTTAATGCAATTTTGGGCGAACCTTTATCTTGTGTTGTCCATGCATTGGACCGCGCTAATCCACAGGTCGGAGCTAGAACTGCAGTTTGGGGGCTGGGTACAGCAGGAATAATGATGATTCAATGTCTTAAAGCACTGGGGCAACAAACAATTATTGGAATTAGCCATCATGAAGACCATCGACAACTTGCTTTAAAAGCAGGAGCCACAAAGGTTATGTCACAAGAAGAAGCAATGAATAATTTAGAAGTGGATTTAGCAATCGAGGCTTCTGGTTCCCCAACTGCTTTTTTACCAGCATTTAATGCATTAGCTAAGGGGGGGAAATTACTATTGTATGGAGTAATGAACCCTGAGGATACTGTCCCATTAAAACCCGAAGCGATGTTTAGAAAAGAATTACAAATCATAGCAAGCTATGTTGGACCGAATACATTAGATCGCTCTCTCGCTCTATTAAATGCAAAGGTAGTTAATCCGGACTTACTATTGGGAGATAGATTAACACTAGAGGAAGCACAACAATGGGTATTTAAAGAAGGGGTAAGAAGAAAGGCAAAAGCTCATGTAGTATTTGAGTAGTTTACTAGGTCTATAGATTCTCAAAAACCTAAAGGGAGGACATACATATATGATGATGAAAGCTCTAGTAATGGAAGAACCAAAAAAAGCAGTGATAAAAGAAGTGCCATATCCAAAACCCGGAAAAAACGAGATTACAGTTAAAGTGAAGGCTTGCGGGATATGCGGAACGGATATTCATATTTATAATGGAACATTTATGCCGAACTATCCCCTCATACCTGGACATGAATTTTCGGGTGTTGTTCATGAAATAGGAGAAGGTGTAACTCAGTTTAATATTGGTGACAGAGTGGCTGTGGACCCCTCATTGTTTTGTGGTAAATGTGACTACTGCCTAAGTGGCCGTGGGAACCATTGTATTGAATGGAAGGCTACTGGTGATACGGAAAATGGAGCAATGGCGGAATATGTGCGGGTTCCGGAAAATACGGTTTTTCGGATGCCGGATGAAATGCCATTCTCAGAAGGTGCGTTTATCGAACCAGTTGCATGTGTTGTACATGGAATGAATCAATTAGATTTGAAGGTTGGTCAAAGTGTACTGCTATTTGGTGCAGGGAGTATGGGACAGCTGTTAATTCAAGCTTTAACTCATGCTGGCGCCGGAGAACTGGCTGTGGTAGATGTTGCGCAAAATAAATTGGATCTAGCGAGAGAGAATGGTGCAACACACACTTATTTAACAAAAGATGTACCAGCTCAATTAGCTAATAGAAAAAAACACAATGGATTTGACGTAGTCGTAGATGCCACTGGGATTCCTTCAGTCATTGAGTCGGAATATCAATATTTAGCACCGAAGGGTACACATCTGCAATTTGGTGTTGCTCCAGAAGGTACGACTATCCAAATAAGCCCTTTTGATATTTATCATATGGATTGGAAATTGGTAGGATCAATGGCGGTAAACCATACTTTTAAGGCTGCTATGAATTGGATGGCAGCAAAACGATTTAATACAGAACAATTAATATCAGAGGTTATTAGATTGGATGAAGTCCCAGAATTCTTTGCTAAAGGAAAAGCTCCCGATATTATGAAAGTTCAAATAAGCTTTGAGTAAGCATTTTGAGAATGCTCTCAATAATAACCCAAATATGAAATATGAAATCGGCATTCTTAAATAAAATAAGTTTAAGTGGAGGTTTTCATTAATGAAAATAGGTGCTCATGCTTTTGTGGTAAGTACTACTTGGAATAAGGATACGCTATGGGTAATTGATAAGTTTAAAGAACTGGGATTAGATTTCATTGAAATACCACTTATGAATTTAAAAGAGACTGACCCTGTTGCGATAAAAAAACGACTTGATGAGGTTGGAATTGACGTTTGTACCTCAACAGTTCTTACAGCAGAAACCGATCTTACTAGTAATGATCCTGAAGTATGGAAAAACGGGATTTCATATTTGAAAGATTGTATTGATGTTACATATCAAATACGTTCAAAAAGTTTGTCAGGTGTGATTTTCTCACAACATGCTAACCCGTTCCCGGAAAAACCAGACCAAGGAGTTTGGGAACAAGTTGCTGACGGTCTTCGAGAAGTGGCAAAATATGCCCAACAATATGGAATTAGGATAGGTATTGAACCAGTAACTCGGTTTGAAAGTAGTTTAATAAACACTTGTGAACAAGCGGTTGAATTAATAAGACTAATCGGGGAACCAAATGTAGGTATTCATCTAGATACATTCCATATGAATGTAGAAGAAAAATCATTTTATGAAGCTACTAAATTAGCTGGTGATGACCTATTACTCTACCACTTATGCGAGAATGACCGTGGAATTCCAGGGTCTGGCCATATTAATTGGGATGATATTTTTAAGGCATTAGCAGAAATAAATTATAAAGGGTGGGTTTCACTAGAGTCATTCTGTGATTATTCACCAGATATTCGAACATTTATTTGGAGAAAACTTGCTCCAGATGAGGAAACAAACATTAAACAGAGTGTTGAATTTATTAAAAAAATGCAAGAGAAATATGGATTTATTACGAATGAAAAACAAAATGCATAATTAATAGTTTGATAATAATTTATTGGAGGAATAGTGGATGTCTGTTCAAGCAAGAATGAACCGTTTATTTGCAGTTGATGGAAAATGTTTTGATGTAGCAATTGATCATGGTTTTTTTAACGAAGTTTCATTTTTATCTGGAATTCGAAATATGAAAGAAGCAATCGAAAAAATCGTTCATGCAAATCCCGATGCAATTCAATTGGGGCCTGGTCAGGCAAAGCTGCTTCAGGAGATTCCTGGAAAAGAAAAACCTTCACTAGTATTACGGACTGATGTTGCGAATGTTTATGGCAATAAGTTGCCTTCACATTTATTCAGTCAACTAATCGAAAGGCCAGTGGAACAAGCTCTCGCATTAGATGCATCATGCGTAGTTGTAAATGTATTTATGATTCCGAACCATCCTGAAGTGCACCATCAATGTTTAATGAATGTAATGAAGCTTAAACCAGAGTGTGAAAAATATGGAATGCCATTAATGGTAGAACCTCTTGTCATGCTACCAAATGAGAAGCACGGAGGATATATGGTAGATGGTGATATTGATAAAATTGTTCCTTTAGTTCGTCAAGCAGTTGAGTTAGGGGCTGATATTATTAAAGCGGACCCATGTGACAATATCGAAGAATATCACAAGGTTATTGAGGTCGCCTCAGGTAAGCCGGTACTAACAAGAGGAGGCGGAAAAGCACCTGATCGAGAAATTTTACAACGCACCTATGACTTAATGCAGCAGGGGGCAAAGGGTATTGTTTACGGTAGAAATGTTATTCAACATGCTACTCCAGACCTTATGACACAAGCTTTTATGGCAATTGTTCATGATAATGCTTCTGTCGAGGAAGCAATGACTATTTTAAATGGAGAATTAGTCCTATGAACAAGAGAATTATTCGGTTTGGGGTAATTGGTTGTGGATTAATGGGTAAAGAGTTTGCGAGTGCTGTAGCAAGATGGTGTCATCTGGAGGATGTTAATTTTGAGCCGCGCATCATAGCGGTTTGTGATACAAATGTGGATGCAGTTAAATGGTTTGAAAGACATGTTCCTAGCGTAATGAAATCTGCCTCTAATTACCATGAACTTCTTGAAGATCCAGAAATTGATGCGATTTATTGTGCTGTCCCACATAACCTGCATGCAGATATTTATATAGATATTATACGGTCTGGCAAACACTTATTAGGTGAAAAACCATTTGGAATCGATCGAGAAGCAAATTTTAAAATTATGAAGGAAATAGAGAATAATCCTGATGTAATTGTAAGATGTTCTTCGGAATTTCCGTTTTTCCCAGGAGCGTTTAAACTTGGCCAATGGATTCGAGAAAATAAGTTTGGAAAAATCATAGAGGTTGAGGCAGGTTTTTGGCATAGTAGTGATTTGAATCCTAACAAGCAAATTAATTGGAAACGCCAAATAAAAACAAACGGTGAATACGGTTGTATGGGTGATCTAGGTCTACATGTTCTTCATTTACCATTAAGATTTGGGTGGAAGCCAAAGAATGTTAGATCACTATTATCAAAAGTGATAAAGGAGCGTCCAGATCGCAACGGTATTATGCAACCATGTGAAACATGGGATAATGCAATTTTAGCTTGTGAAGTAAATACTGATGAACAAGAATTTCCAATGGTATTATCTATGAAGCGCATTGCTCCAGGACATGCAAATACTTGGTATATAAAAGTAATTGGTACTGAATTTTCAGCTGAGTTTAGTACTAATAACCCTAAAAAGCTTTCGTATTTACCCTACACTCCTGGTGGTGAACAAGCATGGCATATAGTTGATGTCCCAAATCAATCTGCTTACTCAACGATTACGGGTAACATTTTTGAATTTGGTTTTAGTGATTCAATTTTGCAAATGTGGGCATCTTTTTGTGATGAGATTGTTAATGGAACTGCAAATTTACCTCTACAATGTGCAACACCGTTTGAGGCAGAAATTACTCATGATATTTTTACTGCTGCATTAGAATCTAATCGCTTAGGAAATACCGTTTCTATATCTAGGAGTGATTCTATTGCAAAAACAGTTTGAAGTAATTGTAGCAGGACATCTATGTCTAGATATTATTCCCAATCTACAAACGAACCGACCTGAAAATCTGTTTCAACCAGGTCGGTTAGTAAATATTGGTCAGGCATTATTATCTACTGGAGGTGCTGTTTCGAATACAGGGATTGCGCTTCATAGACTAGGAATTCCAACCAGATTAATGGGGAAGGTTGGGGATGATAATTGGGGAAATATCATTCTAGATGCTTTTAGACAGCATGATAATTCGTTAGTAGAAGGTATGATTGTAAGTGAAGGAGAGAATAGCTCATATAGTATTGTAATTAGTCCTGAGAATTCAGACCGATTTTTTATGCACTATCCCGGTACGAACGATACTTTTAATGTGAATGATATAAAGAAATACCAAATTGAAGGTGCAAAACTATTTCATTTTGGTTACCCTCCTCTTATGAAAAACATGTATGAAAAAGATGGAGAACAATTAGTTCAAATTTTTAAGAATGTAAAAGAACAAGGTTTAACAACTTCTCTAGATATGTCCAAACCAGATCCTAATTCAACTGCGGGAAAAGTTAATTGGAAAAATATATTATCCAATGTTTTACCGTATGTTGATATTTTTTTACCAAGTATTGAAGAAGCGCTATATATGGTTAATCGTGAAATGTTTGAAAAAATAGCTAGTAAGAGCGGGGATATAAGTAAGCATTTAAATGCTTCACTAATATCTGAGTTAGCTGACGAGCTATTAAGCATGGGAACACCAATTGTTGTTTTAAAGCTTGGCGATCAAGGACTTTATATAAAAACCACATCCAATATAACACGTTTAAAAAATCTAGTGCACTGTAACCTACATGATATTGAGAATTGGAGAGGAAGAGAGCTATTAATCCCTTGCTTTGAAGTTAATGTTTCTGGCACAACTGGTGCTGGTGATTGTACGATTGCAGGG
>NZ_JBALOV010000039.1:80512-80805 GCF_036965045.1 Bacillus sp. JJ1533 | reverse complement strand
TCCTTACCGGAGTTTTGAATAATTTAAGCGTTGAAGAATGTTTAAAAGTGGCTGTTGCAGTCGGTGCACATAATGTTGAAAGTATCGATGGAACGAGTGGCATTCCTAAATGGGAAAATGTAATAAAGAGGATAAATTCGGGATGGAAACACAAAAAGTCGGAATTACTGTTGGATAACTGGAAGGAAATTCAGGGATCCTTATTAGTAGGGCCAAATGATAGTTTATTAGAAGAAAATTATATATGAATTAAATAATAGAATAGCCTATTTATGTATTGGATTTATTGAAAA
>NZ_JBALOV010000039.1:0-80426 GCF_036965045.1 Bacillus sp. JJ1533 | reverse complement strand
TCTTGTATTGTACTAGTATTTGCGGCATGTAGTAGCAGTAGTACCGGAAACAGTAACAGCGGTAGTGGTGATTCATCCGGCAAATCTTCTGAGACTCCAGGTAAATCTGAAAAAGACGAAAAGGATTGGACAATTGCACTCGTTCCTAAAGATAGTACAAATGCTTGGTTTGTTCGTATGGAAGAAGGCGTAAAGCAATATGCAAAAGATACTGGGCTAAATGTATTCCAAAAAGGTCCTGCTAAAACCGACGCAGCAATGCAGGTGCAAGTAATTCAAGACCTTATTGCTCAGGGGGTTGATGCATTAGCTATTGTTCCAGTAGATCCAGCAGCGTTAGAACCTGTTTTGGGGGAAGCATTGGATAAAGGGATCGTTGTTGTAACACACGAAGGCTCAACTCAGGAGAACACAATGTATGACATTGAAGCTTTTGATAACAAAGGTTATGGAGCTTTCATTATGGATAATCTCGCTAAGGCTATGGGAGAAGAAGGTTTGTATACTACAATGGTGGGTCACGTTACAAATGCATCTCATAATGAATGGGCAGATGCAGCCGTTGCATGGCAAAAAGAGAAGTACCCTAATATGACCTTACTTGAAGAGGAACCACGTGTAGAATCAGAAGACAATCAGGAACGTTCATATGAAAGAGCAAAGGAGCTATTGAAAAAATATCCTGATTTAAAAGGAATTATGGGAACTGGATCTTATGATGGTCCAGGAATTGCAAAAGCATACGAGGAGCTTGGTTTAGTAGGTAAAAAATTCACTGCTGGAACTGGTATGCCTAATGAAGTAAAGCAGTATCTGAAAAATGGCTCTATGAGTACGGCTACTCTATGGGATCCAAAAGATGCAGGGTATGCAATGCTTACATTGGCAACTAAAATTCTTCGTGGAGAGTCTATTGAAAATGGATTAGATTTAGGGGTTCCAGGATATGACAATATGCAATTTGTTGAGGGCTCCGATAAAGTATTATACGGTGAAGGTTGGATAGAGGTTAATAAAGATAATGTGGATTCTTTTGGATTTTAAACTTTTCTAACCTATCTGCAAGGGGGACGGATTATGTCTCCCTTGTATATTAATTGTAATTGCAGGCTTGAACCTAATCAGAGAAATTTAATATTAGTAAGATGAAAGGACGAACTGAAATGTCGGATTTCATTCTTAAAGTTGAAAATATCAAGAAATCATTTGGAGGAGTAAAGGCTTTAAAAGGAGTTAATTTGGAGATTAAAAAAGGTGAGATTCATTGTCTTGCTGGAGAGAATGGTTGCGGAAAATCAACATTAATAAAAATCATTTCTGGTTTCTATAAAGCGGATGAAGGTAGTCTTGAATTTAATGGAAGAAGATTTTCAGAGATTACCCCGATGGAAGCTATACGTCAAGGTGTACAGGTAATCTATCAGGACTTTTCAATCTTCCCTAATTTAACAGTTATGGAAAATTTAGCTCTAAATATGGAGCTTATGAATAAACGTAAACTAGTAAATTATAAGCGGTTCAGAAAAATCGCTGAGGAAGCAGTAAGTAAAATAAATTTTAAGGTTGATCTTGAAGAGATTGTTGAAAATCTCTCGGTTGCAGATAAACAGTTAATTGCTATTTGTAGGGCTCTTTTGAATGATGCAAAGTTAATTATTATGGATGAACCAACTACGTCATTAAATAAAAAAGAAGTTAAAGCTCTCTTTCAGGTAATAAAGAACCTTCAAAGCCAAGGGATCGCAATCCTTTTTGTTTCACATAAGCTTGATGAGGTATTTGAAATATCAGAAAGCTATACAATCATGCGTAGTGGTGAAAGAGTAAACACTGGGAAAACAAGCGAGCTTGATGACATGAAATTTGCTTTTTATATGACGGGAAGAGAATTCACACCAGAATATTATCAGCCTAAAAATATTAGTGAAGAGCCTGTTTTGGAAGTGAAAAATTTAACTCTAACTCATGCTTTTGAAGATGTTTCGTTTGAATTGAAAAAAGGCGAAATATTAGGTATTACAGGTCTTCTTGGTTCAGGGCGAAACGAATTAGTTCAAACGTTATTTGGGATATACTCTCCTAACTTTGGTGAGATAAAGGTAAATGGTAAACACGTAAAATTCAAAAAAGTAAAAGATGCTATAAAAAGTGGAATTGGTTATGTTCCACCCGATAGACTGACAGAAGGCTTGTTTTTAAGTCAGTCCATTACTAATAATATTGCCGTTTCCAAGCTGGATGAGCTTTCGTCTAAAACTGGTATTTTAAAAAACAGAGATATAGATACTGAGATTGAGAAATGGATAAATGATCTTTCTGTTAGAACCAATAATGCTGTTAGACCTGTGCAGACACTTTCGGGTGGAAACCAACAAAAAGTTGTCCTTGCAAGATGGTTAGCAACTAATCTCTCCGTTCTCATACTTAATGGTCCTACAGTCGGAGTAGACATTGGTTCAAAATATGATATTCATGCTCGAATAAGAGAATTAGCAGAAAGAGGACTTGCTGTTATTATCATTTCGGACGATTTACCTGAAATACTACAAAACTGCAATCGCATATTAGTAATGAAAGATGGAAAAGTTGCTCAGACTTTAAATGCTCTTGATACAAATGAAAAGCAACTCGCTGAATTGTCAACTAGTATAAGTTAGACAGGGGTGTAAAATATGAATCTCAAAAAGGTTACAAAAAAAACAGAATTTTATATTTTGATTACAATCATTCTTTTAGTTGCTTTAGTTGAAATTCGTAGTGGTCAATTTCTTACAGGCAATAACTTGGTTGATCTGGTACGGTCATTGATTATTCCAGGAATGTTTGCAATTGGGTGTTATATGGTACTGATATCGGGGGGCATTGATGTTTCCTTCCCAGCATTATCTTCACTGTCTATGTATGCAACAACCCTAATATTCCTTCAAATGGATTATCAAGGTAGCGTTTGGGTGATTTATGCTACTGCAGGAGTATTTGGATTATTGCTAGGGGCAATTAATGCAATATTAATAGCAAAATTCAAATTTCAAACACTTATTGTCACTCTTGGAACTACAAGTTTATTTACAGGAATAATGCTTGGGCCGTTGGCTGCATCTCAGATCAATATACCTCAGCCTATGCTAGACCATGGGAAAGCGAAGCTATTTACAGCAAACAATGAACAGTTAGGTATAAGCTCAGACATGCCTGTTACTGTCTTGCTATTAATTGGTTTACTTTTAGTCGCATTTTTTATTATGAAATATACAATGCTTGGTCGAGGAATTTATGCAGTCGGTGGCGATGAGATATCAGCTCAGCGTGCTGGATTTAACGTATTTGCTATTCACTTTTTTGTATACTGTTTTGTTGGGGTTCTATCAGGTATAACGGGTGTCGCACAGGCATCTATGATGTTGACAGCTAAGCCAACAAGTATGTTAGGTATGGAGCTTACTGTTATTGCTGCAGTAGTTTTAGGGGGAGCAAGATTAACCGGCGGTACGGGAACACTTACTGGAACGATGTTAGGGGTCATCCTGATGACTATTATGTCAAACAGTTTAATTCTGATTGGAATTCCTACGTATTGGCAAAGAATCTTTACAGGAGCAATTATTATAATTGGTACTGGAATTTCCGCTTACCAGGTTATGAAGTCCAGAAAACGCGTAACAAATATTCAAAAAGAAGCGCAAGGAAGTGTTTAGTTTATGCCGAACCTAGTAAAGCAAAAGCAAACATTTAATATGACAATTAATGAGTTTATCAATAAGGATAAAAACCTATTTCGACTCTTCTTAATGATGGTCTTTGTTTTTGTACTAATATCATTACTAAAGCCGGATCTATTTCTAAGAAGTGATAATTTCATTTCGATGGCCAAACAATTTCCCGAATATGGACTATTAGCAATAGCAATCAGTGTAACAATGATTACTGGTGGAATTGATCTTTCTGTAGTTGCGATTGCAAATCTATCAGCAATAATAGCTGCAAAGTTTTTGATTGCCACTATACCACCAGGGGCCTCGCAGATTTATTCTATAGAAATGATGATACTGGCTGTGATTATTGCTATTTTTGTTGGTGTGTTTGCTGGTGCAATTAATGGAATTCTTATCTCAAAATTCAGGATTTCAGCGATTTTAGCAACATTAGGTACATACCAATTATTTTCTGGGATTGCCATTGTATTTACAGAAGGAAGGTCTATAAGTGGATTACCGATTATTTATTCTAAAATAGGTAATTCTAATATCTTTGGTTTTATACCGCTACCTTTAATTGTTTTTGTCATCTTTGCAATTATTACTGGATTTATTTTAAGCAAAACAAAATTTGGATTACAGTTATATTTATTTGGGACAAATGAAAAGGCTTCACGTCTTTCGGGCCTAAGTAACACATGGATTATTTTACGCACATATATGATTTCTGGAGCATTATCTGCGATTGCAGGGTTAATCATGATGGCACGTTCAAATTCAGTTAACGCTGATTACGGAGCGGAATATACCCTTCAATGTGTATTGATTGCGGTTCTTGGGGGGATTAATCCAAAAGGCGGGTCTGGAAACGTTCAGGGAGTAGTAGTAGCGGTGATTATTCTACAATTTTTGTCATCAGGCCTTAATATGTTCCAAAATGTAAGTAATTTTTATCGGGACATTATTTGGGGGGGAGTTCTTATTCTAGTTCTGATTTTTAATTACTACATTCATAAAAGAGAGCAAACTAGATTGTTGAAGCAACAATAATTAGGTATTAACATGGATGCCTATTAAATTGACTGTATTTAAATAAGTTTTAGTATATTAGTTTCTGAACAATTTAGATGTACCAAATATTTAACTTGGAGTGAATTATAGTGAAATTATTATTTATCGGAGAATCATGGGTAGTTCATATGATCCATACAAAAGGATATGATAGTTTTACTTCAACTAAATATGAGGAAGGGGCCACATATTTGTTGGAATGCTTAAAGGAAGAAGGAATTGAGGTTACATATATGCCTTCTCATGAAATACAATTTAAATTTCCACAAACTATTGATGAACTCCTTAAATATGATGGAATAGTTATAAGTGATGTTGGTGCGAATACATTTTTGCTTCAAAACAAGACATTCTACCAAATGGAGATTATACCAAATAGCCTAAAGTTAATTAGGGATTTCGTTAAACAAGGTGGTGGATTGTTAATGATTGGTGGTTATTTATCATTTTCAGGGATTGAAGGAAAAGCAAATTACCAAAATTCTCCTCTAACTGAAGTGTTGCCGGTGGAGTTATTAGATAATGATGATCGTGTTGAAGTTCCTGAAGGTTTTTCACCGGTTACATCTCAAAAACATCCAATAACTGAAGAATTCGAAGAGTGGCCTAAATTACTTGGATATAATAAATTCAAAGCAAAAGAGAATACTCTTGAGTTACTAAGTTATGATAATGATCCTATTCTCGTACTCGGAAAGTATTTTGATGGAAAAACAGCGGCCTTTGCCAGTGACTGCTCCCCTCATTGGGGTTCATTAGAGTTTTTAAACTGGGAAAACTACTCGAAATTTTGGGCGAATTTAGTATACTATTTAAAAAAATAAAAAGCAGTATTTAATATTGTCTTTATTATTTAAGGATTAGGAGATATCTAGATTAAGGGAGTGATATTAATGAAATCAACAAAAGAAAAGCATGTGTTAGTAGGGGCAGATTTTGCGGGATTTCCATTAAAGGAAGCGGTTGTTGATTATTTAATTAACAAGGGATGGAAAGTAACAGATATCGGAGTTAAATCTGCGGATGAAGAGAATCCAGAAATGTTTCATAGGATTGGATTGAAGGTAGGAGCAAAAATTTCTGAAGGTGAATTTGAAAAGGCATTATTATTTTGCGGCACTGGAATGGGAATTCATATTGCTGCTAGTAAATGTCCTGGAGTACATGCGGGAGTTGTCGAAAGTGTACCAGCTGCCTTACGGGCAGTTACTGGAAATGGCGTAAATGTACTAGCAATGGGAGCATTTTATGTAGCTCCCCAAATGGGAAAAGAAATTGCCGATGCTTTCTTAAACAATAATTTGGGAGATGGTTACGAATGGTGGCCAAACTTTTATGAATTTCATAAACTCGCATGTGATGAGTTAGATGCATTTGACTATGAGGAGTTTAAAAAGAATGGCTTTGAAGTAACAAAAATTGGTGAAGTCGATATTGCTTTAATGGATAAGCCAGATAATTGTGGTTGTTGAAGAAGCACTTAAATAAAGAACCTCCCTTCTAATGGGATGGTTCTTTTCTTTTTGGTCAAAACAAATATAAACAAACATTAAACTTTTATATTCAAAAATAAACAAATATATATTATAATAAAACAAAAGATAACTATTAATAAAGCGGAGGGATTCAAATGGTTCGAAATTACTGGGATTCAAATAAAGCATTACAGATTGAAAAAGGTGTAGAAGAACTAGTCTATCGGTCAAATTTAATCGGATCTGATCGTGCCGTATGTAATTGGGGCGGTGGAAACACTTCTATGAAAACAATTGAGAAGGATTTCCGCGGACGTGATATTGAGGTAATGTGGGTAAAAGGAAGTGGTTCAGATTTAGCTAATATGAAAGCGCATAATTTTACAGGTTTGCGTTTAGATGACATCCTTCCTTTAATTGAACGTGATGAAATGTCTGATGAAGATATGGTAGCCTACCTTTCACATTGTATGATTGACAGCAAACACCCAAGAGCATCAATTGAAACATTATTACATGCATTCTTACCATTCAAACATGTGGATCACACACATCCAGACGCAATTATCAGCATCTGTTGTGCGGACAATGGTAAACATATTGCCGAAGAGATTTTTGGTAATCGTTATGTTTGGGTTCCATATATTCGTCCAGGCTTCACACTTTCAAAAATGATTGCTGAAGGTGTAAAAAACAATCCAAATGCAGAACTGGTTCTAATGGAAAAGCATGGACTTGTAACATGGGGCGAAACATCTGAAGAAGCATACGCAAAAACAATTGAAATCATTAATGAGGCTGAGAACTACATAAATGCTAAAGTCGATGAAGCTTCCGTATTTGGTGGTCAAAAATATAAATCTCTTTCTGATGAAGAAGCAACTAGTATTCTAGCAAAAGTAATGCCAGTCATTCGCGGAGCGGTTAGCGAAGAAAAGAAAATGCTTTTAACGTATGATCGTGGTGAAGACGTTCTTCAATTTGTTAATAGTCACAATGCATCTGATCTTTCACAAATCGGCGCAGCATGTCCAGACCACCTTGTTCATACTAAAATGACACCACTTTATGTAGAATGGGATCCACAAACTAAAGACGTTGAAGCATTAATTTCTGCTATCCAAGGGGGAGTAGAAAGCTTTAAAACTTCTTACAAAGAATACTTTGAACGCAATAAAAACGAGGGTGATAAAATGTTTGAGCCTGCACCAAGAGTAATCTTAATTCCAGGATTAGGAATGGTGAACACAGGTAAAGACGTTAACAATTCAAGAGTAAGTGGTGCATTATACCATCGTGCAATTGCTGTTATGAAGGGTTCTACTACTCTTGGAAACTTTGTTTCTTTAAGTGAAAACGAATCTTATAATGTGGAATATTGGCCGTTAGAATTATACAAGTTAACATTGGCTCCAGCTGAAGCTGAATTTTCAAGAAAGGTAGCATTCATCACGGGTGGTGCTGGTGGTATTGGCAGTGAAACTGCTCGCCGCTTAGTATCTGAAGGTGCACATGTTGTTCTTGCGGACCTTAATCTTGATGGTGCGGAAAAAGTGGCTGCAGAAATTAACGAAACATTTGGTGCAAATCGCGCACTTGCAGTAAAAATGGACGTAACAAAAGAAGAAATGGTTCAAGCAGCATTTGATCAAGCAGCCTTACATTTCGGTGGTGTAGATACCATTGTGAACAATGCGGGACTTGCTACATCAAGCCCAATTGACGAAACAACTCTTCAAGAGTGGAATTTAAATATGAATGTATTAGGTACGGGTTATTTCTTAGTTGCTCGTGAAGCATTCAAGCAAATGAAGCAACAAGGTATCGGCGGAAACATGGTTTTTGTTGGATCTAAGAACTCTGTCTATGCTGGTAAAAATGCAGCAGCATACAACTCAGTAAAAGCACTTGAAACACATCTTGCACGTTGTATTGCTGCTGAAGGTGGACAATATGGCATTCGTGTAAACTCTGTTTTACCAGATGCTGTTTTGCAAGGTTCAGCAATTTGGGGTTCAAGATGGCGTGAAGAACGTGCTGCAGCATACGGAATTCACCCAGACCAATTAGAAGAGCACTATCGCAAACGTACAACATTACTTGTAAACATCTATCCATCTGACATTGCTGAAGCTATTGCATACTTTGCATCATCAAAATCAGACAAAACAACTGGTTGTATGTTAACTGTTGATGGTGGCGTACCGGCGGCTTTTACAAGATAACTAATAGGGGGCATTAGCCCCTTTGATTATAAAAACTTTTAGTGTTGTGAATTTTCATGTGATAGTTAGGTTGTATAAATTGGATGAGATTAGTAGTTTATGAGCATTTGAAAGGGATGAGAACATGTTAAAAGGAATTCCAAAAATTATTAGTCCGGAACTAATGAAGGTTTTGATGGAAATGGGGCACGGTGATGAAATTGTTTTAGTAGATGGTAATTTTCCAGCTGCTTCATGTGCAAATACATTAGTAAGATGTGATGGGCATGGTGTGACCCAAATATTAGAGGCTATATTAAAATTCTTTCCACTAGATACATATAGTGAAAAATCAGTTACGTTAATGAACGTTGTGGAAGGTGACACTTACATTCCGACTATTTGGGAGGAGTTTAGCGAAACGATACAAAAATATAATCAAAGTTTTGGATCCTTTGAAATGGTTGAGCGATTTGAATTTTATGAAAGATCAAAAAACGCCTATGCTATAGTTGCAACAGGTGAAAGTGCTCTATATGCAAATATTATTCTTAAAAAAGGTGTAGTCGTTGATGAAAAGTAATAACATGAAATCGATTAAATCAGAAAAATGATCCGATAGAATGCATTTATAGTAATAGAGTTTAAATATTTAAAAAATTCCTTGATTTTGTTTTGCTTTTAAAATAAAATAAAAATAAATAAAGATAATTAAGTGTTTGTTTATGTCTGTTTAATTTGTATTTTAATTTTAGGACTTGTAAGCGATTGCACTACGAGAGAAAGCAGGTGGGATTATGGATGATCTAATACTTAAAATGCAGGGAATCAGTAAAGCTTTTCCTGGAGTACAAGCATTGTCAAATGTTGACTTTGAATTGAAAAGTGGTGAAGTTCATGCTCTTCTAGGGGAAAACGGTGCAGGAAAATCTACTCTAATGAAGATTTTAACAGGCATTTATCAAAAAGATGAAGGAACAATTATCTACAAAGGGCAAGAAATAACCGTCACAGACACCAAGACTGCACAGGACTTAGGAATTAGTATTATTCATCAAGAACTTAATTTAGCCCCGGACCTTACAGTGGCTCAAAATATTTTTATAGGAAGAGAACCCAAAATAGGTTTTAATTTATTTCTAGATGAAAAGAAGCTTAACAGAATGACCCAAAGTCTTTTTGACCGTCTACATATGGATTTAAACCCCCGTGACAAAGTTGAGAATTTATCGGTAGCCAAGCAACAAATGGTTGAAATTGCAAAGGCGCTTTCATTTGATTCAAAGATTTTAGTTATGGATGAACCGACAGCAGCTTTAACTGATTCTGAAATTGATTCGTTATTTACGATGATTCGAAAACTCCGTAGTGACGGGGTTGGAATCATTTATATTTCCCATCGAATGGAAGAATTAAAGAAAATCACAGACCGGGTAACGGTAATGAGAGATGGAACCTATATTGGTACGGCTTTAACAAAGGATGTAAGCATTGACCAAATTATTTCGATGATGGTTGGAAGAGAAATCAAACAAAATCAAAAACCAGTAATAATGGGAGAAGACACAGAAAAAATCCTTGAAGTAAAAAACTTAAATAGTGGCTCAATGGTTAAAAATGTGAGCTTTGAACTTCGAAAAGGTGAAATACTCGGTTTTGCAGGTTTAATGGGCGCGGGAAGGACCGAAGTTGCGCGAGCAATTTTTGGGGCAGACAAATTAGAATCAGGTGAAATTTTTATCAAAGGACAAAAGGTAAAAATTAAAAGCCCGTTTGATGCTGTTCAGAACGGGATTGGTTATCTTTCTGAAGATCGAAAACAATTTGGTTTGATGCTTGAAATGGATGTAAAAGCAAACGTGGCGATAGCATCTATGAAAGACTTTGTAAGTCTCGGATTTATGAAGGGCTCAAAAATTAGTGATCAAGCGACTGAAATGATAGATTTATTAAAAATTAAAACACCATCAGAAAACCAAATGGTTAAAAACCTTTCAGGTGGTAATCAACAAAAGGTTGTAATTGGAAAGTGGTTAACAAGGGATTCTGATATATTAATTTTTGATGAACCAACACGAGGAATCGATATTGGAGCAAAAGATGAAATTTATAAACTATTAAATACATTAGCCGCACAAGGAAAATCAATCATTATGATTTCTTCGGAACTTCCAGAAATACTCAGAATGAGCCATAGGATTATGGTTATGTGTGAGGGAAGAATCACTGGAGAACTGATTAACGATGAAAATGTTAATCAAGAAACGATTATGAATCTCGCAACTAAGCGTGCTGTTAGCTAGATAAGGGAAACAAGGTTTTTTCTAAAGGGGAGAGTGAAAACATGAGTTCACAAGTTGTAATTGACGAGAAGAAAAATCTTAAATTAAAATCAAATGCCATTCAGCAATTTTTAGCTTTTGCTAGTTTAATAGTTCTTATCATCATTTTTTCATTAGCATCGCCAAATTTCTTCCAATTTGAAAATATCATTGGAATATTGCTCTCAACTTCTGTAATAGGAATTTTGGCATTAGGTGCAACATTTATCATTATTACAAGTGGAATTGATTTATCGGTTGGAACGGTTATGACATTATGTTCCGTCATGACAGGGATCTTTATTTCAAGTATGGGGTTGCCCATAATTGTTGGAGTTGTTGGGGGGATTTTAACTGGAGCATTGGCTGGTTTTATTGCTGGTTTTGTTATTGCGAGAATGCAAATTCCACCATTTATTGCAACACTCGCAATGATGATGATTGCCAAAGGTTTAGCCCTAGTAATATCAGGGGCAGCACCAATATATTTCACCGAATATCCGGCTTTTACAAAGATTGCGATGGGCAATATCATTCCAGGAGTTCCAAATGCAGTCGTAATTTTCTTTTTAATGGCCATTATTGGAGCCATTCTTTTAAACAAGACTGTGATAGGAAGATATACATTTGCGATTGGAAGCAATGAGGAATCTACAAGACTATCAGGCGTGAACGTTAATAAATGGAAAGTTGTTGTTTATGTAATTGCTGGAATATTTACAGGGGTAGCCGGGATCCTAATGGCCTCTCGCTTAAATTCAGCACAACCTGCTCTAGGTCAGGGGTATGAATTGGAAGCGATTGCAGCTGTTGTAATTGGCGGTACTTCATTAAGTGGTGGAAAGGGAACCATTTTAGGAACTGTCATTGGGGCATTAATTATGAGTGTTCTTACAAACGGTCTTCGAATTTTATCTGTACCTCAAGAATGGCAGACAGTAGTCGTAGGAGCAGTAATCTTAGTCGCAGTCTATGCGGACGTCATGCGTAATAAAAAATCAAAATAGGCTAGGTATTAATCTCTATTAGGAGAATAATATAAAAATTTTTTAAGGGGGAAAACCAAATGAGAAAAATTGGAGGAATTTTTCTAGGGGCACTGCTTACTCTTTCACTAGCGTTAACTGCTTGTTCCTCAGACAAAACGGAATCAAAAGGTAGTTCTAATGAGGGTGTAAAAGAGGATGGAAAACCTTACATTGCAATTGTTTCAAAAGGGTTTCAGCATCAGTTTTGGCAAGCAGTAAAACAAGGTGCTGAACAAGCTGCAGAGGAGTTTGATGTAACTATCACGTTTGAAGGGCCGGAGAGTGAGTCTCAAGTAGATAAACAAATTGAAATGCTTCGTGCGGCTTTGGATAAAAAGCCTGATGCCATTGGCTTCGCTGCTTTAGATAGTCAAGCAGCCCTTCCGCTTTTAGATGAGGCTAAGGGAAATGATATTCCAGTAATTGCTTTTGACTCAGGGGTTGAAGGGGATGTACCTCTAGCAACTGCGGCAACTGATAGCATTGCAGCAGCTGCACTTGCTGCCGATAAAATGGCTGAACTTATTGGTGGAGAAGGTGAGATTGCGATTGTCGCACATGATCAGGTAAGTAAAACAGGAATTGAACGACGTGATGGTTTTAAAAACCAAATTGAAGAAAAATATCCTGATATTAAAATTGTCGATATTCAATACGGTGGAGGAGACCATTTAAAATCCACTGATGCTGCAAAGGCAATCATCCAAGCACATCCAAACCTTAAGGGGATATTCGGAACAAATGAAGGGTCAGCAATTGGTGTTGTTAATGCAGTTTCAGAAATGAATAAAAAGGACTTAGTGATCATCGGATTTGACTCTGGAAAACAACAAATCGACGCAATTAAAAGTGGTTTAATGGCTGGAGCAATAACACAAAATCCAATTGGAATTGGTTATGAGACTGTAAAAGCTGCAGTGGATGCTCTCAATGGAAAAGAAGTTGAGAAGAACATTGATACTGGATTCTTCTATTATGACAAATCGAATATTGATGACGAAGAAATTAAGGCTGTAATTTACGAATAAAAAAAGGGAGGATGCTCTTTATAGGGTATCCTCTCAATATACAGCTATCCATTATTGTACATAGATCTAGTTCATATGTATTTTGACTATAAAAATAGAATATTAAACTAACATCGGGGTGATAAAATTGTCGACTGCAATTAGTGATTTAAAACTTTATGCCGATAAAATTGTAAGAACAGGTCTAGTTGTAGGTGCGGGTGGAAATTTAAGCATG
This sequence comes from Bacillus sp. JJ1533, assembly GCF_036965045.1. Lineage (NCBI taxonomy): Bacteria > Bacillati > Bacillota > Bacilli > Caryophanales > Bacillaceae > Bacillus > Bacillus sp. JJ1533. The sequence continues at coordinate 67,387 of NZ_JBALOV010000039.1, read as the reverse complement.
CGAGACGGAAGAATAATGTATATTTCCCCAAGCGGTTTTGATTTACAGGAAGTACAAGATAATCAATGGGTGCGTGTAGATATTGAAACGGGGGAAGTTTTGGACAATTTAAAGCCTTCTTCTGAGGTTTTAATGCATCTTGAATGTTATCGTAAACGACCTGATATAACAGCGGTGCTTCATGCTCATCCAAGTTATTCAGTAGGAGTATCCTCTACTGGACATAGTATTCCAAATCTTTTTCCGGATTTTCCTGCAATGATTCGAAACGTATCATATCTCGAATATTTGATTCCAACAACAGAAGTTTTAGCTGATGCAGTTGCTGAAATCATAGAGGAAACAGATGTTATCGTGATGAGAAACCATGGAGTGCTTACAGTTGGAAAAACAATGAAAGAAGCATACTTTTTTATGCAAATCATAGAAGAATCTGCAAAAGTGTATACAATTGCATCAACTGTTGGTGTACCGAGAATTTTAACTGACGAGGAATGTCAAGCTTTAAGAAATCTATCATCTGAAAAGTATAGATCAGAGTTACTGAAGGATTCAAAGTAAGTTGCAATAAAAAAGGGCGTGAACAAATGAAAAGTGTGTGGGCTTTTGATTTAGGTGCATCAAATGGCCGACTAATGGTAAGCAGATTTGATGGGAAAAACCTACATTTGGAAGAAATCCATCGATTCTCAAATTATCCAGTCCACGTAACCGGTCATTATTATTGGGATATTCTTAGAATTTACCAGGAAATGAAAAACGGCATGGTGAAAAGTGCTCAAAAAGGTTATAGAGCGATAGAGAGTTTATCAATTGACACGTGGGGAGTAGATTTTGGATTAATAGCTTCATCAGGTGAGTTACTAGGTAATCCCTATTCGTATAGAGATCCTCAAACATCAAATAGTTTAGAAGAAATATACGAAAAGGTCTCAAAAGAAGAAATGTTTAACCGTACTGGTGTCGAGCCTGCTGCAATAAACACAATTTGCCAACTGTATGCTATTCAGAAAAACAATCCTGAATTATTGGAGAAAGCTGAAGACTTGTTGATGACCCCTAATTTAGTTGGTTATTTATTTTCAGGAGTTAAGGTGAACGAATATACAATAAGTACAACTACTTCAATGTATAATCCGAAACAGCGCACATGGGATCATTCTCTATTAAACCGATTAAATTTACCGACAAATATTATGGCCAATATAGTTAAGAGTGGAACAATCATTGGATCAACACTCGATTCTCTTAATCTGGAGATAGGCATGTCACCGGTAAAAGTTATAGCAGGAACAGGCCATGATACTGCTTGTGCCCTAGCCTCCTTACCAATTAAAGAAGAAAATTCTGTCTTCGCCAGTTGTGGAACCTGGACATTGTTGGGAGTCCAAGTAAATGAGCCAGTTGTGAGCCAAATGGCATTGAAATGGGGTTTTACAAATGAAGGTACTGCTGATGGCAAATACCGTCTTCAAAAAAATATTATGGGTCTTTGGCTAATACAGGAATGTAGATCAGCCTGGTTAAAAGAAGGTAAGCATTTCTCATATGCTGAAGAAGCCGAATTAATTCGTAATGCAAAACCGTTTCGTAGTTTTATTGACCCTGATGCTACTGATTTCTTTAATCCATTAAATATGCCAAACCGAATTAGAGATTTCTGTCAGAGAAATGGGCAACCACAACCTGAAACAGAAGGTGACTTCTTACGTTGTATATTAGAAAGTTTGGCGTTAAAGTACCGATGGGTAATTGATCGACTAGAAAAGTTAACTGGCAAGAAAATTGAAGTGATTCATATGGGTGGTGGGGGAATTCAAAATCAATTACTCTGTCAATTTACTGCAAATGCAACAAATCGAAGAGTTGTTGCAGGACCAGTTGAAGCCAGTGCGATTGGTAATTCCTTGTCCCAATGGATATCACTAGGAGAAATCAAGGATTTACAAGAAGCAAAAGATATTGTGGAACGGTCATTTCCTTTAAAGATTTATGAACCTGAAAATCAAGCGGAGTGGGAAGATGCATATGGTCGCTTTGCACACTCTTTAATATAAAAAGAAATTTTTGTAAAGGAGATATTTAAATGAAAACAATTAAAAACAGATACTACGGACAGTTACCAAAAATCGGAATTAGACCTACAGTAGATGGAAGAAGAAATGGTGTTCGTGAGTCATTGGAAGAAACAACAATGAATTTAGCCAAGTTAGTAGCATCCTTTTTATCAGAGAACTTAAAACATTATAATGGCGAGCCGGTTGAGTGCGTTATTGCTGATTCATGTATTGGAGGAGTTGCAGAAGCTGCCCAAACGGCTGAAAAATTTGCTAGAGAAGGAGTAGGTGTATCTATTACGGTAACTCCTTGTTGGTGTTATGGTTCAGAAACGATGGATATGACTCCAGAAATTCCTAAAGCAGTCTGGGGATTTAATGGAACGGAGCGTCCTGGAGCCGTTTACCTTGCTGCTGTTCTCGCTGCGCATAATCAAAAAGGGATCCCTGCCTTTGGTATTTATGGAAAAGATGTTCAAGATGTTGGTGACACGACGATTCCAGAAGATGTAAAGGAAAAACTTCTTACATTTGCAAAGGCTGGCCTTGTTGTAGCAACAATTAAAGGAAAGTCATATCTATCAATGGGCAGTGTATCCATGGGGATAGCTGGAAGCATGGTTAACGAAAGCTTTTTCCAGGACTATCTTGGTATGAGAAATGAATATATTGATAGCACAGAATTTATTAGACGCTTTGATAAGAAAATTTATGATCACGAGGAATATGAAAGAGCATTGAGCTGGGTTAAAGAAAATTGTAAGGAAGGTCCTGATAATAATCCAGAGGATATGCAAAGAACAAGAGAACAAAAAGATTTTGATTGGGAAATAAGCGTTAAAATGGCCTTGATTGCAAGAGACTTGATGATAGGAAATCCGAAATTGGCTGAAATGGGCTTCGAGGAAGAAGCAATGGGACATAATGCGATTGTTGGTGGGTTCCAAGGTCAGCGACAATGGACGGACCATTTGCCAAATGGTGACTTTATGGAGGCAATATTAAATTCCTCCTTTGATTGGAATGGTATTCGACCTCCGTTCCTTTTAGCAACTGAAAATGATAGCTTGAACGGGGTAACAATGTTATTTGGTCATTTGTTAACAAACACTGCTCAAGTTTTTGCCGATGTTCGAACATACTGGAGCCCGGATGCAGTTGAACGGGTAACTGGATATCGACCTGAGGGGTTAGCAGAACATGGTTTTATTCATTTACTTAATTCAGGGCCAGCTGCTTTAGATGGAACCGGGGAACAAACGTCTGATGGCAAACCGGTAATAAAACCATTCTGGGAAATTTCGGATGATGAAGCAAAAAAATGTTTAGACGCAACGTTATGGAGACCGGCATCAACTGGATATTTCCGGGGTGGTGGATATTCTAGCGATTTCTTAACAAAAGGTGGAATGCCTGTAACTATTGCTAGAATTAATATAGTGAAAGGTCTCGGCCCTGTGCTGCAAATTGCAGAAGGCTATACTGCTGAACTACCTGAAGAAGTGCATGATAAGCTTGATAATCGTACAGACCCTACCTGGCCAACTACTTGGTTTGTTCCAAACTTAACTGGAGAAGGTACATTTAAGGATGTTTACTCTGTAATGAATAGCTGGGGGGCAAATCACTGTGGAATGAGTTACGGTCATATTGGTGATGAGCTTATTACACTTGCTTCAATGCTAAGAATCCCTGTTAACATGCATAATGTACCTGAAGAGCGTATTTTTAGACCTAGTACTTGGGGAATGTTTGGCACAAATGATTTAGAGGGTGCTGATTTTAGAGCATGTACTAATTTTGGACCTTTATATCGTTAATATTACAAATAAAAAGCCCCTGAATTGCAAATTCAGGGGCTTTTAAAAGCCTAAGAATTAGGGGTAAAACTATTTTCGAAAAGAGGTTATGAAATTGATAGAGACATATGTAATTGGAGTCGATTATGGTACGGAGTCTGGGAGGGTTGTACTTGTAGAGGTATCTACTGGAAAAGTAGTTGCTACACATGTCACGATGTATAAGGATGGAGTAATTGATAGGGTTCTGCCTAATTCATCAATAAAGCTAGATCTCGATTTTGCATTACAAAATCCGAATGATTATTTGTTGGTCCTATCGTCCTCTGTACCTGAAGTTATAAAACAATCAGGAGTAAACCCTGAAAATGTAATTGGGATAGGAATTGATTTTACGGCCTGTACAATGCTACCAACAGATCAAAATTTGGTACCTCTATGTTTAAAGCCAGAATTTAAGGACAAACCTCATGCTTGGGTGAAGCTTTGGAAACACCATGCTGCGCAAGAAGAAGCAAATAAAATGAATGAGCTAGCTTTAGATCGTGGTGAAGAATGGATTCACCGTTACGGGGATAAAATATCGTCGGAATGGATGATTCCAAAGGTTTGGCAAATATTAAATGAATCGCCAGACATATATTCTGAGGCTGAATATTTTTTAGAGGCATCTGATTGGATTACATCTAAAATGACTGGGGCTATTATTAGAAATAGCTGTGCAGCCGGATATAAAGGAACTTGGCACAAAGAGAAAGGCTATCTATCATCTGAGTTTTTGAGTTTACTAGATCCTAGAATGACAGACATATATAAGACCAAGCTTAGAGGGGATGTAGTAGCCTCAGGAACAAAAGCAGGTAATCTGACACCTGAAATGGCAGAATTAATGGGTTTGCCTGAGGGAATTGCTGTTGCAGCTGGGATTATAGATGCGCATGCAGGTGTTCCAGGAACGGGTGTTACCACGCCCGGTAAAATGGTGATGGTAATGGGGACCTCAACCTGTCATTTACTCCTAAGTGATAAGGAAGTTCATGTAGCTGGTATAAGTGGTGTAGTTGAAGATGGAATTATCCCCGGGTTATATGCATATGAAGCGGGACAAGTAGCTGTTGGTGATATCTTTGCGTGGTTTGTGGACAATCATGTACCTACATATATTATCGAGGAAGCCAATCGTCTAAATAAATCAATTCATCAAGTTTTAGAGAAAAAGGCAGAAGAACTTAGGGTTGGTGAAAGTGGGCTTATTGCATTAGATTGGCATAACGGAAACCGAACGCCTTTAGTGGACTCCGATCTTTCTGGCGTATTGATTGGTCTAACTTTATCGACAAGACCTGAAGAAGTATACCGGGCATTATTGGAATCTACCGCCTTTGGTACGAGAACAATCATAGATACATTTCGAAACAATGGTATAGAAATTAACCAGTTATACGCTTGTGGCGGTCTTCCACATCGTAATAAGTTACTTATGCAAATTTATGCAGATGTTACAAATATGGAAATTAAAATATCTGACTCGACGATTACCCCGGCAATTGGAGCAGCGATGTATGGAGCAGTCGCAGCAGGAAAGGAGAATGGTGGTATAGAAACAATTGAGGAGGCAGCCAAAATAATGCCGAAAATAAAAGAAGAATCGTACAAACCAATAAAGGAAAACGTATTGATTTATGAAGAGTTATATAAGGAGTATACCAAGTTGCAAGACTATTTTGGGCGTGGGGAAAATAACGTGATGAAACGATTAAAGCAAATAAAGTATTCTCATTTAAAAAACGAATCAGTGGCTTTATAAAGTAGTAAATCACCAAAATACTTTTTGTTTTTAAAAAAACATGGTATATTATCTATTTGGAAAACCACACAAGTAAAAGAAAACAAAAATAAATTCACTTTTCATGAATGGGAAGGCGTGATTTACATTGCTGGTAGCAGAAAGGCAAAGGAAAATTGTAGATTTAGTAAATGAACGTTTAAGTATACGTGTTTCAGAATTAAGCAAGATATTCAAAGTAACCGAAGAGACAATTCGGCGGGATCTAGAGAAGTTAGAGAAGGAAAATCAACTAATGAGGAGTCATGGCGGTGCTGTAAGTATAGAGAAGTATGAGCATGAACCTTCCTATACTGAAAGAGAAATTACGAACGTCCCCGAGAAAAAGGCTATTGCTGCAAAAGCCCTCGAATTAGTAAATCAGGGAGATCAAATTATATTGGATGCAAGTTCTACGGCATGGTATGTTGCCAAGGAGCTACCTGATATACCATTAACTGTTGTTACTAATTCCATTAAAGTAGCAATTGAACTTAGCAAGAAAGATCACATTAAAGTTATTTCTACTGGTGGTCAATTACTGTCTAGTTCTTTATCTTATGTAGGACCACTTGCGGAAAGATCCCTTGATTTATACCATGTCAATAAAACATTCCTTTCGTGCAAAGGTGTGCATCTTGAAAATGGATTAAGTGATTCTAATGAACTCCAAGCCTTATTAAAAAGTAAAATGATGAAGATAGCAGATGAGACTATTTTAATGGTAGATTCCAGCAAGTTTGGAACACGAGCTTTCTCTCAAATTTCATTACTTTCTCATATAGATACAATTATTACCGACTCTAAGATCGATCCATTTTCAAGTAAACAAATAGAAGAGAAAGGTATTAAACTAATAATTGTAGACTAACATATTGAAACATAATACGGATATGCAAAAAGGAAGAAAACTAAATGATTTTCTTCCTTTTTTAATTCCAAAGTACTATTTTTAAGAGAAACGAGTAAAAATATTCGGAATTAAACAAATATATGATATAATCAAAAAAAGGTAAACAAACAAATATTAAGGCATAACAAAGGGATATATTTTTTGTCTGTATTTGTTTTATTAATTGCAGTTACTGATTACTTGTAAAATAATATAATTAAAATTAAAAAATGTGTTTAATCTATTTAATTAAAATGACTTTAATCCGATCTTTTGAAAGCGCTTTCTGCAGCGTGGGTATATGAGTGTGCTTTAACTGAGGAGGTGGTTAAACAAAGATAAATAAAGGTTAATTAAATGTAGGTAGTTTTAAGTTTTGAATTATTTAATTTTAAGGAGGCTGTTCTTAGCAGATGAAAGGTCGAAATTATTTTAAGACAAGAAGTGGAAATGAAAATATATTTACCACTAACTTGGTTAAAAGAAAAGTAAATAGGTTATCCTTTGTTTTTCTTGCGCTCTTACTAATCGTAACAAGCATACCTGTATCCCCTAATATTTCGAAAGCTGCCTCAACACAAAATAATGAAGGACAACAAAATGCGGAAATTCTTGATATTGGATTTGGAGGGGTCTTTTCAACCGATAAGTTCTATACAAATCCAACTGGTGAAATAATGGATGGAATAATCTCGCGTAGGGCTGGAAATGAGGAGATTAATCAAGGGCGTTTAATTCTTAACGGCTCTCAAAGTGGAATCGATTTTAATCCACGAGATTCTCTATTTGCTACAAATACATTAGAAAAAGCTCTTGTAGTAGAAACCGAATTCAAACCAGACCCAAACCCTGTTTCCTTTGATACGTTATTATCAATTGGAGGAAATATATATGTTCGATACTCTTCTGCTTCTGAGATTGAATACGGTTTTGATGTGAACAATAATGGAAAATGGACATCTTATAAGAAAAGTATTCCTGCGCCTGTAGTAGGCAAGGATCATAGCATAGCTATTGTGTACGAGCCTTCTAGAACTGGAGCAAAAATGCGCATGTTTCTTGATGGGCTTGAACAACCTACAGTGACTTCTACTGAGGGGAAACCGCCGAAAGCGAATAATTTAAATGCAGAAATCGGCTTTGGTAATGAGGTTCATCCTGGAGGATCGAATCGAGGATTTAAAGGATCCCTTACAAGAGCAGTGGTCACTACATTTGAAGGAGAATTTACATCTTCATTCTTGAAAACTATGAAACTTTCAAGAATAGATAGAAGTCTTTCATCGTTTTGGATTGGTTCTATGGAAGGGACAGAATATCATTCTTCGGAAGATGATATTGTCCAAGGTCAGCTTGAGGTTTTTGGTGGAATAATCTCAGGGCTAGGTAGGATGGAGTTGGATGGTAATAAGTCTCGGATTGTATTTCATCCAAATGCCCCGTTGGTTAATAGTGGAGAACTCATCGGAGACTCTGTTACCGAAATTGTCATTAATCCTGTATCGATTAAACCAGGGGGGGTTCTCGTTGACCTAGCTGGGGCTGTTGTTGTTCGCAGATCACTAGAGAATGAATCTTTCGAGATTTTAAGTGGTGGTCAAAAAGTGAAGTCGTTTCCTGTAGATGGAATGTTGAATGAAGAATATGTTCATCTTTCTTTAGTTTACAAACACAACAATGATAATGGGGCTGATGTGAGTTTATGGTTGGGAGAGGAACAGCTAGAAGAGACGTTGACCTTAGAACAGAAACCAAAAGCGCTTCATAATACAATCGTCTATGCAGGGACTGCAATGGCTTCGTTAGAGACAAGTTTGGCGGGAGAAGTATATGGAGTTGCTTTTGCTCAAATGGAAGGAGATTTTAGAAGTGATTTCCTAGGTTTACTAGGCGGCCCCTGTATAGTACCTACGGACTTAGAACCAGGATATCGTATTCCGATTAAAGGGAATGAGTGTACGGCATCAATTGGAGCAAAGGCATCACTTGTTAGACCAACTCCTAAACAGGTTCAGTGGCAACAATATGAACAGACTGCTTTTCTACACTACGGAATAAATACTTATTATGATGTGGAGTGGGGTAATTTTAACGAAGATCCAAACAAATTCCAACCATCAGATCTAGATACGGATCAATGGGCTCAAACTCTGAAAGAGAGCGGATTTAAAATGGCAGTTCTGACTGTTAAACATCATGACGGATTTTTACTCTATCCATCTAGGTATACAAAATTTGGTGTGGCAGGGAGCTCGTGGCGAGACGGTAAAGGAGATGTATTGCGTGAGTTTGTAAACTCTATGCGAAAATACGGGATAAAAGTTGGTGTATATCTTTCACCTGCTGATCATAAGGCATATACAGATGGCATATTTGGAAATGGAAGCAAACGTGTAGAACGTACAATCCCAACATTGGTGGAAAATGATGATCGCATTGGAAAGTCTGAGTTTCCTTCGTTTCAATTACCAGCAACTGATTATGGCCAATTCTTCATGAACCAGTTGTATGAGGTTTTAACAGAATATGGCGAGATTGATGAGGTATGGTTTGATGGTGCACAGGGGCATATCCCTGGAGATTCATATGAAACCTATGATTGGGACAGCTATTATAAGCTGATTAATGAACTACAGCCAAATGCAGTTATTGCTGTAACGGGTCCAGATGTACGTTGGGTAGGAAACGAGTCCGGATGGGCTAGAGACAATGAGTGGAGTGTACTTGCTGCAGCAACCGGTGAAGACGGAAGACAGTATTATTATCCTTCATACCGATCACCAGATTTAGGTAGTCGTACAATTCTTGCTGATGCAGCAGCAAATGGAATGGAATATTTAACATGGTGGCCTTCGGAAGTTGATGTAAGTATTCGTTCAGGCTGGTTTTATCACGATTATCAACAACCAAAATCAGTTGAACAGCTAAGGAATATTTATTATCAATCCGTTGCACGAAACTCGGTACTATTACTGAATATACCTCCAGACAAACGAGGGAAATTTGCTGAAGTTGATGTAGCTAGACTTAAAGAATGGCACGAATCTATTAAGCGTGATTTCGCTATTAACCATACAAAGAGAACTACCATATCTGCAACAAACGGTGAGAATCCAAATGCAGTGAAAGACGGAGAGTATAATACTTCATGGAGAACAGGCACTCAACCTAGCAGTCTAACTTTTAGCCTACCAAAGGAAGTAACTGTAGATAAAGTTGTATTACAAGAAGACATTAACCATGGACAGCAAGTAGAGTCTTTTGCAATTGATGTACGTGATGCAAATGGTGAATGGAAGCAGGTATACACAAACCAGGCAATTGGATACAAGCGTATTGTTTTACTTTCTAACCCAATAACCAGTAAAGAATTCCGTATTCGTATACTTAAAGCTCGTGGTTCGGTATATATGTCAGAAATAGGATTGTATCAAACCCTACCAGCGGGTCAGGAATTAGCTGATAAGTTTGCTTTAGAATCACTTATTAAGGATGCGAGTGATATTCATGATGTAGCGGTTGAAGGTCCGAATGTGGGTGAGTATCCAGTTGGAACTAAGGAAACTCTCAATGATGCAATCTTAGCAGCTATTCAAGTACAAGAAGAAGTATTTGCAACACAGCAACAAGTTGATGATGCAGTAACAACTTTACAGGAGGCATTGGATTCGTTTATGAGTTCAATAAATGTAGAAGGTGACAAGACCGAATTAACAGAACTTATAAAAATTGCACAAAATGTCCATGAAAATGCAATAGAAGGGGATAGGATTGGCGAATATCCTGTAGAAGCTAAACAAGTTTTTAACGATGCTATTACAAAAGCTAAAATGATAGAGCAAAATTCAGCAACTCAATTACAAATCGATACTTCGTTGAAAGAATTACAGACTGCACTTGATACATTTAAGCAATCCATAAATGTTAAAGGTGTTAAAACACAATTAACAGCTCTAATGGAAGAAGCGCAAGCCATTTTACGTGATGCAAAAGAAGGAGATAAGGTTGGTGAGTATCCAAAAGGGTCTGAAAAACATTTACGTAAAACAATTAATAAAGTCCGCAAGATTGAAAAAGATTTCCGTGCGACCCAAAGGCAAGTGGATGCTGCTATGCTAGAGTTAGAGACTGCACTTGATCAGTTTTTGTCTTCTGTAAATAAGTAAGTAAACAATTTAATGGCAATTTTTACGAAAAGTCCTTCATCCCATGAAGGGCTTTTTCCATATAAACCTACCAAACTTCCAAAATTCTTACCCTTAAAAATCTAACCCAAACCCATAAAATCTTGTTACAATAAAGATACAAAGACAGGTAGAGTGGGAAGGTTATTGTTCCTAATATTTCCTAACGTTGGGACACTGAACCTGTCCCCTTGTCTCAATCATGTCCCAGAAAAAGGAGCATGCCTATGTTCGTACTTTTAATTACTATGTTAGAGCGATTAGGAATCATTGTTGCAATCGCTTTTATTTTAACGAGGTTGAAGTTTTTCAGAGGGATGATGTATCAGGATGAGCTGAATCGATGGCAGAAGCTCGTGGCGATTATTTTCTTTGGCTTTTTCGGAATTATTGGTACGTATACGGGCCTAAGTCTAAATACAGAGAGTCTGCAGTTTGACCGCTGGGCATCAGGTTTAACCCCTGATGAAGCGTTAGCGAATTCACGCGTGATTGGTGTAGTACTTGCTGGTCTGCTTGGTGGTTACAAGGTAGGTTTAGGGGCAGGTTTAATTGCTGGAATTCATCGTTTTACGCTTGGTGGGTTTACCGCCTTTTCCTGTGGCTTTGCCTCTATTATTGCGGGTTTTATATCCGGTTACTTTTATAAGAAAAATAAGCACGTGAAATTAAGTACTGCATTTATTATTGCGGCCTCGGCAGAAGCGCTGCAAATGTTTGTTATCTTGCTTTTCGCGCGTCCTTTTGAAAAGGCGTGGGCTTTAGTTGAGATCATTGGGATTCCGATGATTGTCGCAAATGGACTTGGATGCGCTGTTTTCCTTATGATTATTAAGAGTGTGATTAATGAGGGAGAGAAGGTTGGTGCGGTTCAAGCGCAAAAAACCCTTCGCATCGCAGATAAAACACTTGCTTATTTGCGTAATGGGTTGAATCGCGAAACAGCAAAAGCGGTTTGTCATATCATTCAGGACGAGATTCAAGCTACCGCAGTGTCAATGACAAACAATCATGAAATTTTAGCACATGTGGGCCTTGGACATGACCATCACCGAGTACAGATGCCAATTCAAACTCAAATCACCCAAGAAGTTATTCATAATGGAAAAATTGTAATCGCGAACAAAAAAATGATTCAATGCCGGGATGAGGATTGTCCACTGGGGGCTGCCGTGATTGCGCCGTTAAAACGTAGAGAAGAGACGATTGGGACATTAAAATTCTACTTTCGTTCTGAAAAAGAAATCACACCTGTTGTTACTGAGCTAATTTCAGGGTTGAGCTCCCTTTTAAGCAATCAGCTTGAAATTGCGGAAGCCGATAAAGCATTTCAGCTCGCAAAAGAGGCTGAAATTAAAGTGCTTCAAGCACAAATTAGTCCGCATTTTCTCTTTAATACCTTGAATACGATTCTTTCTTTGGTAAGAAGAGATCCAACAAAGGCAAGGAAACTACTCGTTTCCCTATCCCATTTTTTACGTCAAAATCTCACTGTTACAACACAAAATATAACGACCCTAGAACAAGAACTGCGACAGGTAAAAGCCTATTTAGAAATAGAAGGAACTAGATTTGTAGATAAACTAAAGGTATTTTATAAGGTTGAGGAGGCTGCTTTGTATCAGTATATCCCACCACTTACCCTTCAGCCGATTGTTGAAAATGCAATCAAACATGGAATGAAGGACCGTGATGGAGATTTTCAAGTAATTATCTCGATTCAAAAAGAGGTTGACTGTGTTTTTGTAAAGGTTGAGGATAATGGAATGGGAATGAAAGAAGAGCGGGCCCGTGAAATTTGCCTTACCCCAATCAAATCAGAAAAAGGCAGCGGCGTCGCACTCTATAATGTAAATCGAAGGCTTACCATGCTATTTGGTGAAAAGTCCGCTTTAGAGATAAAAAGTGAAGAAAACAAAGGAACGGAGATTACCTTTTCAATTCCACTAACGGAGGCTATATAAAATGGAAGCAAAAATTAAAACACTAATTGTCGATGATGAACTATATAGTCGTGATGAATTAACTCATTTATTAGAAACATATTCGACCATTCAGATCGTCGGAGAAGCTGATTCTGGAGAGTCTGCTATTGTAAAAGCAATCCAACTTCAGCCTGATGTTGTGTTTTTAGATGTAGAAATGCCGAAGATAAAAGGCATGGATGCTGCAAAAGCCCTGCTGGAATTGAAAAAGCCACCACTGATTGTGTTTGCAACGGCATACCCTGAGTTTGCTGTGGAAGCATTTCGATTTAATGCGATTGACTACCTATTAAAGCCATTTGATGAAGAACAGTTAAAGGAAACAGTTAAACGAATTGAAAACCATCTTCTTACACCAGAGGAGAAGGAAAAAGGAAAACAAGCTGGAAAATTGGCGATTGATTCAAGTGGGGAGATTATCTATCTCGAGCCAAAGGATATTTTATATATAGCCAAGGATGAGAAAATAACAAAGCTTGTAACAAAAATGGGTGAGTATGATACGAAAACACAGTTGAAGGAATTGGAAAGCCGACTCGAATCATTTGGGTTCTTCCGCATTCATAAAAGCTTCCTCGTTAATTTAAAATATGTTACCAGACTTACTCCTTGGTTTAACGGGGCCTATCAATTAGAAATTGAAGGAAGGAAAGAACAGCTTTCCGTTAGTAGGAATTATGTCAAAGCACTGCGCGCTAACTTAGAAATCTAAACTGTTAGGGCTGAATTTTTGCGTTTTAGTTCACGATTTTGACACGTTATTGTCAAATTTCTACCTTTCAATTTCAAATCTTCCTAAAATTCTATTTATCTACTATAATGAATGTAAACGCATTCATTATTTTTTCTAAATAAGATGAATAAGGGGGAAATGACATGATTACATTTTTAGCAAGTATTGCTTTGTTAATCATTGGATACTTTACGTATGGAAAATACGTTGAAAAAGTATTCGGTGTAAAGGAAGAACGTGCGACTCCAGCTTATGTTGATGCTGACGGAGTGGACTATATTCCAATGAGCACAAAGAAAAATTCATTGATTCAGCTACTCAATATTGCGGGTACTGGACCTGTATTCGGACCAATTATGGGAGCGCTTTACGGACCAGTTGCATTCATTTGGATCGTTGTTGGATGTATTTTCGCAGGAGCTGTTCATGACTATTTAACTGGGATGATTTCCATTCGTAACAAAGGGGCTCACTTACCAGAGCTTGCAACGAAGTTTTTAGGTAAAGCAATGAAGCATGTGGTGAACGCATTTGCTGTTTTACTTTTACTATTAGTTGGTACAGTTTTCGTTAGAACACCAGCGGATCTATTATACCTACTAATGGACGGGAAAGTTGCCATCGCAATTTTAATCGTAGCTATTTTCATATACTACATTTTGGCTACTTTGTTGCCTGTTGATAAAATTATCGGACGTCTTTATCCATACTTTGGAGCAGTTCTTTTAATCAGTGCTGTCGGGGTTGGCGGCGGTTTAATCTTAAAAGGTGCACCAATTCCAGAACTTTCATTATCAAATTTCCATCCTGATAATGCACCTATTTTCCCATTATTATTTTTTACAATCACTTGTGGTGCTTTGTCTGGATTCCATGCAACTCAAACACCAATTATTTCACGTACGACTCAAAAGGAAAGCCAAGGACGCAAAATTTTCTACGGTATGATGATTGCGGAAGGTATCATCGCAATGATCTGGGCAGCTGCAGCAATGAGTTTATTTGATGGTTACGGCGGTTTACAGGAACTTCTTGCAGCTGGTGGACCAGGGGCAATCGTAAGTGAAGTTTCTACAATGATGTTAGGTGCGATTGGTGGAACACTTGCTGTATTGGGTGTTATCGTATTGCCAATCACTTCAGGTGATACCGCGTTCCGTAGTGCACGTATGATTATTGCTGAATATTTAAAAATGGCTCAAAAGTCATTATCAAGCCGTTTATGGATTGCAGTTCCATTGTTTGCAATCTCAGTTGTTCTTACGCAAATCGACTTCAATATTCTTTGGAGATACTTTAGTTGGGCAAACCAAGCAACAGCAGTAATTGCTCTATTCGTAGGAGCGATGTATCTATACATTGCGAAGAAGAACTACTGGATTTCATTAATACCAGGAACATTCATGCTATGCTTGGTCATCACTTATATCTTGAATGCTCAAATCGGTTTCCGTTTACCAATGGATATTTCATGGTACGGTGGATTTGCTGGTACTGCCTTGTTATTGGTGTTATTCTTCCGTCAAGCCAATAAAATGCGTGCGGCAAATCTTCCACTAGAAGTAGATATTTCTCACTACAAGAAGGTATCCTAATGGGGTGCTGCAGTCCTGAGTATCGGAAGGTAGTCGAGGATCAAGAGAAGAAAGTCAATCAAAATACAAATGACAAAGTTCCTCTTTGGGGAAAAATTGTAAGTGTAGCCATTATCGCAGGAGCTACAATTGCCTTTGTCCTCTTATAAGCAAATAACACAAGTGCACGCAATCGTTCATGATTGCGTGCATTTTTTATCTATGATAAACATTTCACAAATTAGTTGGTATCAAATCTGTAAAAACTCTAGTACTATAAAGTTAATAAAGCCCATCTTTTTGTACAAAATATCAGAAGGACACCTAGGGAGGTTCAATCTATATGGAAATGATAATAAGCGACGCAGCTTTAAAATGGTTTAAAGAAGACATAAGCGTAAAAAAAGGGGATACGGTTCGATTTTATCCGATGTTTTATGGAACTAGCCCCGTACAAGAAAAGTATTCACTTGCCTTTTCTACACATGACGACCCCATCCAAATTCACACAAGTCAAACGATTGATGAAATTGAATTCTATGTAGAAGAAGATGATATCTGGTTTTTCAATGGTCATAATCTCATTGTCGACTATAATCCAGAGAAAGATGAAATAGAATACCAATATCCCAAACCATAGGCCCACAATATGTGGGTCTTTATTTATTTTATTCAGTACAAGTTCCCTATTCAACAGGTGAATGCATTAAGGGACGGACAATTTTAATGGTGATTCAATCTCCAACTGAATAAAATTAAAGCCTCCGGCGGATGCCACGATTTTTCAGAGGAATTCTTTCGAGCAGGTAAGATCAAAGACTAAGTACGCCTTCCTGTGACAACGTCTTTATGACCCACTTCCTGCGGGCCTAAAAATCGGGCGCAAATACGCCAAGGCGCATTTGATTTTTGACCATGTGATTCGAATCACGAAACTTTTCCTGAAACTATGCTATTTTCAAAAGGAATAGCACAGTTGGAAAGGAGAAATTAGTGTGAGTGAACTTATTAATAACCGAGAAAAATATCAAATGAGTGATGTAGAGAGAGAAGCAATCATAAAACAAAGCTTTAAGGCTTTACATAAAGGGAAATCAGTAGAAGAAATTAAATCCCATTTAGCAAATAAGGTTGGGTATATTACGATAGGAGAAATCTCTAGACTACAGCATGTATTGGTTGAAGAAGAGAACATCCCAGCAGGTGAAGCAACAGAAATTTGTTTACAGCATCGGGAGATTTTTAAGGATTTAATAGAAGAAACGAGGGCTACTCATCCTGAAGAGCAACCTGGGCACCCAGTGCATACGTTCAAGCTTGAAAATAGAGAATTAGCAAAGCTAGTAAACGACAGAATAAAGCCGCATTTGCAAACTTTTGAACAAGATGATCATGAAGAGAACAGATTGAAGTTACTTGAGGATTGCAACCTCTTATTGGATATTGGAAAACATTATGAAAGAAAAGAACAACTCCTTTTTCCATATCTTGAAAAGTACGGAATTTATGGACCAACTAATATGATGTGGAAAATCGATGACTTCATTCAGGATGCAATCAAGGATGCTAAAAAAATGCTAACAAATTACGGAGGGGATAGTCAGTCGGTCGTTGAGGTTATTCAATTTTTTATTGACCAAGTTAATGAGATGATTTATCGTGAGGAAAATATTCTGTTCCCGATGTCTTTAAATAATCTGACCGAAGATGAGTGGATGAAAATCGCCAATGAAAGTGATGAAATTGGATTTTGTTTGATCTCTCCTGAGGATTGGAAGCCTGAGCGAAATGTGATTGAGGAAGAATCGATTGCAACAAAAGGGTTTATTAAGATGGAAACAGGTATCTTGTCGTTAAAGCAGCTGGAGCTATTGTTAAACCATTTACCGGTTGATATCACGTTTATTGATAAGGATGACGTCGTTCGTTATTTCAGCAAAGGAAAAGAGCGTATTTTTGCAAGGACAAAAGCTGTGATTGGGAGAACGGTTCAAAACTGTCACCCTCCAAGAAGTGTACACGTTGTCGAAGAATTACTTGAGGACTTCAAATCAGGAAGAAAAGATACTGAAGATTTCTGGATTAAAGCAAAAGGAAAATACGTGTATATCCGGTATTTTGCCGTAAGGGATGAGGATGGAGAGTATATCGGAACGATGGAATTTTCGCAAAATATAGCCCCTATCAAAGAGATTGAAGGAGAAAAACGAATTTTGTCATAAGAGATACGAAAAAATGCTGACGCCTAATTGTCAGCATTTTTTATGGTATGTGAACAGTCTCCCTATATGCAACTTCCTCTCCGTTTACCATGAATACTCCATGGTTATTTCCATTGAGAGTAACTTTTATATGGTGTTTACCAGATGGTAATTTGTCCAGGTGATAGAACTGTCCGTATAACCGGTTTATTTTTTTTCCATTTAAATAAATATGTGCATGTCCTTCATTAAAGGTAATTACATTAGAACCAGCTTTTTTCGGTTCGAATTTAAAATGTTCAGTATTGATTTCTAACAACCATGTCCCAGAGGGATCCTGTACGACCGAACCAGTAATAGCAGGAGCAGGATGTAATGGTGGAATGATGATTTGGTTTATTTGATGCAATATTTCATGGTTTGCGGCGCTTAAGTGACTGCTTTTATTATGAAAATACAACATCGTGGAAACGATACTAAAAATAATAATAAAGCTTATGATTCTGTACATAATTCCACCCAATTTACGAATTAATAGATGAATCCTGTAATTCTTTTTTTTGTTTAACCACATGTCCGATTATGAATAACACTAAACCGGATGCAAGAAAAGCTAAATCATATGCTAAAGCGTTCGGGTCCCCAGGTTTGACACGATGGATTTGAAGGAGATGATGATTAATGATACCCTCAACTAGATTGAAGACCCCACCTCCGATTAAAAACCAGCCAGTTAGTAAACGAACTCCCTTTGATAGATTACTTGGATTTCCTGCCAACCAAAGCAGTACACCGCCAACGATGAGAGTAATTGTTACAGCAAAATGGAAAATTCCATCACTCATTATTTGCCCAGGGCGGTCTGTAGCCATATACACACTATGCCACTGCAGCAACTGATGAAAAATTATTCCGTCTAGTGCGCCTAAAAAACCAAAGCCAAATATAAAACTTCCCGTATTAATCAGTTTCCTTCTTGTATTTGTTGTCACTATTATTTCTCCTCATACTATCAATTTTAAACATTATTACATTTTGACCCATTTCATAGATTTATAAACAGTTTCCTGGTAGAAAATACATTTTCCAATGTTTATCCTTCAATAATAAAAAACAAAATAAAAAGAACCATCATTTCCGTCGGTAAATGATTGGTTCTTATATTTTGTGCGGTATAAGTGATCTTTTTTTGTTTTTGTTATTCTTGTTTGCATATCGATTAATGCAAATGGGCTTCTCCCGTTTTCAGGATTTCGCTTTCCTTCCCGAACAAGCTTCTCGCGCTTTTTCCGAGCATTTGATTTTGCCATCTTCCATCACCTCTCTCAAATGCGCCTTGGCGTATTTGCGCCCGATTTTTTTCGAGCATGCTCGAAAAATTTCCCTTGAAAAATCGTGGCATCCGCCGGAGGCTTTAACTTTATTCAGTCAGGGTTTGAACCCAATGAAATAATTACTCTACTGCGTACATCTCACCCCTCATAAAAGTCTGCTACTGAATAAAGTTAAATATTTACATCTTCAGTATACATCGTTTATCATTACACTTCCAACACGAATTTTTTAATCCAAATGGGCAAAACCCCATACAGAAACCAACGGACTGAATAGGATATAAACGACAGTTAATTTGGGGAGGTGCTGGTATTGGCCGATAATAAAGAAAAGGAAACTCATGAGGAACAGGAAGTTCGACGAGTCGATGCATGGGAGTTTTTTTGGGGAAGAAGACCAAGATCTGAAGAGGAAGAAATTGAAGAAGAATAGAATTTTTAACAGTACCTGTTATCATAGGCCAAAAGCCTGTGGTGATCAGGTACTTTTCTTTTAGTGTAGGAAACGCCTTATTTGGGGTAAAATAATAAGTAGATACATAGAGAAATGAGGGTTAGGAGTGCAAAACCAACGTATTTTAATTGTAGAAGATGAAGAGAAGATTGCTCGTGTATTAGAACTTGAATTGACATATGAAGGCTATGAAACTGGAAAAGCATATGATGGGCATTCGGGCTTGGACATGTTTCAAGAGGAGACATGGGATTTGGTCCTCTTAGATGTCATGCTCCCGGGAATAAGCGGGATAGAGGTACTTAGGCGGATTCGTTCTGCAAACGCATCAACACCAGTCATTCTTTTGACCGCAAAAGATTCAGTCGAGGACAAGGTGTCTGGCCTTGATTTAGGAGCAAATGATTATGTGACAAAGCCTTTTCAAATTGAAGAGCTACTGGCTCGTATTCGTGTAGCACTTCGCAATAATCTTAAACTAGACAAATCTAAGGAAGACCAAGTAGACGATTGGTTAAAGCTAGGGGACCTAACACTTAATGAAAGCACCTATGAAGTGATACGTCAAAATGACACAATTGAATTGACACCTCGTGAATTTGATTTGCTTGCGTATTTAATGAAGCATCCGCGCCAAGTACTAAATAGGGAACAATTATTAAATGCGGTATGGGGCTATGACTATTACGGAGACACAAATATAGTGGATGTGTATATTCGATATTTACGAAATAAAATGGATAAGCCGTATGACGAGCCGTTGATTCACACGGTACGTGGTGTCGGCTATGTGATGAAGGAAACGAAATGAAACTACGAAAAAAAATCAATTTGTTCACGGCAGTTGTGTTTATTCTATTGCTTGTACTAATTAACATTGCTTCCTATTTTACCTTCAGCAACCTGATGTTTAATAGTGAATTGGATCGCACTGAGGCAGAGGCAGAACGTGCCTTGAATGGTATTTCTCAAGCAGGTCATTCAGTTTCTATAGGGGCTTTGCTGCGTACGTACCTCCCTATAGAAGGTATGCTGCGGGTAGTACGACCTGATGGGAGTATAGGAGCACAAGCGCTCGTTCCAGAACAACAGGAGTTGGATAAATTTCCAACAACCTATCATAAAACGAAACAACGACAAATTATCGATTTTAATGGAGTTCCACATGCTTTCGTGTCATACCCTATTATATGGCTTGATGGGGAAGTAGCTGAGCTCCAGGTGATTGAAAACCTTTCGGCAACAGCCAACAATTTAAAAACATTAAGTCTAGTTTTACTCGCTGTCACGTTGATTGCAACTATTCCAGTTCTGGTGTCAACAAGGCTACTAAGTAATGTCATTACTCAGCCAATTACGACCATGATTCAGACGATGCGGGATATTCGAAAAAGCGGACAATATAAACGTATTGAATTATCAAAGGAATCCAAAGACGAACTGTATGAAATGGGTCAAACCTTTAATGAAATGATGGATTTATTAGAAGTGAACTATGAAAAACAGGAGAATTTTGTCTCCAATGCATCTCATGAGTTAAAAACACCATTAACGGTGATTGACTCATATGCAAGTCTTTTAAAACGGAGAGGACAAACAGACCCTAAGCTGTTTCAAGAAGCGGTGGATGCCATTCAGTCTGAAGCTATTCATATGAGGGAATTAACTCAGCAACTTCTCTTACTGGCAAAACATGATGAACAGTGGAAGCTTCATATCGAAAGCTTATCGCTTCTACAAATAGTTGATGAGTCGGTTGGATCGTTTCGTGAGGCATACAAACGTGAAATTTCAATCATTGTGGAAGAAGAAGTCATTGTAAGAACAGATAAGCAAAAGCTCAAGCAGATTTTCTATATCCTAATGGAAAATGCCCTAAAATACAGTGAGAAACCAGTGATTGTCGTACTCGGACAAGAAAGGAAAAGGCCTAGTATTAAAATCATTGACCAGGGAGTAGGGATTCCTGCGCAAGATGTCGATAAGGTATTTGACCGTTTTTACCGGGTGGATAAGGCAAGAGCAAGGAAAACAGGGGGATACGGATTGGGGCTTTCACTTGCTAAGGAATTGGCAGATGCGATAGGTGCGAACATTCGATTTGACAGTATTGAAGGGGAAGGAACTACCGCCAATATTCTACTTTCCGCAGAGGATTCTCATTAAATTCTCATATAAAAAAGGTATAGTAGAAACAAAGAAAATGATGGAGTGAGTGCAATGAGAAAAAGAACCCTTCGAAATAGTCTTATTGCTGCAGGAGGTATTCTGCTTACAGCAATTGTCATTTGGCAGCTTACTAAAAGCTATACGTCTGCAGAGCCTTTGTCAGAAAGTGATGCGATTAACCTCGTGGAAAAAATGTATAACGGTAAGGATACGGAAGTAAGCCAAGAAGGGGACGTTTATCAAATAAAATTTAAGATTGATTCTGGCATGTATAAAATTGACGTCCACCGCAAAACGGGTGATATTACGAATCTGACAAAGCTTTCCCAGGAACCACAGGAAAAAACAGAGGACGAGATTCGGGAAATTGTATCAAACGAGCAAACAGGTGAAATCAAAACAATTGAAAAGAAAATGGAACAAGAACAACCCTATTATTATGCAACCGTCATAAAAGGCGATACAGAATCAACGTATAAATTACGTGCAAACACAGGCGAGATTGTGGATGTTGTCCAGAATGAAAAGCAGCCGCAGACTCCACCCGAAACAAATCCAGCTACACCCAAACCAACTAAACCAAAGCCACCAATTGAAACTGTACAACGAATTACGGAGCAACAGGCAATTGAGCTTGCAATAAAACATGTAGCGGGTGTTGTTGATGACGTTGAATTTGAAGAGGAAGGCGGACAGTATTATTATTTTGTCGAAATCGAAACAAATCAAGGTGAAGAAAAAATTGTTCAGATTCATCCGATCTCAGGTGAGGTCATCACGATTGTTCTTGAGGACTAATTCTTAGAAAAACTCATTTGGTTCTCATCAAATTCTCATTTTATTATCTGAGTTTCCTCATTTTCATTGTCTATGATAAAGATAGTTCAAATAAAGGAGGAAACAAAAATGAAGAAAAAACTTGTAGTACTAGGAATTGTTGGAGCAGTCGTATTAGGAGGAGCTGTAGGTGTCGGTGCAATTGCAAAGGAAGCAGAGATTTCACACGCAAAAGCAATAGAAATTGCGACACAAGAGGTAAAGGGGTCACAAGTTGAAGAAATAGAGCTTGAACGTGAGAATGGAGAGCTAGTTTACGAAGTAGAGCTTGAAGGAAAGCAAGATGACGATATAGAGGTTAAAGTCAATGCAACAACTGGTAAAGTGGTAAGAGTTGATGATGGTCACGATGATGATAACGTTGCTAAGGTTGCAGTCAATACAGCGACTGTTAAAGAGGTAAGAAATGATGATCGCAATGACGATGATGACGATCAAAAACTATCTCAAACAACTGCAGCAGCAGTGAAAATTTCAAAAGAACAAGCCATTTCAATTGCTACAAAGGACACTCCAGGTAAAATCGTGAAAATTGAACTAGATGATGACCTCTACTATGAAATCGAAATGATTCATGAAGGAAAAGAAGCTGAATTTGAAATTTCTGCAGTCGACGGTAAAATCTTGAAAAAAGAAATTGATGACCGCGATGACGATGATCATGATGACAATGACGACCGAGACTAATAAAAGATGAGGCCAGGACGAACCTGACCTCATTTTTTTACATATTTTCTTCAAATACATCGGTTACATCGTGTGGTCCGTATGTCTGATTTGATGGAATGACAGGGGTAGATTTTATGAAAAAATATATGTAAACTATAAAATAATTAAAGTTAACAAAAAGAGGTGTTCCTATGTATAAACTGCGCGGCCATCATTTATTTTGTCTATTGGGGTACCGGGGAATGGGCTATTCCCAGGAGTATGTGGAAAATATGACGATTGTCCACCAAACCCTTAGAAAGAACCCGAAGACACTCGTTCAGATTGTAAAAGGGCCAGATCATTTATGTGAAAAATACCCAAACAACGGAAAATACCATTGTGAAGATGCCTCCATTTATGAAAGGGATGCTCTTATTCTTGAAAAAATCGGACTTCGAATTGGAAAAGTTTTAAGATGGGAGGACATCGAATCACGAATCCGCAAATATGTTGTCCCATCAGATATTCAAACAGTCTGTGAATCTTGTTCATGGCGTGCCTATGGCGTTTGTGAAGAAGGGGTACAAGAAATACTTGATGGAAAAGGACTGCGGGAAGTCAATTAATAGGTATTCGTTCCGTTAGTGATAAGAATGATCCCAGCATGAGACAATGTCCCATGCTTTTTTGCATTTACAGAAATCAATCCTTGGCTTAAGCTTTGAGTGATTACATAATTTCAATAAATCTGTAACAAAAGCGATACTCAAGGTACTAATACAATGAAAGTCAAAAATAAACAGATAGGGAGAGAAAAATGGAGCTAGAGGAGCTATATAAAGAAGTGCAACCACGAATATATGCTTTTTTCTTTATCAAAACCTCTAGCAGGGAGGTTGCAGAGGACTTAACACAGGAGGTTTTCTATGAAGCACTTAAAAGCAAGCATACCTTTTCACAGCAATCAACAATCCAGACGTGGTTATTCTCCATTGCCAAAAATCGACTATTAAAACATTATCGAACAAAAAAATATAAGAATCAGCTAAACGACATGCTTAAAAAGGAAACTGGAGAATCAATGTCACCGGAGGAGGAAGTGCTTAAAAAGGAAACGAAACAAAACCTAATTAATTTTATTAATCGGTTAGATGATGTATCAAAAGAAGTTGTAACATTAAGAATCTACGGGGAATTATCATTTAAAGAGATTGGAAGCTTGCTTGGAAAAAGTGAAAACTTTGCTAGAGTTACATTTCATAGGGCAAAACTCAAGCTTTATAAGGAAATGGAGGGATATCATGGATAAACGTAAACAAGCCATCATTGAAGATTTGCTTCCGCTATACAATGAAGGGCTGCTAAGTGAAGAAACGACGACTTGGCTGGAGGAACAGATACAGGATAACAATGAACTCCAAAAGCTCGTGGATCAAACAACAACTCCACTCGTAAAGGAAGAAATTAATTCTCCTGTTCAGCACGATAAAATGATCACAAACATTAAAAGAAGACTCGCGCTTTATCAACTAATTTTT
This sequence comes from Bacillus sp. JJ1533, assembly GCF_036965045.1. Lineage (NCBI taxonomy): Bacteria > Bacillati > Bacillota > Bacilli > Caryophanales > Bacillaceae > Bacillus > Bacillus sp. JJ1533. The sequence continues at coordinate 43,154 of NZ_JBALOV010000039.1, read as the reverse complement.
GTTGGGCTGTCCTTTTTCCTTGCTATACAGACATCCATGCTCAATGATAGCTTTGGATTTATTCTATGGTATACGGTACTTGGATTACTTACGTATCTGTTTTATAAGGATATGAAAATTGTCTTTTACATTTCTTTTATCCCCATCTTTATTTGGTCAATTAGTGGAAATATAAGTGATTATATGAGTGGGGACATAGTTGGCGCAGTATCCTTCGGACCATTTTTACTGCAATCAATTATCGGATCCATTTTGGTAACCTTGCTTCATTATGTATTTGCTTTTATCGGGAGCATGATTGGATTCTTATATATAAAAATAAGGACTGGTGATGATAAATGAAGAAGCGAAGAATAATTTATAGCGTGATTCTTGGACTGCTCGTTTTGTTTGTCCTATATCTCTATAACGAAACGAATGGAAATCCGGTTAGTAAGTTTTTTTCAACAAAAGTACTGGAAAATTATTTAGAGGAAACATATCCAGATCGCGAGTTCCGGATTGAAGAAGGATTCTATAATTTTAAGTTTTCAACCTATGATTATAATGTAATAGAAATTGGTGCTGCCGCCCCGAATGAAAACGGGCCAAAGTCATATGAATTTACCGTGAGAGGGTTAATACAGCCCTCTGTATTGCTAGACTCCATTTACACTGAGAATTTAGATCAGCCGTTAATGGAAAAATTAAGTGAGGAAGCTCAAAAGGAAATAACATCTTTATTGAAACAATCCGTTCCAAACGTGAAAGGGATGGGAGTTGCCTTAGAGGTTCAAAAAGGTGCTTATGACATGAATACAACATGGAGCAAGGATATGAAACTAGAAAAGCCATTGAGCATGCATATTGTGTTGGATTCAACACAATCAACAAGGGAAGATGTTCTAACGGAGTCCCAAGTCATTCAAAAGGTTCTCAATGACAATAACTATGCCTACAGCGATGTCACCATTAACGGAAACATCATTGATGACACTAATGCGGAATATGTAAAAGATGAAAATGGATATGTAAAGTATTACGTTTCGTTTGAAAGGGACACAGTCATGGAGTTAAAGGATATTGAAGTACTTGAATAAGGAAAAATAAGTCGACATCTCTCGTTTTTAGAGAGATGTTTTTTATTGACTTTTAGACTGGTGCAAATTATAGTTAACAATGTTAATAGTTAAAGGACTTAACTATTAATTTTATTACGTGAGGTGATAGCAAATTGTCTAAAACGAACATTAAGGAATTAGTTGATACTTATATAGACGTTTCATTTTCTGTTAATACCATTGCTGAGTCTCTTGTGAGGGATCAAATTGGAAGTGACCTTACAAATGAACAGCATTATACCCTTCGCTACATAAATAAAGCAGGCTTATGTACGTCTACTGAACTTGCAGATGTTTTTGAAGTGAAAAAGAGTGCAATCACGGCAATTATTAATCGTCTTTACGAAAAAGGGTTAATCCAAAGAACGCGCGATGAAAATGACCGAAGACTTGTTTATTTAACATTATCGGATAAAGGAAATCGATTGTACGCGAAGACGGAGGAGCGGGTTCATAAGCTTGTCGAATCGATCATTGGGGAATTTTCAGAAGAGGAAATTGTTCAATTTTTAAAAACCTATGAAAAGCTTAATGGGATTCTACAACAAATTAAAATCAACAAGGTGGTGGATTAAGCATGAATTTTATCATAAAGCGGAAATGGTTTGTCCTTATCGCATGGATTGTCGTTGTAGCTGGATTGTTTCTTGCAGCTCCAAATATGGCGGACCTTGTTCGGGAAAAGGGTCAGATCACTGTTCCGGACGAATATTCGTCCTCCATTGCTGGAAAAATCTTAAACGATGCCCAATCTCAAGAAGGCGGAGGGAATGAAACACAGGTCGCACTCGTGTTTCACGATGAAAAAAAGCTAACAGAAGATGAAATAAAGGAAGCTGAACGGGCAATCCGACTTCTCGAGGAAAAGAAGGACAAAATTGGAATAACCGAAATCCTGACTCATTTTAATGAAGAGACATTAAAGGAGCAGCTTGTTTCCAAGGATGGAAAATCCATTCTTGCTTCAGTAACAGTTAGCTGGAATGACCGTGAACCGAAAGAGGTTGGCGAGGCTTTATATCAAGCAATTGAAGATGTGAAGGTTGACCACTATTACACCAGTGAATGGCTAATAAGTGAAGACCTTGTAACAAGTTCTCAAGAAGGCCTGAAAAAGACAGAAGGTATTACTGTAGTCTTTATTCTTGTCGTTCTTTTACTTGTCTTTAGATCTTTAATAGCACCTATTATTCCACTTGTAACAGTAGGGTTTGCTTATCTTGCCTCACAATCTATTGTTGCGATGCTGGTTGATAAACTTGACTTCCCGATATCGACCTATACACAGATTTTCTTAGTTGCGGTGTTATTTGGAATTGGAACGGACTACTGTATCTTGCTATTAAGTCGTTTTAAAGAGGAACTTTCACAAAGGGAGAGTTTAACTGAAACGATTATTGAAACGTATAAAAACGCAGGACGCACCGTTCTTTTTAGCGGTATTGCGGTTATGATTGGTTTTGCAGCAATTGGATTTTCACAATTCATTTTATATCAATCTGCAGTTGCAGTGGCGGTAGGGGTAGCGCTATTATTAGGGGCATTATTTACAGTCGTTCCATTCTTTATGGCCGTATTAGGGAAAAAATTATTCTGGCCATCTAAGAAGAATTTGGAACACGGGGACAGTAAGATTTGGGAATTGGCAGGTCGATTTTCATTAGGCCGTCCACTCTTATCTCTATTAGTAGTTGCAGCAATCGTTACGCCATTTTTAGTTGTGTATGATGGTGAGCTATCTTATAACTCATTAGAGGAATTAAGTGGAGATGTGAATTCAATCAAGGCTTTCAATGCGATTGCAGGGAGCTTCGGACCCGGTGAATCCATGCCAACGCAAATCGTTGTGAAAAATGATGAGGCCATGGACTCTACCGAATATATCGAACTAACAGAAAAAATCAGTCAAGAAATTGAAAAAGTAGACTTAGTTGACACAGTCCGCTCAGTCACTAGACCAACCGGTGAACCAATTGAAGATTTATTTGTCGCGAACCAAGCCAAGACTCTTGAGGAAGGTCTGGGAGAAGGAAAAGATGGACTCTCTCAAATTAAGGAAGGTTTAGAGGAGGCAGGCAGCGAGCTTGCAAAATCAGAACCTGAGCTTCAAACAGCAACAGATGGAATTGGTGAATTAATCACAGGTACAAATCAAGTTAAATCAGGACTTACCGAAATCCAAACGAACCTATCAAAAATCGAGTCTGGCATCCGTAGCGGGACAGCTGGAATTGATACAATGATTGCTGAGGTGGATAAGGCAAAAGCCGGTGCAGAAGAATTATTAAACTATTATAATACGAAATTATTAGTTGGGTATAAAGAGACCCAAGGTGGTATTGCAGGTTTACAAACTGGCTACAAAGGGATAGCAGATGCTCTGCAAAAATTAACTGCTGGTGTAAACCAACTAAATGAAGGTGGCTTTGCTTATTTAGAAGGCTATTACAAAAATGCAGAAACGGGCCAAAGTATTGCTGTTGATGAAGTATATCAAGGTATGAAGCAATCCTTACAGGGGATCCCGCAATTATCAGCAGGAATTCAAGAATTAAATGGACACCTTTCAGCTGTGAATGCAGGCATGATCCAAGCCAATACTGGTTTCGAACAATTGCTGAAAGAGCAGGCAGCCCTTCCAGCGGGTCTTGAACAGCTGATTGCAGGTCTCGAAGAACTCAAAGGTGGTCTTCTTCAAGCGGCAAATGGGCAAGGAAAAATTGTGCAAGGAATGCCACAAATTACTAACGGCTTAACGGGCATTAATGATGGTCAAAAGCAGCTGCTAGATGGCTTTGGAAGTCTGGGTGGTCAAATTACTCAATTAACAGATGGACTCAATCAAAGTGCAGAAGGACTTGGCCAGGTTTCAGATGGTTTAGGATCAGCACAAGAGTATTTATCAGATCTTTCTAGTTCTGAAGATTTGAATGCTTTCTACATGCCGAAAGAAGTACTTGAAAGTGATGAATTCTTACAGGTCCTTGATGTTTACATGTCAAAAGACCATAAAATCATGACATTGGATGTTATTTTTGAGGCAAACCCATATTCAAATGAAGCAATGGCACAGATTGATGAAATCAATGCAGCAGTTGAAAGAGCGACAAAAGGTACAAAGCTTGAAAATGCAGATGTAGCCCTTGGCGGTATCACAAGCACGAATACTGATTTAAGCAAAATGTCCGAGCAAGATTATTCTCGAACAATCGTCTTGATGTTTATCGGAATTGCGCTCATTCTAATATTCTTGTTCCGTTCAATCATCATGCCAATCTACATCATAGGTTCATTAATTTTAACGTATTACACATCAATGGCAATCAATGAAGTCATTTTTGTTAATATTCTCGGATATACCGGAATTAGCTGGGCCGTTCCATTCTTTGGATTTGTAATCCTCGTCGCACTTGGAGTAGACTACAGTATCTTCTTGATGGACCGGTTTAACGAATATCGCGATATTTCTGTGACAGAGGCAATGCTTCTTTCTATGAAGAAAATGGGAACTGTTATTATTTCAGCTGCCATTATTCTAGGAGGAACATTTGCCGCAATGATGCCTTCTGGAATGCTATCCTTGCTTCAGATTGCGTCAATCACACTTGTTGGACTCATGCTGTACGCGTTTGTGATTTTGCCATTATTTATTCCAGTAATGGTCAAAAACTTTGGCATTGCCAACTGGTGGCCGTTCAAACGACCGACAAATGAATAAAAATGGGCTCCTTCTTGCAGGGGGCCTTATTTTTTTAGTTGAATTGATTGTGGAATGAGTTTACTGTCACTAAACGTTTTTAATCATTACATAGTATAATAATTGTACTAAACACTGTGGAGGACAAACATGCATTTCATACAAATCGGCTCATTAGCGATCATGACAAAATGGGTCATCCTTGGAATTGGATTAGTAGTAGGGCTTCTTGTGTTACGAGTTTGGTCCGCAAAAACACAATCGAAGGATACGACCCAAACAATACTTAACCTACTAACTAATGGTATCTTCATTGGTTTTATAGCGTGGAAAGGGAGTTTGCTATTTCTTGAACCAAAACTCGTACTAAAAAGTCCAATGTCATTACTGTACTTCACCGGGGGTACGAAAGGATTTGTGATTGCTTTAATCCTTACAATCCTCTATTTGCTGCACCACTTGAAAAGGCGTACAATTCCCTCTGCTCTCCTTGTTCGTTCAATACTTATAGTAGGTCTCGCAGCTTTAATAATGTATGATTTACTCTTCTTATTTTGGATTCGAGAAGATGCAGCTCTCCATTTTGTAATAGCGATGAGTGCATTCTTTCTTATATTGTTGACATTCTATTATAGAGGACAACAGAAAAAGGAAGTGTTTCATTTGATTAAAAAGGCAGCACTCATCGTTGGATTAACAGGGCTTGTGGTGTGGACAGTCCATAGCAATATTTCATACGCAACCCCTAACGAAGAAGCAAAAGCAGAAGAACATGAAGTCGGGATCGCTGAAGGTCAACTGGCACCGGATTTTACACTTAAAACGATAAGTGGAGAAGAAATGATGCTTTCGGATTTTAGAGGGAAGAAGGTCATTTTAAACTTTTGGGCGAGCTGGTGCCCACCTTGTAAAGCCGAAATGCCTCATATGCAAGAATTTTATGTAGAAAATAAAGATTCCAATGCAGTCCTCTTATCCGTTAACCTAACAACAGCAGAGAAAAAGAGTTCGGATGTAGCAAAGTTTGTAGAGGATTACGCGCTCACCTTTCCAGTCATGCTTGATGAAACAGGAAATATTGGGCAAATCTATCAAGCCCACGCCATTCCAACGAGCTATTTAATTGATTCCAGAGGAATAGTGCGGAAAAAAATTGTGGGACCGATGGATAAAGAAATGATGAATGGGTTAATTAATAGTGTGAAGTAAAGAAAAGTGATCGGCTCACTTTTCTTTTTTTTCACCTTGTTCAATGATTAACTCATCTACCAATGTTTCAGCTGCACGACGGTAAAATTGACTAACGGTTATAAAGGAGAGAATAAGAAGCACTTTTTTCAGTTGTTCATCCTCATCAGAACCCATTACTTCCGAAACATCCTTTATTTTTGTATCAAGATCCTCTTTAAATTCAGCCGTGTTTTTTTTATATAGAGCAAGATAGCTTTTATAAAATTCCTCTAGGTGAAACTCCCCATCATTCATTGTTCTATCATTGATACCATGAAGGGTTGCCTTAATATCATTGATGGATAGTCCACTTTTAAGTTGATAAATCATGCTTAATAATAGCAAGTGATTTCTAGAATATTTTTTGTTTTTTATCAGGATTAATAGCTTACCTTTTGCGTAATTATTGATCATCGTTTTCGTGAGTATTTTTTCGTCTTCATTTCTCTTAGAAGAATTAAACGTATTTTCAAAGAGTTGGATGACCTGGTCCATATATAGATCGATTTGTGGAATATCCTCTAAAAAAATATTCTTATCAATTTCTAAAACATTAAGTAAATCCTTATCAATCTCCACTGTAACAACCTCATTTTTCCGGTTTTATTTGTGTTTAGTTTACCCTAAAACCACTTTGATGTAAAACTTGACTATATGTTGAAATGCATATATGATTATATGTAGTAATCAAAACCGCATAATGTGGTAATTCGAATAAATTAATGATGAAGCGGTGATAAATATGAAAATTATATGCTTTGGTGATAGCTTAACGAGAGGTGTTTCTTTTGTAAAAGGTCGAATGCGAATATTAAAAGAAAATTACCCTGCCTTTTTACAGCAATTTGCTTCTGATCATTTTACGGTTATGAATAAAGGTGTTTTTAATGACAACTCGGACCTCTTATTAACCCGCGTTGAAAAAGATGTGATTGCCGAACATCCGGATTACGTCATTATTAATATTGGCGGCAACGACTGCAATTTTAAATGGGATGAAGTAGCTGAAAAACCTGAGGCTGAGCATCAACCAATCGTTCCCATTGAACGTTATATTGAAAACATAAAACAATTGATTAATAGAATACAAGAAACAAATGGCACTCCGATTTTGATGACTTTGCCACCACTCGACCCTGTTCGATATTACAAAATGCTTGCTAAGACATACGGAAGTTCAATCAGTCATTGGATCAGTCTTCAAGGAGGAATTGAGCACTGGCATGGTCTATATAATCGCAGCTTGAACAGCCTAGCTGAGCAATTAAATGTGCTAAAGATTGATGTGCGTTCGGCTATGAAACAATCCGGGGACTTAAATGAATTTATTAGTGATGATGGCATTCATTTGACAAGTGATGGCTACAAAACAATGAGTAATGAAGTTTTCAGTTCTTTAGTAAAAAATGCAACGATTTGAAATGCCTCCAGTTTTGGGGGCATTTTTCTTTTGATAAAGAATACAACCTGATATTAGTGAAAAACTGTATATCAATGGACATAAACTTTAGGGAAAGATAAGATAAATACATGAAAAAGAGAAAAGGTAGATGAGAAAGAATGTACTATAAATCTGATTACATTATTACAATGAAGGATATTGTCCGGGAGGGGGCGCCGATTTTAGCTCAAAAAACGGATGAGGTTCCTGTACCACTCTCGGAAGAGGACAAAGAATCTCTCATTAGCATGATGAATTATTTAAAAAATAGCCAAGACCCAGAACTTGCAAAAAAATACGGTTTACGTCCTGGGGTAGGATTGTCTGCGAACCAAGTCGGTCTTAATAAGCGAATGTTTGTCACTTATTTTACGGACTTTGATGACAAATTATTTGAGTATTATATAGTGAATCCGAAAATTATCAGCCATTCTGTTTCGATGACCTATTTGCCGGAAGGAGAAGGCTGTCTTTCTGTTGACCGCCCGGTTGAAGGCTATGTCCCGAGATATGAAAAAATTAAAATAAAAGCATACGATATTAATGGACAAGAAATTTCACTACGCTTAAAAGGGTATGCTTCAATTGTCTTTCAGCATGAATTCGATCATCTGAACGGAATCATGTTTTACGATCATATCAACAAAGAACATCCATTTAAGCTTCCTGAAAATGCAGCAATCAAAAGTCTTTACTAAGTTAATGGAGGGGTTGGCTTGAAGTATAATTTTGATGAATCGATTAGTCGTTTAAATACGAACTCGGTGAAATGGGATGAGGTAGAAAACTTATTTGGTGACAAAGAGATTCTCCCGATGTGGGTGGCTGATATGGATTTTAAAGCTCCCCAGCCAGTCATTGATGCCCTACATAAGAGAGTCGAACATGGGATTTATGGATATACAATCAGACCAAATTCCTATTATGAAGCAACCGTAGGGTGGATGAAGCGTCGTCATAATTGGACAATAGAAAAGGAATGGATTTGTTTTACACCAGGCGTCGTCCCCGCACTAGGCATTATTGTTCAAAACTTTACAAATCAAGAAGATAAAATTTTGATTCAGCCACCTGTTTATTACCCCTTTATGAATGTGATTGAAAAGAATGGCAGGGAAATTGTCAATAATCCTTTACGATTTGAAAATGACCGTTATTATATGGATTTTGATGATCTTGAAAAAAAGATGGATCCATCTGTAAAAATGATCATTATCTCAAATCCACATAATCCTGTCGGTCGTGTATGGACAAAGGACGAACTAACAAAACTAGGGGAAATTTGTTTGAAGCACAATATCCTTGTCGTTTCAGATGAAATTCATTCTGACCTTGTCTATGAAGGAAATGTTCATACGCCGTTTGCATCAATATCAAAGGAATTTGCCCAAATTTCCATCACGTGCACTGCACCAAGCAAAACCTTTAATCTTGCAGGTTTGCAAACATCTAATATCATTATTCCAAACGAAGAACTTCGTGAAAGCTTTAATAAAGCACTCGAAGATCGTTTTATAGGTATGACCAATACATTTGGAGTAACGGCTTTAATTGCTGCCTATGAGGAAGGTGATGAATGGCTTGACCAGCTCCTTGTATATTTAAAAGAAAATCTTGAATTTCTAAAAAAATATATCAAGACTACGATACCAGAGGTAAAAGTGATCGAACCAGATGCCACATACCTCGTTTGGCTGGATTGCCGTGAACTTGGTTTGGAAGCAAAGCAGCTGGAAGAAGTCATCCAAAAACAAGGGAAAGTCGCTTTTGATGAAGGATACATATTTGGAAAAGAAGGAGATGGCTTTACAAGGATCAACATCGCTTGCCCAAGATCACTTTTAGAAGAAGGATTAAAGCGGTTTAGTCAAGCACTAAAAAAAGCTTGAAGGCAAAACCTTCAAGCTTTTTTGGTTAATATTCCGGATTGAATGTTTCCTTTTGCTTTCGAACGAGACAAAGGATACCTGCGACTAAGTAAAGGATGCTTGAGATGATTGAGATCAAGACTGTTGCAAGTGCGCTGAGTACAGCTACGATAATTAAAATAATACCAGCAGCCTTTGGGTGTTTGTCACCTTTTAGAAGAACGAGCGATACAATCCCAAGAATAATAGCTAGAATCCCCACAATCACGAAATACCAGCCGCCAGCAACTATCATATCAGTCAAGAATCCCATATCTGTACCTTCAAGAGCTGGATCTTGAGCAGCAATATTCTCCATTTCCTGCGTAAATGCATTATCTTCACTTAGGCCAATAAACATAAATCCAAACACACTAATCAATGCAAAAAAACATGCTCCAATAATCGTTAACACAATTTCTCCAGTACGTTTCATAAGTTGTTTTCCCCCTCGTAAAAAATGTTTCTTTTTGATTGTACTATACAGTATATAGTTTGCAATCAGATTTTTTCCTAAACCTCTCCAAATTTGGAATTAATGTATTTACGTAAAGGTAAGGAAAAAGGTTTCAATAATACGAAAAATTATCTATATATTTCACGACTATCATATATGTATTTAAACGTATTATTTCATATACATTAAATGAATATTAAAAATATTTTGCAAACCACAAACAAATTGTGTTAACCTAATACTGTAGGTTTTATGGTAAATCTACCATATTAATCCAAATAAGTGTTTGGTAGGAAACCTCAATTACGAGGGTCTACATAAAAAAGAATAATAGGGGGAATGCAAATGCTTAGGAAGTACTCATTTCTTACTTTGCTATTAGCATTGGTTTTAGTCATTGCAGCTTGTAGCAGTGATAACACGAATGGTGAGGACAAGGATGATGTAGGAAAAGATAGCGGCGATAAAGGTACAGTCGATCTTCTCATGGGTACGGGTAGCCAAGGTGGTACCTATTTTCCACTTGGTGCAGAAATGGCGAATGTTTGGAATAAGAATATTGAAAGAGTTAACGTAACGTCGACAGAATCAGGTGCATCTGTAGAGAACCTCGCGAAAATATCAAATGGCGAGTTTGACCTTGGAATGACGGTTAATCTACCAGCATATGATGCGCTAAACGGTACAGGTGATTTTGAGGGGAAAAAGGTGGAGAACTTCGCATTTATTGGACATATCTACCCAGAGGTTCTTCAAATTATTACACGTGAAAGTACTGGTGTTGAGACAATCGCTGACCTAAAAGGAAAAAGAATTGCGATTGGACCTCCAGGAAGCGGAACGCAAGCGGCAACAAAGGCGGTATTAGCAGCCTATGGTATTAATGATGGGGATTATGACGCATACCAAGAAGGATTTGGTGACGCTAAGTCAAAGCTTCAGGATGGCACAATTGATGCTTCATTTGGACTATTAGGATTACCAGATGCTGGAGCCGACGAACTTCAAGCATCAGTAGGTGATGTAAAGTTCTTAGAGGTAACGGGCGATGAGCTAAAAGTGGTTGAGGAAAGCAGTGGTTACACAGGCTACACAATCAAGGCTGGGTCATACGAATGGTTAAAAGAGGATGTAAATGCTGTATCCGCATTTGCTGTTCTTGTTGCAAATACAGAAACTGTAGATGACGAGTTAGCATACCAGCTAGCCAAGGTAATGATTGAAAAAGCGAGTGAAAACACACATGCCCAGGCCGCACATATGACAAAAGAAAATGCGCTTAACGGACTAGGGGAATTACCAATTCATCCGGGTGCAGAAAAATATTATAAGGAAGTTGGAATACTAGATTAATAACCTTGGAAAAAGGGGCTGGACACTTTGTGTTTTGCCCTTTTTTCACCAATAAGTGAATGTTGGAGGTGGTGGAGGAGATGAAAGGTTTTTTCAAAAAGGGTAAAAGAGCTTCAGATGAGTTAACTATGCATAATGATCATCGGTCAGAAGATGAAAATCTATCAACTGATGAAATTCTAGAAAAATATGACCGGGAAAGTACGTATCGAAGAAACCTAGGAAAGTTTACTTGGGTAGTTCTCACAATTGCAGTTTTATTAACATTATTTCATTTATACACTGGTTACCGTGGTTCCTTTGAGGCACGCATACAAGGCCCTATTCATTTGGGAACCGCACTGTGTTTAATTTTTTTACTATATCCAGCCAAAAAAGGCTTACAGCGAAAACAAAAAGGAGTACCGTGGTACGATGCTGTTTTAGCAGCCATTTCCTTATGTGTTGGATATTATAATGTCTTCTTTTATGAAGAGTTAGTTACAGAAAGGATTGTATTTGGGTATACAACGCCAGATTACATCGTAGCAACTCTTGGTATTTTACTCGTATTAGAGGCTACTCGAAGATGTGTTGGTTTACCAATTGTCATCGTTGCGAGTGTGGCAATTCTGTATGCTTTATATGGAAATTTGATTCCAACAAAACTGTTTGCCCATCGCGGATTTTCATGGAGTACACTTGCAAGTGATTTGTATTTAACAACTAAAGGGATCTATAGTACCCCAATTCAAGTTTCATCGACTTTTATTTTCTTATTCCTGCTTTTCGGTGTCATCTTAATTCGAACGCAGATTGGCCAATTTTTTAATGATCTTGCCTATGCGTTAACCGGGCGTTATACAGGTGGCCAAGCAAAAGCTGCGGTTGTTTCAAGTGCCCTTCAAGGAATGGTTTCGGGAAGCTCTGTTGCCAACACAGTAGGGTCAGGTGCATTTACCATTCCGATGATGAGGAAGGCTGGTTATACACCTGAATTCGCTGCAGCAACAGAAGCTTCATCATCAACTGGTGGACAGATTATGCCACCAATCATGGGAGCAGCCGCCTTTATAATGGCATCCTATACAAACATTCCTTATAGCCAAATCATGATTGCTGCTATTATACCTGCAATCCTATATTTCTTAGGCGTATTTTTAGCTGTACATTATGAATCAAAGAAACTGGGCATTATTGGGGTTTCTAAGAACCTATTGCCGAGTTTAAGAGACTTAATGGTTAAACAAGGCTATTTATTACTACCTATTATTGTCATTTTCTATGCGCTTGCAATTGGGCGCACGCCGATGAGAGCCGCTTTGCTTGCTATTCTAATTGCATTTTTAGTGAGTCTAATTAAAAAAGAAACACGTTTATCCTTATGGGGAATGATCAAAACTTTGGAAGAAGGAGCGAGAGTTGCATTACCAGTCATTGCGGCCTGTGCTTCAGCGGGTATTATCGTTGGTGTTGTTGTTCAAACTGGACTTGGAGGTAGAATTGCAGATGGCATTATCGAGTTGGGTGCAGGTAGTTTATTACTAACCTTACTATTTACAATGATTGCTTGCCTCATTTTAGGTATGGGATTGCCAACAACAGCAAACTATGTTGTAACAGCAACACTCGCTGCTCCAGCATTAATTCAAGGATTGGACGTTCCGGTATTAGCCGCCCATATGTTTGTGTTTTATTTCGGAATTGTCGCTGATATTACTCCGCCTGTTTGCTTAGCTGCCTACGCCGCTGCTGGATTGGCAAAAGCAAATCCATTTAAGACGGGTGTAACCGCTACGAAGCAAGCAACCGCGGCTTATATCATTCCATTTATATTTGTGATAAATCCACAGCTGCTTTTACTTAACTACGAAGTTCCGTTCTTAACAATCTCTGTTATTACAGCGATTATTGGAATGTTAGGTGTAAGTACTGCAATGGTGGGATACTTTATAAGGAAAACCTTTATCTGGGAACGAGTTATTCTCTTTGCTGGAGGGCTTTGTTTAATTTCACCTGATATCTATCTAGGATTAGTAGGTATTGCAGCTATAGTTGCTGTATTATTCATTCAATCACGACGACCAAAAGAGCATATTCAAAGGCCAACGGTGTCACTTAATTAATTGAGCACGGTTACCACCCTTTTTTAGGAAAGGGTGGTTTTTTACTATTTTTGTCGAACAAAAAGTTTAGTGTTGTCTATTTACTTCCAAGCTTGTCCCGTTCTATAATGAAATATATATTTCATAAATAAATACTATGAAACACTAATTTCAAAGGGGTGTTTGGATTGACAATGTTTCAATCTAACCAAGGGCTTATCACAGAAAAAACAATTGGATCGGCAAATTATTTTTCCATTGCAAAATCGGTCATTCCCGGAGGAGTATCTGCAAACATTAAGTACTTTTCACCACATCCAATTTTTATGGAAAAAGGAAAGGGGAGCCGGTTAGTTGATGTAGATGGAAATGAATATATTGATTATTTATTATGCTATGGAGCTCTTCTGCTTGGCCACGGCCACCCAGAGGTTACGGCTGCTGTTTTTCATCAATTGACAACAGCAGGAACAGCGGTTTTTGGGGCGCCGCATGTGTTAGAGGTGGAAATGGCAAATAAACTAATCGAGTATTTTCCAGGAATTGAAATGGTTCGCTATACGAATTCTGGATTAGAGGCTACATTATTAGCAATTCGATTAGCACAAGCTTATACAGGAAAAACAACCATCGCAAAATTTGAGGGCCATTATCATGGAGGCTATAATGAGGTATTGGTAAGTGTTAATCCGACCATCGATGAAGCGGGTGATGAGAAGAGGCCGAACCCTGTACCGGAATCGAAAGGGATCTCAACACATTATGTCGAAAATACTGTTATTCTCCCTTTTAACGATTTAGAATCAACAGCTCAGCTCCTGCGCCAATATGAGGATGAAATGGCAGCAATCATTATTGAACCAATTCAAGGTGGTTTTATCCCAGCCGAACAGAGTTTTATGGATGGACTTCGAAAACTTACAAAAGAGCTGGGAATACTATTAATCTTTGACGAGGTTAAGACTGGATTTCGCTTAACTTTAGGAGGGGCACAATCTATTTATGGAATAAAACCAGACCTTACTGCTTTAGGAAAGGTTTTGGGTGGTGGTTTTCCAATTGGAGCAGTAGGTGGAAGCCAAGAAATCATGGAGATCATGGATCCTACAAAAGGCGGAGATATTTTATCGGCAGGTGGAAAGGCTACATTAAAAGATCAAGTGCTATTTCATAGTGGAACCTACAATGGACATCCGGTTGTATTAGCAGCTGGATTAGCCACCATCAAAGTCCTCGAAGGTGCAAATGTGTACCCGGAGTTAATCAAAAAAACAAATGATCTTCGTTCTAGCCTTGAAAAACTGTACCATTCATATGGGATTCCTATGCAGACTGTTGGAATGGGGAGTATTTTTAATATTGTGCACGCCAATCATCCGATCCGAAATTACCGTGATTTAGTTAAAGCAGATATGGAACTCCGTAAAAACATGGATCTTCAACTTTTAAAGCTTGGAATCTATACAAAGCCACTTAATCGCTACTCGATGTCTATTGTGCACACAGAAGAGGATATGAAAGAAACTGTTAATATGCATGAAAGGGCGATAAAGATTGTGAAAGGAATCGAATAAAAAATATGCAAGAGGTATACCAAATCATCACAAATAAATTGCCAGAAATGAGTAAGTCACAACGTAAAATTGCTAAGTATGTCTTGGGGCATACAGAATCTGTTCCATTTTTTACAGTAGGACAGCTTGCAAAAATGGCGGAGGTAAGTGAAGCAACCGTTGTTCGTTTTTCCACCTTTCTTGGGTATAGTGGATATCCAGAATGGCAAAAAGCGATGCAGGATTCTGTGAAAAGACAGCTCACGACAGTCGAACGTTTAAAAATTTCCGATGATATTTATGATTCAGAGGATAAAGCGGTTTACGAAATGTTTCAAGAGGAAATCAACCGAATTCAAAAAATGGCTGACCAATTTGACATAGTGGCTTTTCGTCAGGCTGTTCAGGCCATTATCGACGCAAAACGAATTTTTATTGTGGCCAATCGAAGTGCGGTCTCACTTGGTTCTTTCTTAGAGTTTTATTTGGATCTCTTGTTCGAAAATACAGAGTTAATTAGAAACCCGAATGGCATTTCCGAAAAAATGTTTCGAATAAATGAAGAGGATATAGTAATCGGACTTAGCTTTGCAAGGTATACGAAAAATACAATCGATGCAGTATCGTTTGCGAAAGACCGGGGGGCAAATGTCATTGCGATTACAGATACAATGTTTTCACCTTTGATACCTTACGCTGATATTACCCTCTGCTCTCCAAGTGAGATGCCGTCCTATATAGATTCTTTTGTTGCTCCGTTGAGTTTGGTGAATGCATTATTGACAGCAGTTGGTCGAAAGAAGCGGGCTGAAATTGAAAAGCATCTTACTAATTTAGAAGAAGTGTGGGATAGGTTTCAAATTTTCCATAAATAAACGACGAGCCTTAAGGAGCTTGTCGTTTATTTTTGAATGTTTCTTAGTTTATCTCGATTTATGTTTGAGGGCGGTTCCTGGATCCAACCTCGTTCAACAAGCATATTAAAGCCTTTCGCGGCATATAAGAAAATCTCACCGATTGTTTTTGAATAAAAAGCAACTAGATCTGCCCTCATTGATAATGCTTGGGCATGCCCGAGAAGGGTAATATCAATACCGTTCAGAGCATGGAAGAGCGTCAGAATAAGCCGATCAGAAAACGGGGAAACAGTTGAACTTGTTACTTCCATTGTGATGGATGTTGTCCCCATTAGATTTTCCTGTTTCAATAAATCATTAATATAGGTTATTTGCTTCTCTGAAATCTCTCTCCCTTGTTTGATAAATTCAAAGATTTCTTTATCTTGTACCACTTGTTGAAAGCCCATGCAAAGAACAATTGCGAAGTAATTTCGTTCAATATTAAAAAACATATCCGTGATTTCGACCACATTTAATGGTCTTTTGTCACCTATAAACTTGGTTAAATACGTTTTCTTTTTGATATACTCATTTTCTGTTGGATAGACGACCATGGGTGGCCGGTCATACATTCCTTTTTCAAGCATTAGCTGTGTAGCCTCATTATATTGATTCAATGCATCCGAGAGGCAATTTGAAAAAAAAGATCGAATATCTTCTCTAGCAGTATTTGATGTAATGAAACTAAAGTTAATCATGTTCATTCGACTCATTGCATAAACAAATGTAAGAGCAAATGGATCATAAAAGAGTGGTGGAGCAGATAAATTCAAATCCTCATCACCAAATTCATCGGGTATTGGGATTTTCTCTTCGGTAAAAAAGCCGTTAATAGCTTTTACTTGTCCATTATAGATTTCATAAGACTTTTTTAAGAGCGTTTTGATTTCTTCATCATGTAAATGGTGAAGAAAATATTTGATTAAACAAACGGTCATACTTCCCTGGATGAAGGTTGTCCATAATCCAGCGATCTCGGCACTAGATAAGCGAACCTTATGCTTGTCCATGAGGCCACCTCCTCAAACTTCATATAGAGTAGTATAGGTTAAATCATGAATTCTATTCTTTAGCAAACAGATGTCCAAAATCGATTTAACGATTCATTGAACGATACAATTGATCAAATTCCTCATTGATCAATTGTATTTCTTCAAAAGCTTTATCCGTCTTTTTGGGGTCACCCGTTGAAATTCCTTCAAGCTGCATATTCATAGCTTCCATGTATTTTTCAATGGTAGCCTGAACATGACTTCTTAGTTCATGTAAATTTTCATTGGTTGGTTGCTCATCGAGCTCAATTAAATTGAAAATGTACATGGCCTCTTCGTTCGCGATTTGCATCGTTTCAATGGCGGCCTCAAGTTCATCATCTTTTTTCATTTCGTCCAAAAGCATATCTAGCTCCTTATTGAGTTGGATAAATTTTTGTACATGGCTTTGAAGACTATCTAATAAAGCCTGATCCTTTTCAGAGAGATTCTGGTCAAGGGTGCTGTACAGTTTCGCTGCTGTCTTTGAATTTGAAGTGCATCCTAGTAACAACGCTAGTGAAATAAACAGAAAAATAATTTTACGACTCATACTGCCCCTCCTATACACGTATACAATAAGTTATGAAACTTGTCCTTGTTATATGTCATTTGACAAATAGAATAGAGTATATTATCTTGAAGTTAAGATACTTAAAATTATTCTATTGTTTTGAAGATGATTGGAAATAATAAAACAAGCATTTTGTTTTGGAGGGAATTAAATCATGAAGCATATTTTCCGTGAAGGTAAAGATAAAACCAAACCAATACTTTTGTTACTGCATGGCACAGGAGGAACCGAATCCGATCTATTGCCGTTGGCCCCACATATCGATGAAGATGCTTCAGTACTAAGCGTTCGTGGCAATGTATCTGAAAATGGCATGCCTCGCTTTTTCCGTCGCCTAGCTGAAGGAGTTTTCGATATAGAGGATCTGGTTTTACGAACAAAAGAATTAAATGAATTTCTCGATGAAGCAGCAACAAAGTATTCATTTGATCGAAACAATATAATCGCAATCGGATATTCGAATGGAGCCAATATTGCTGGAAGCCTATTGTTCCATTATAAGGATGCCTTAAAAGGAGCCATCCTTCATCATCCGATGGTGCCTAGACGTGGCATCGAATTACCAGACCTTAAGGGTACTCCTGTCTTTATCACTGCTGGTAAAAATGACCCAATCTGTCCTGCACAGGAAACCGTTGATCTTCAAGGCCTATTACAAAATGCAAATGCAAAGGTAGAGGTTCACTGGGAAAACAATGGTCATATGTTAACTGGAACCGAAGTTGCGGCAGCTGCGGAATGGTATAAAAAACATTTTTAATAATGATAAGTACAAAGACAGTTCTTTTTTGAGGAACTGTCTTTTTTCTGTATCAGAATAAATTTCCATTTATGGTGGAATATATTAAAAAATGTCTCCTTTGAAGAAAGAGGTATCGAAATGTCTTGGTCCACGATCAGAAGGAGTCCGAAACGAAGGTATAGTAAACCAAAAGACCAACCAGCTACGGATTCGAATGAAAAGAACATTCCACATCAATTGGTTGAAGAGCTACCGAAGGATCAATTAGGAGAGAACCTCGATGAAACGATAGAATTACTAAAAAATCTATTAGGGAAAAATGTTGATTTCTTTTATCGACAGTTTCAAATGTACGGTAAATATAGAGCGGCTATTGTTTATTTTTCAAGCTTAGTTGATAAAAACGTAATTAATAATGAGATTATGAGGCCGCTAATGCATGTTCCCATTTCAACTAAACTTGACAAGCTTTCACTTTTAAATA
This sequence comes from Bacillus sp. JJ1533, assembly GCF_036965045.1. Lineage (NCBI taxonomy): Bacteria > Bacillati > Bacillota > Bacilli > Caryophanales > Bacillaceae > Bacillus > Bacillus sp. JJ1533. The sequence continues at coordinate 24,602 of NZ_JBALOV010000039.1, read as the reverse complement.
TAAAGGATTTCATGCTGAACGAGACTATATTTCATTGTGAAACAAAAGCAGAAAATCATATCGAAAAAATCGTTAAAGCTCTCTTGAGTGGAGAAACCTTTGTATTTATTGACGGCGTAACTACCGGTATTCAATTTGCCGTTAAAAATGTCGAAAAACGTTCAATCTCCCAGCCGGAAACCGAACAGGTGATTTTGGGGCCTCGTGAGGGCTATATCGAATCGCTTTGGACAAATGTAGCGTTATTGCGTAATCGTTTAAAAACAGCTGATTTCCGAGTAGAAACGATGGAAATTGGTCGTTTGTCAAAATCAACGACAGCGATTTGTTACCTTGAAGGAATTGCAACCGAAGAATTAGTGAAAGAGGTTAAGGATCGATTAAGAAAAATTGATATAGATGCCGTCCTAGATGTAGGCTATATTGAACAATTTATTGAAGATAACCATATGTCTCCGTTTCCCCAGATCCAAAGTACGGAACGACCAGATAAAACAGTTGGTAATATTTTAGAAGGGAGAGTGGCAATCCTACTTGACGGGTCGCCCTTTGCACTCATTGCGCCAGTTGTATTTAATCAATTCTACCAAACCTTAGAGGACTATTCATCTAGATTTTTAATGGGTAGCTTTGTCCGTCTTGCACGAATGGTTGCGTTAGTCTTTTCATTAATTTTTCCATCGTTATATGTATCGTTTATCTCCTTTAACCCTGAGTTGCTTCCTACAGAGTTTGCTGTAGCTGTTGCTGGTGGACGCGCAGGTGTTCCCTTTCCAGCAGTGATCGAAGTGTTAATGATTGAGGTAGCCATGGAGATTCTTCGTGAAGCGACTGTAAGGTTGCCAAAACAAGTAGGGGGAGCCCTTTCCATTGTAGGAGTTCTTGTGATTGGACAAGCCGCAGTTGAAGCCGGAATTGCAAGTCCAATTACAGTAGTGGTGATTGCAATGACAACCATTGGTTCATTCGCAACGCCAGCATATGATGCAGCATTTGCCCTTCGGATGCTTCGATTTCCCATCGTGATTATGGCAGGATTTTTTGGACTTTATGGAGTTGTGATCGGCGTCATCTTTATTTTTAATCATATGCTCTCTTTAAAATCCTTTGGGGTCCCTTATATGAGCCCAGTCACACCTGGGAATTTTCAAGGATTAAAGGATGTCATCGTTCGTTCGCCATTTTCTTGGATGCCGAAAAGGCCAGCAATGTTACATCCCCAGAACTCAGAACGTTTAGGAAAGAAGGAAGAAGTAAAAAAAGCTCCAAATAACACATTGGATCCAATCAAGGTTGGAAATGAAAAATGGGAGGAGGAAAAGTCTAGTGGAATATCCACGCGAGATAACAGTCATTCAAGCAGTGACGATCCTAATTAGCACGATTATCGGAGTGGGTCTATTAGCACTTCCTCTTTTTGCGGTTCGTACAGCGGATACGGGCGCTCCTTTTGTAACATTAATGGGGATCGTTTTAGCATCAATTGGCCTTGGACTCATTACATTTTTAGGAATGCGCCACCCGCGTAAATCGATCATTCTGTATAGTGAAGATATTTTAGGAAAGTGGCTGGGAAAGGTTTGGAGCATCGCAATCATTCTCTTTTTTGCGGTATTAACCGGATTAACTTCACGTGAATTCGGTGCAGTTGTCATTACTGCGATACTAAAGCAAACGCCTTTAGAAGTAACTGTTATTGTTATGTTGATTCTGGCGGCACTATCTACAAGAAATGACATGAATGTGTTTGCCTATATTCATAATTTTTATGTGCCGTTTATTATAGCACCTGCATTAATCATCGTTGCTTTATCTTTAAAAAATGCAAATACCTTATACTTATTACCATTACTAGGTAATGATTCCGGGAACTATTTAGTTGGAGCGTTTACCATTGCCGCATTATTTCAAGGTTCATTTATATTTACAATGATTATTCCTTTTATGCGTTATCCTCAAAAAGCGCTAAAAGCGAGTATTTGGGGGATGGGAATAGCAGGTGGATTATATTTGTTAATTGTAATTGCAACTGTTGCGGTATTTGGTCCAGGTGAAATATTGAACCTGCTATGGCCAACTCTTGAATTAGCACGTACAACGTCAGTACCAGGAAATATTCTTCAGAGATTAGATATTGTTTTTTTATCTGTCTGGGTAATTGCAGTATTCACTACATTGCTTTCAAGTTATATGTTTACAGTTCATGCTATTAGCCAACTGGTTGGATTACGCGATCATAAAATGCTCTCCTTTTCTATCTTACCCATCGTCTTCATTATTGCAATGATTCCGCAAAATATTTTGCATTTATACGATGTTATTGAAATCTTTGGTAGATTAGGTTTGATTTTAACGGTCGGTTATCCCATGCTGTTACTTTGTGTCGACCTTATAAAGAAAAAGGTGAAAAAAAGTGGGAGTATCAAAGCATGATTGGAAAATAAAAATGATACTAATTGTTATTGTGCCAGCTCTGTTCTTAACTGGATGCTGGGATAGTAATGATATTGAGCAACGCGCGACAATATTGGCGATCTCAATTGATAAAGCTGCTGGTAGAGACGGAGAGGAACGCGAACAAATAACAAGCTTAGGTAACAAATTTCCAAGGCCAAAGGAAGGGTTAATTAAACTGAGTGCGCAAATCGCCGTTCCAGGAAGAATTCCATTAGGCCCACAGAGTGGGGGAGCAGGAGTAGACCAAAATCCAACATGGTTAATAAGTGTAGTGGGAAATACAATTGATGATGCAATAGCAGTGTTACAGCAGGAAGTAGCGGACAGACTTTTCTTTGGCCATCTGCGAATGATTGTCATAAGTGAGGAAGTGGCCAAGGATGGGGTAATAAGGTTTAATGATTATTTAAGACGAAATCCTGAGATTAGAAGAACTGCTTGGATGGTAGTTTCAAAAGGAGAAGCCATAAAATTCATGGAGGTGGCACCTAAGCTAGAGCGAGTTCCGCCTCTATATTTAGCTGCCATGGTTGAAAATGCTGTTGGATTAGGTACTTTTCCGGAAGATTTTATTGGCTTGTTTTGGACGAAACTTCAAAGCAAAGGACAAGATACTTTTCTTCCATATCTTGAATTAAGGAAAGAAGATAATATTCAAATTGCTGGATTAGCTTATTTTAGGGATGACCAAATGATAGGTAAAACAGAACCGGTTGAAATTGGGTTATTTATGGCTGTAACAGGAGAAAAAACAGGTGGGTATGAAGTGTTTGTTGATGTACCTGATTCTACCGCTAAAGTAATTGTAAGGGCAGAACACCGGAAGTCATCGATCAAACCAACGATTCGGAACGGAAAGCCACATGTAACTATAAAAATTCATTATGAAAGTATTATTGACGAAGGGGCAGTTAGAGTAGATTTAAATAATCCTGAAATTGTAAGAAAAATAGAAACGGAGGCCTCGAAGGGAGTTATTGAAGGAACTACTAAATTAATTCATAAAATGCAGGCTGACCAATCAGATATTTTTGGATTTGGTGAATATTTTCGAGCAAAACAACCTGGCTTTTGGAATAAAGAAATCCAAACAAAAGAGAAATGGCGTGAAGTATTCAAGGATTTATCTTTTGATATTCAATGTACGACAAAAATTAGACGAGTAGGTACAAAGGCTAAATAACCTCTAAAAGGAGACAAAATGATCTTTATTGGATATTTAAATTACGCTGTTATCCTTAGCATAACGACTGGGATTTTGATTCTCATATTTGATGTAAAAAGTTATAAAAAAGCAAAAATGAAGAAGGAACAAAGGGTTAGCAAGGTCCTTGGATGGGTTAATATTGCGGCCGGGTTCATTATTTTTATAGTGAATTGGGTGTACCAAAAGATGTTTTGGTAGAACTGTCGACGGGAGATGTATGAAGCAAGCATAAGTAATTATACTAAAATCGATGAACCAGAATAAAATCGATAGAACCAAGAAAAGGTCAAGGCATGACCTTGACCAAATACTCTTATTTCTTTTTCTTCTTTTGAACATTTTGTTTTTCTGCTTCCACTTCTGTATAAGAAGCAAATTCAACTAATTCTTCACTGATTCTATTTCCTTTTTTTACATTATTATTTCTTTGTGCATTTGCATTTCCACGCTTTGTTCTACCCAATTTGTTCAGCTCCATTCTTAACTTTACTTTGTAGTATGAGTAGTTTAAAACGATTTATTAATGCCTATGGTAGGAAAATTAGGCCATTTAATGTTCTTCAAAATACCCCCACATAGTGTGGGGGTACATCTGTGAAGGGAAACTAGCGATTTTTGTTAGCTTGTGATTGTTGGTTCTGTTTTCGAACCTCAGCAACATCTGTCTCGCTAGCAAATTCTGTACTGAAAGAGGAACCTGTTGAAGTGAATTGTTGTTGCCCAACAGATTGTTGGAGCTGTTGTGCGGTCTGCTCTATCTGATTTAACTGCTGAGCAGCATTCAATTCACGTCCTGCAAATCCAGGGGCAGCCTGTTGTGCTTGTGGTGAGCTTTGTTGGAACTGCTGAGCATTCATTTGCTCAGTTTGCGCCAATTGCTTGGCAGTTTGTTTAATCTGATTAAGAGCGGCTTGAGCCTGTGCTGGAATTTGCTGATTGTTGTTTTGCATTCGGAACCCTCCCAGACGAATTTTTAGATAGTCAAAAGGCTTTCACCTTTTAACAATCCTTTCTTAATTTGTGTTAAAGGGCTCATTCTCATGTCTTGTAAAAAATACAATTTATGTGATTTTTTTGACGGATTGAACATAGGGGATATGGGGATAATTAATGTGTTTGTATGACTCAAACTCAATAAGTCGTTAAAACTTATGAGTTTAAGTTGTTCATTCCAAACTTTCCATTATATAATTTAAGAAGTGGGAAGAGGTGATTGGAATGAAACGAATCGATTTTTGGGGTCGAGATAATTATGATGAAAGACTTTTAGAAGAGGTACTGCGAGGTCTGAAGACGGTCACCTGTACTCCAAAGGTTTGGTATGATCAATTGCCAAACGAGGAAAAAAGTGAAATTGGCGATACAATTCAGGTTTTTACAAAGCTAAATGAACATAAAGCAAACCTTCAAATTACTGATTTTTATGAAATTCGATTTGGCGAAATTCAAGGTGAGCTAGGAGAACGAATTGCACAAGGAGAAAACGCCACTTTAGATGAATTTATCCGTGATCATATTTTTAGCTGGGAGAAGCCATTAAAAAATGACGGATATGAGCTTAATGAAGATACAATAATTGTAGTGGAGCATTTCAAGGTTACAGACATTTTTACAGATGTTAGGATTGATATCCACCTAGTTCCAATGACACAAGAGGAAAGATACAAGGTTACAAATTGGACCTATTTTGAATTGTATAGGAATTCCACAGATTACTATTATTCTGTCTATCGTGAGAAAGAATTTGTTGCGTTTGTTCGGTTTCGTCAATCCGAAAATAATACCTATATTTATTACAAGGTGAACCCTGACTTTGAAGGTCAAGTAGAGGAAAAAGAACTCATGAAGAAAGCAGAATTATACGCACGCGATATACTCTTTGCAACCAATCTAATCCACGAATGGAGTTCTATATACACTTACCATAAATAAAGTAAATGTAGACGTTTGGCAATAAAACACGCCAACGTCTTTTCTCATTTCTGTCATAAAATCGATTTGACATACGAATACCTCTAATTGTAAAATCGTGGGACGAGGGGACAGGTACCTTGTCCCAAGTGAACGTGAAAAAACACTGTAAAGAAAGGGATTCGTCCCTAAAGTTCCAAAGGGAGAAGTGAAATGAAGCAACTTAATTTTGTATTGATTCTAGTATTTCTGATGACTTCACTTTCGCCAATTCAAGCTTTTGCGGAAAATATTCAGTCCAACGTACCTGCGATTAAGAGTGATGCAGTCATTTTATTAGATGCGAATACTGGTTCAATCCTATATGAAAAAAATAGTCATACACAAATGTACCCGGCAAGTTTAACAAAAATGGCAACAGCCATATATGCAATTGAAAATGGGAATTTAGATGATGTTGTAACGGTAAGTGCAAATGCCTACGAAACGGATGGTACTCGCGTTTATCTAGAGGAAGGCGAGCAGGTGACATTAAGACATCTTATCCAAGGGTTATTAATTAATTCTGGAAACGATGCAGGAGTTGCTATTGCAGAGCATCTTAACGGGAGTATTGAATCCTTTGCAGATTCCCTTAATAAATATTTAATAGAAAAAATTGGAGTAAAACAGACTCATTTTACAAACCCTCATGGTCTCTTTGATGAGAATCACTACACAACCGCATACGACCTTGCTTTAATGACAAAATATGCCTTGAAGAATCCCGTTTTCCGTGAAATTTTTGGAACGAAGGAATTAGCATGGGATGGAGAATCATGGGATACCACCCTTTTTAGCCACCATTTATTGCTTAGAGGTGAAATTCCCTATGAAGGGATCACAGGCGGGAAAACAGGCTTTGTTCAAGAAGCGCGATACACCCTTTCAACATCAGCGGAACAAGGAGATTTGGCTTTGATTGCCATTGTGTTAAAGGCAGATCGCAATGAATACGCATATGAGGATACGGTCGCGCTCTTAGATTATGGCTTTGAAAATTTCGAGGTAGCAGAGGTAGCGGCAAACCAAAAGTTTTCTGGTGAGCAGGACGAAAGCTATCATTTGAACAAACCACTCCCATACACGCAAAAGAAAAATGAGGATGTACAAATAGCAATGAATGATCAGGGAGTCCTTCAGGTACTTGGGGAAGACGGCCGTCAACTTGCTGTAAAGCAGCTTAAAATGGATATTCCTAAAGAAGCTAAGGGTACTCGTGCCGAAGTTAATCCAGTTGACCTAGCTAAAAAAAATCAGTTACCAGCAATCCTAATGGTCATCTTTTTAAGTGTAGGTATTGTATTCCTTCAAAAAACAATAAGGACAATGAAAAAAAGCACTTAGTTTAAGTGCTTTTTTGGTTGGAATACGATATATTTCTGTCCGAGATAGTTCATAATCGTATAAAGACCTGTCCCCAGTAAAACGGCAGCCTCATTTGGATAATGGGCCAATATGAGACTTGCCACGATTTTGCTTATAGAAAATGAAAGAAAATAGCAGCCTAAAATCACAGCAACGAATAAGGGGAAACTTCGGCCAATGGCTGTATGACTGGCAAAAGTAAATCGTCTATTTAGCTGATAACTTACAACCGCACCAATCGAATTTCCAAGAAAGGTCGATATCCAATAGGAAAGACCAATTACATGTAGCAACATAAAAATACTTGAAAGCCCAACAAGTGTATTTAATACCCCAACGAGCAAGAAGCGAATAAATGTATTAGTTGGTTTCAGAAAGTGGGTTGTAATCAATCAAGAGTTCACCCTCTTCTGGAGCAAAAGACTCTTGTTCTGGAACCGCCAAATTATATGTGTCAATATCAACAACAAATTTGGGACGTCGTTTCGTCTCCTTATAGATCTTCCCGATATATTCTCCAATGAAACCTAATGCAATCAATTGCAGTCCACCAATTAACCATATCGACATAATCATTGAGGTCCAGCCTGTCGTCGTTTGTCCACTAAATTTTAAATAAAAAAAGTATCCTCCGAATACAAGGCTGATAAAAAAGGAGAGAAACCCGACTAAGGAAATAAAGCGAATCGGTGCAACACTAAATGATGTAATCCCATCAAGCGCAAATGAGAGCATTTTCCGCAATGGGTATTTCGTTTCTCCTGCCATCCGTTCCTTCCGATCATAAAAAACAGAAGTGGATTGAAAGCCAACAAGAGGAACAACTCCGCGTAAGAAGAGATTGCTCTCATCAAATTGTTCAAGTGCTTCCACTGCTCGTCTACTCATTAACCGGTAATCAGCATGGTTATAAACAAGGTTTACACCCATGAATTGCATTAATTTATAAAAGCCTTGAGCGGTATGTTTTTTAAAAAAGGTATCGGTCTTGCGTTCTTTTCTCACTCCATATACGACTTCATAGCCTTCAGAGAATCGATTCAGAAACTCGCGAATCACAGCAATATCATCCTGCAGATCAGCATCAATCGAAACGAGACAATCGGACCCGCGTTTTGCAGCAAATAGACCTGCCAGTAAAGCATTTTGGTGTCCGACATTTCGCGCAAGTTTTAGCCCTTTAATCGTATGGTCCTCTAATCCTTTTTTATAAATAATCGTCCAGGTTTGATCCTTGCTGCCATCATCGACAAACAAAAGTCTGCTTTTTTCTGAAACGAGCCTATCTGTAATAAGCTCATCTAATAGGGTTCGAAGCTGCTTCATCGTTTCCGGAAGGACTTCTTCTTCATTGTAGCAAGGGACGACAATAGTAAGTATTGGTGCATTCATGATGAATCCCCCTAATAGTTTTTATTCAGTAACTGACACCCGATATAAATAAATCCTCCATGCAGATTCAGGTGAATCGAACGTTTTCTCGAGTTCAAGGCTATTTTTTGCGGCATTTTTAATAGGCAATGACGAAAAAATATACCTTCCTCCCATATCGTAAAATGCCTGCATATTCAGGTCCATTTTCTTAATTTCTTTTTTTGACGTCTTTTTGAACATATAATGCTTACCGAGCTCATCTAAAAAAATGTAACAGCGGCCACCCCATTCATCAAAGTATTCCCGTAATTTTGGATCCTTGTCTAATTCCTTTTCAATAATTTCTCGAAACTGATGTTTATAGGAAAGAGGATAAAAATTATTGTATGTGTCAAGGGTGTAAAATCCATTAAATTGAGCGATGGCTGGATGGAGACCGATGCTTGCAACACGGTATCCTTCTTGTGGTAACCCAATATATGTTTTGATATCTTCAAATTGTTTTTCAGCAAAAAACTGTTGAAAGGACGGCTTCTTTTTATAGACAATTTCCTCATTAAAAGCCCCCACAAAAAATAATTGTGCAGCGATAAAGGCCAAACAAGCCCACTTCCAACCATTTCGATACTCCCAGAGGATTTTTAATGAAATCGCAAATAAAACATAGATCACCATGGGTCTAAGAAAATGGTATCGTGCAAAATTAAAGGTGTTTAGAAAATGAAAACGTTCCGTTAATGGAACCCAGCCTTCATAAAACCAAAATGCATACCAAATCGATAACGCTGCATTAAAGATATGTAGAAAAAGGAATACCTTTTCTTGTTTCCACTGCTTCTTTATCAGTACAATATTTAAAGCAATGAAGGTTACGGGCAAAATGATTAAGCCATGGACACTCATTACATGGGTATGACCAAGGACATAATTTTTCAGGGAAAGTCGTAAAGCACGAAGAAATGATAATCGAGCATGAAAATATTCATCACGACTGTTCGGTTCGTCCATAAACAGAAAGGAGTATACAAGTCTGTATTCGACTGCCATAAATATCAACGTAAAATAGATGAGTCCCCATAAAAAACGAAGGTTCCAGCCTTTGCCACGTATACCATCGACAATCCATAAGATTCCCATTGCGCTTATAAAAAAGAAAAAGCCAAGCACGATACTCGCATAGAGCGGGAGTAAGGTGAGGGTCAGCCAGTTCACCCATGATTTCTCACCTGCTCGGATATTAAGCAGTGCCCAAAGTGCTAATGGCATTCCAAGTGTACTTAGCATTCCAGATGGCCAAAAGGGTGTAAGAGCAAAAGCTAATGAGACCCCAACCCGAATCCAGGACCATTCTTTATTTGGCAGAAAATGTTTTTTTAATAACAAGAACATCCCGAGAAATGCAAAGATCCTAGTAATAAGCTGGCTAAGACCATATGCTACCATCGGGGGAAAAAAGACATGCAACCAAACAATTCCGCTTAATTCTGTACCAAATGCACCTCTTTGGAGATTGCCATTAATAATTTGGGGGATCGTCGCATCGACTGGTCCAAGCATTTGATTGCTTTGAGCAAGAACACGATACCATGCCAGGTTCGAATCTAAATTGTCATGAACTCTTAAATGAGCATTCTCTCCAAGAATAAAATACGGAGATACAAAAATGATGATGAGTAAAAATGCAGCGATGATAAGACGATACTCACTTCGTTTTAGAGTTCCAGTATGAGACAATTGTCTTTCCTCCATTTACCGAAAACCTCATTTTTGTCAATTTATCTTTTATCCTATCCATTATCAAATGGAATATGAATGTGAAAAAGTAAAAAAGTGGGGGTTACCCACTTTTTGCTTATTGCGTTTTCAAATTTGCACCTTGCTTTGCCTGTTGTAAAGCTTGGACGATATCAATAAGTCCTTCTCCAAAGTAAATATCCTTCCCAGCTTTACCAAGGTCCAAGCTCGTTGCTTTGATCATGTCCATAATTTCTTTATTCGAAAGGTTTGGGTTTATTGAACGCATTAAAGCAGCAAGAGCAGCAACATGTGGTGCAGCCATTGAGGTACCTGAAAGGGCAGCATATTGCTCATCAATATAGGTACTTGGTATCGTTACACCTGGTGCAGCCACATCAATATAATCGCCATAATTCGAAAAATCCGCTTTGTCTCCGTTTAAATCAACGGCTGCAACACTTAATACTTGAGGATAAGCTGAAGGATAGCTGGGCTGGCTTGAATTATCATTACCTGATGCCGCAACCATTACAACGTCATGTCGATATGCATAATCCACCGCTTGTTTTAACAACTTTGACCCCTGGTAGTTACCGAGGCTAAGGTTAATGACATCTGCCCCATGATCAGTTGCCCAAATGATGCCACGGGCAATATCAAAGGTAGAACCATATCCATCAGAGCCCATCACTTTAACCGGCATGATCGGATTAAACCATGTGATTCCTGCTGTTCCTTCGTGATTATTTGTTTGAGAGGCAATAATTCCGGCAACATGTGTACCATGTCCATTATCATCATCCGGAACATTATTATCTTTAAGGACGTTATACCCTCCCGCGATTCGATTTACAAGGTCAGGATGATCCAAATCTACACCAGTATCAACAATCGCAATTTTTACCTGATCTGAGCCTTGTGTAATTCCCCAGCCATTTTCCGAATCAATCATTCGTAAATTCCATTGAAAGTCATTGTATAAGAGGTCATTTGGGTGCTGTTGGTTCTGCATTAAAATATAATTTGGTTCAGCGAACTCAACATTCTTCATTTTGTCGAAATACGAAATCATTTCAGGCGTTTTCAAGTTCTTTGATTCAAAAATATAAGATGAATCAAGTTTACGTAATAGCTTACCTTGAATATCTTTTTCAATTTGTTTAATTTCATCTTGGGTAAGATGGTTTTTAAAATCAACAATGACTTGGTGATGATGATAATGACTCTTGTCCTTGCCATTATGGTCAATAACATCAATTTCTTCATGTTTGTCTAATTGTTTTTGAACATTATTATATAGCTGAATCGAGTCCACATTCATAATTTGAGGAGATGTATCTATTGTTTCATTTTCTGCATGCAAAGGACTGTTCGGGGAAGAAAATGATTTAGGCCCCATCTTATCCTTATCATTAAAGTAAGAAAAAGAAACAAATAACGTAAGTCCAATTGTGATAACCAATGCCACAATCGCAATTCTTTTTTTATTCCACATCTATATCACCTCAACACACTTTTCTTTTAGTATCTTGCCCTTTATCTTCTTTCATGCTTTGTTTTCATTCCAATAATTTCAACATAACTAGAAATTCCATGCATAAATTCCATACATTTCAAGGAATAACTAACAGAAGGATAGATGTGGAAAAAAAAGAACTTGTTATAGCAAAAAGGGAGATAGCGATGGCAAATTGGTTTAAAAAAGATCATAAAAAACCTCCATTAACCGAGGAAATTTATCAAACCTTTCGAAAATCACAAGACTTTATTTGCCAATTTAATAGCCAAGCGAATCGTCCATATTGGATTTGTTATCAGCGCAATATTATTGATACACAAACTCTCAACGAACAGATTCTTCCTTATTTACTTTATATGAAAATCTATTCGATTCGGGATCTTAAAGCCATTATTCCAAATAAGGAAATTGTGATTTCAAAAAAAACTGAGGAAATAGAAAATAAGATTTTACAAGGCAGTATCATGATTCAATTTCATAAAAATGATAGCTACTGTGCGCTTATCGATGCTGTGAAATTTGAAAAAAGATCGGTCAACACTCCAGAGGTAGAATTTAGTGTAAATGGTCCAAAAGAGGCATTTGTAGAGTCCCTGGATACAAATTTAAACCTGATTCGAAAACGATTGCCTGTACCAGAATTACGTGTGAAAGAACTTACTGTTGGGAAGTTATCAAAGACGAAAGTAGCAATCCTCTATATAGAGGATATTGTTGAAAAGGAAAATGTACAAACCGTTTTACAGAGAATCAGTGATGTTGAGATCGATTCAATAAGTGACAGTTCCTTTATTTCGCAAATGATTGCTGATAATACGTACTCCCCGTTTCCGCAAATGCTTGAAACGGAACGTCCAGACCGAGTCGCATCTGTATTAGTAGAGGGAAAAGTAGTGATCCTATCCGAGGGGTCGCCTCAAGCCGTGATTTCACCGACTACCCTTGTTGAGTTTTTTTCATCGTTTGAAGACTATTTTATGAATTGGTATATTGCATCGTTTGTACGTATGCTTCGACTTTTTTCAGTTGTCTTTTCCATCTTAATAACACCTGTATATGTGGCCGTTCTTACCTACCATCATGAGTTAATTCCTCGTGATTTGCTGGCAACCTTAGTTATATCAAGACGGGAGGTTCCGTTACCACCGATTTTAGAGGCATTGTTTTTAGAAATAGTCATTGAGCTACTCCGTGAGGCTGGAGCAAGGCTGCCTGCCAAGGTTGGTCAGACAATCGGTATCGTGGGCGGTATCGTGATTGGAACGGCATCTGTTGAAGCAGGACTTACGAGTAATGTTTTACTCATTATGATTGCACTTGCTGCACTCGCATCATTTACAACACCTGTTTATACAATGGGTAACACAATCCGTATCATTCGATTTCCTTTTCTTCTTTTTGCGCAGCTATGGGGTTTATTAGGAATTGTTATATGTTTCTGTTTTTTATTGACACATTTAATTCGTTTAACATCGTTAGGAAGACCATTTTTAGAACCAATTTACCCAATACGGGTGAGAGATCTAAAAGATGCATTTGTTCGATTACCTTATTCAAAACTGTCAAAGCGTCCAACCTACGTTCGTCCGGAAGACACGAAACGATTTAATCAAAAAAAAGCAGAGGCGAAAAAAGATATTGATGAGTAGTCAAACTAAGGAGTTGCAGTGATGGATAGAATTAAAGAACCATTTTTAATTTCTCCATTTTTGGTGTTTTTTCTAATCCATTCCATGCAAGTAGGGGTGGGAATACTTGGATTCCAGCGAATTATAACAAAAATGGCTGGGTATGATAGTTGGATTTCCGTCATTTTATCAGGGGTGGCTGTACACATTATAGTGTGGATGATCTATAAAATTTTAAATCCTTCAAAGGGGGATATTGTTGATGTTCATAAAGAAATTTTCGGAAAATGGATAGGAGGTTTATTTAGCCTACTATTTATTGTCTACTTAATTGTTTTAGCGGTGACTGTTTTACGTACCTATGTTGAGGTTGTTCAGGTATGGATGTTTCCTGAATTTAATGGCTGGATCTTTGGTTTTTTCACAATGGCTCTCACTTATTATATCGTCTCTGGTGGTTTTAGAACCGTAACGGGTATTAGTTTTTTTAGTATAGTTCTGCCAGGGTATATCATTTTATTGATTTTTTTCCCTTTAGATTATGGACATGTGCGAAATTTAGTACCAATCATGAATCATTCATTATCCGAAATAGCACAAGCTACAAAGCAAATGACCTTGAGTATTTTAGGATTTGAGACGCTATTGCTCTTTTATCCATTTGTGAAAAATCCAGAGAAATCTCAGAAATGGGCCCATCTTGGAGTCTTAGCCACTACGTGTTTATATCTAATCGCTTCAATTACGGCAATCATGTATTTTAGCAAAAACCAACTTGATAAAATAATTTGGGCCACACTAACAATGTTTAAAAGCATCAACATGCCCTTTGTGGAACGCTTCGAATATATTGGAATAGCATCATGGTTTCTTGTGATTCTTCCTAATATTTGTATTGCCATCTGGGGGGCAAGCAGGGGAATGAAAAAAGTATTTTCAGTCCAACAACGAAAAGCTGTACTTTTGATAATGCCGGTGATTTTAGTTGTGAGCAGTTTTTTTAAAACACGACATGATATAGACATGCTTAGTAATTACCTATCAAATTTTGGTTTCTATTATAACTTTGCTTACATTCCATTCCTTTTCATCATTACACTAGTCATTCGAAAACTGAGGGAGAAAAAATGAAAAAGATGCTTATGGGAATTGCAATATGTGCCATTATAATTGTAACAATTGTTTATGGCAGGATATCTGTGGAAATTATTGATGAAATTAATATGGTGGCAGCTGTTGGATTTGATCGAGCTGAAGGGCAAAAAGTGAATGGAACAGCCGTTATCCCTGTTTTTAAGGCGGATAAAAGTATTGATAATGCTAGCTTCACTGGCGAATCATTTCTAGCTAAAGAAATTATTACGGTTTTACAAAAAAAATCAGCTGATCCATTAGTTACAGGTGCTGTACGTGTTGTATTGTACGAGGATGAGCTTGCAAAGAATGGAATACTTCGGTATATTGACGCCCTTCAACGAGATGCGAGTATTGGGTCAAAAATTAATTTAGCCATTATAGAAGGAAAGACAAAGGATGTTCTAGAAAAAAATTTAGGTAACAGGGGTACAGGGGAATACCTATCGATTTTGTTACAACATAATATTGAAAAACGAGATTTGCCAAGGTCTGATCTTCATACGTTTATGTATAGACATTACATGGAAGGGATGGACCCCTACCTCCCCATGTTAAAATTGCTATCTGATAAGATGGAGATTACTGGACTTGGATTATTTCAGCATGGGAAATTAGTATCGAAAATTGATGAACCAGATTTGTTCTTCTTTAAAGCATTGGTGCAAAATTATGGAGAAGGTGCTTATACAATTCGATTAAGAGAGACCGATGAGTATGCATCTATTAGGCGGATCAAATCAAAAAGAAAAATAAAGATTGAAGATATACACGGGGATCCAAAGGTAAACATTACGATTAAGTTTCAAGGTATCTTAAGCGAATTTAGTGGTCAAAAAACAACCCCTAAAGTGATCAAGGAGATCATTGAGGAACTTGGGAGCACCATTAAAGAGAAGTCTGAAGCAATGTTGAAAGATTTTCAAGAGAAAAATATTGATCCAGTTGGGATTGGATATATAGCCAGACATTCAACTCGTGGTTTAGATTATGAAAAATGGAAGCGTGATTATCCTAATATGCAAATAGATGTTCACGTAGAGGTAGAATTAACCGAAACGGGTATTATTGAATAAGAAAAGGTTATATGCTTGCCTTTATTTATTAGGGGTATGTTATACTTTTTGTAAGTAGCAAGATAAAAGTTAATAGGAGTGTCTTCTTTGAAATATTTTATAATTACTGGTACATCTAGGGGATTAGGAGAATCCATCGTAAAACAAATTTTGGACAAGAACCACACTTTGTTTTGCATTTCAAGAAAGCAAAATAATGAATTAAAGGAAATAGCATTTGAAAAAGGCATCAATCTTTATTATTTTTCTTGTGATCTCCAAAAGTCAGAAGAAATTGAAAAAGTAATGGAACGAATTTTTTCATCCATTGACTTTTCAAATGCAGAAGGAATTTACTTAGTAAACAATGCCGGAATAATTGATCCAATTAAACCAATTGGAAAAGCAAGTCCAAGAGAACTAACGGAAAATATTCATGTTAATCTGTTAGCGCCAATGCTCTTAAGTTCATATTTCATTCGGAATACGTCTTCGTTTGCGACGAAAAAGGTGATTGTGAATATCTCATCAGGTGCTGCTAACCGTGCGAGATATGGATGGACTGCATACTCTTCTACAAAAGCAGGAATCGATATGTTTACAAAATCAGTTGGTTTTGAACAGGAAACAGCTGAGCACCCAGTAACGATGATTTCATTTTCACCTGGTGTCATGGATACGGATATGCAAGAGGTGATTCGAAAGACAAAAAAAGAGGACTTCACAGAGGTTGAGCAATTTATTGAATTCAATGAGAAGGGGATGCTAAGATCGCCTGAATTTGTTGCAGGTGTAATCCTAGACCTCGTCTTCAATCAGGAATTAATCAATGGCCATGTTTATGATATAAAATCGTTTTTATAAAGTGAAAGCCCTTTTTAATTCCAAAAGGGGCTTTTTTTGCGGTCATCATAGACGGGTTGGAGGGGGCGGAATTATAATGGGGAGTGGAGAGGAGAGATGAAATGGAAAATGTAAGGGTAGGTGTAATTGGTCTTGGAGCTATAGGAGAAAGACTCATCCAAGGCTTTAATTCGAATAAAAACACAATCGTTCAAGCGGTCGTTGATACGGATAAAGAGCGGGTTACAAGAATGGTAGATAAACTTGGTGGAATCAATGGGTACAACAACCACAAGGATATGCTGGCAAAAGAGGAACTGGACCTAGTCTATGTAGCCGTCCCACCAAAATATCATCATGCCGTAACAATGGATGTCATTAAAAAAGGAATTCATGTGTTATGTGAAAAGCCACTCGCGAATTCAGTTGGAGAGGCTAAGGAAATGCTGGAACAAGCTGAAAAAGCGAAAATCATCCATGCAATGAATTTCCCACTTAACTATAGGAGCCCTGCCAATACCTTTGAACGCATGATTAAGGAAGGATACATAGGAAAACTTCGTAAACTGGAACTTTCCATGAATTTTCCTAACTGGCCACGTCTTTGGCAGCAGAATGAGTGGGTGGCAGGTCGTGAACAAGGTGGGTTTGTGTTAGAGGTTGGAGTTCATTTTATTCAATTAACACAACGTATCTTTGGTTCCATTACGCATAAAACTAGCAAGTTGGAGTTCCCAGAGGACACTTCCAAATGTGAAACGGGAGTTATTGCCACGTTAGAATTTGAAGATGGAACTCCATTTTTAATCAACGGGATAAGCCAGGTTTCCGGAATGGAGCGAATTGCGTACACAGCTTATGGGACAGAGGGGACCCTTTCACTAGTGGACTGGGGTAAACTCGAAGGTGGGAAACTTGGTGAAGAGATTCAGCCAATTGAAACTGGAAATGAAGAAACCTCAACACTAATCGACCATCTTGTTACAGCCATACTTGGCAAAGACAGCCATCTCTATACATTTAAAGACGGATATAAGGCACAGGTTATTTTAGAAAAACTTCGAAATAAATAAAGAAACAAAAGGCTCCCACAAATTAATGGCGGGAGCCTCATTATTATTTTGCTAAGTATTTTTCAATGTCATCAAGCATGAGGTTTGCTGCTAAAACGCCGCCTGCTGTGTTCCAGATAGGGTCACTTACCTTATGGGCATTGCCTTCCTTCACCGCATTTAACCCTTTCCATAACGGATTGTTTATCCATTCTTCCTCCACTTTTGTTGCCTCGCCGTTACCTGTTTCATATGTGAAATAGAAAATAACGTCTCCATCCATTAATGGAATTTTTTCCTGATCAACTTCGCGTGCAAATTGATCATCTGGGTCTTGCGCAAATAATTCAACCTGCTGTTCAGGACGTTTCAACCCTAATTGATCAAAAATCACTCCAGAGAAGGAATCCGTATAGTAAATCCGAGTTCGACCTTCCATAAAACGGACAACAGACACTGCAGTATCTGTGT
Organism: Bacillus sp. JJ1533; assembly: GCF_036965045.1. Classification (NCBI taxonomy): domain Bacteria; kingdom Bacillati; phylum Bacillota; class Bacilli; order Caryophanales; family Bacillaceae; genus Bacillus; species Bacillus sp. JJ1533. Next base: position 6,807 of record NZ_JBALOV010000039.1, on the reverse strand, counting down.
TAATATTCTCTTTGACTTGATTCAAATGTTCTTCAAAATCAGCAAGAACCTTTTGACCTTCTTTTTCTTTATTAATCGCCTTTGAATAGAGCGTAAAGTTCTTTTGCCAATCACCACGTAAATCCTCTGCAAATACAGTAGGTGCAATTGCTTTTAATTGCTCATAAATGTTTTCTTGGCGCATTTTGTTGCCGATTATTAGATCTGGCTCAAGAGCAGCAATTGCTTCGATGTTGACATTACTCTCTTCGCCGACCACTTCTACACCTTCCATTTGTTCCTCAATATGAGCATACCAAGGGTCGCCAATCCATGACCGCACCGCACCAACAGGTGTAACTCCCATTGCTAGTAATGCCTCTGTACCTTCGTTTGTTAAAACAACAATTCTCTTGGGGTCTTTATTAATCGGCGTTGTACCCATCGCATGTTCAACTGTGTAAGTATTTGCACTTTCAACTGACTTATTCTTGTCTGTATTATCCGCTGCACCACACGCTGCTAATAAAAGTGAAAATAAAGCCAACGTTAAAATTCCTAGATAAGCTTTCTTTGTTAATGCCATTATGTATCCTCCTGTTAACTGATAATGATTTTCATTTACTTATGATAATAAGGTGATTCGGATATTTAGTCAATATAAAATTGAGAATGATTTTCATTTCGTTGACAACAATTCTCATTTCCAATAGACTAAAAGAGAAATTAGTTACGGATATTCATTGTCTTTTTATTATGTATAAGAAGGCGTGAGAGTAGTGAAGTCTAACTAAGAACACCTAATATTAACATAAACATGTTCATCCAAAGTCATACATTTCTTTCTTATAATTAAGGGGTCTTTAATATAATGGTTTTGAAATCAAATCAAGCTAAGTTTGCAGGACTTGTTATTGGAATTATAGTATTACTTCTTTCGATATGTGCAAGTATTGTTTATGGATATACTGATACATCTTGGAAAATGGCTTACGAAACATTCACAGCTTATAATGGCTCAAACGAACATATTATTATTGAAACAATTAGACTGCCGCGTGCACTCATTGCTGCAGCCGTTGGAGCAAGTTTGGGAATAGCTGGAGCTCTAATGCAAGCTTTAACAAAGAATCCATTAGCATCACCGGGTATTTTTGGTGTCAATGCGGGAGCGGGCTTTTTTATTGTGGCTGCTGTTTCCATATTTTCTATCAATTCTTTACAAGCTTTTACGTGGGTTGCTTTTTTAGGTGCGGCTGTTGCGGCATTTGTCGTTTATTTTATCGGATCACTTGGGCGAGAAGGCCTCACCCCAATGAAATTAACCTTAGCAGGTGCAGCAATGGCTGCCATGTTTTCTTCCTTTACACAAGGACTGCTGGTTATTGATGAAATGGCGCTAGACCAAGTACTATTCTGGCTAGCAGGCTCAATTCAAGGGAGAAAGCTTGAGATGCTCACAAGTGTCCTTCCGTATTTGGGAGTTGCATGGGTTGCGTCCATTCTCTTAGCGAATAAAATCAATATCCTGACAATGGGTGAGGATGTTGCAAAAGGACTTGGGCAACGCACTGGTACCGTTAAGCTTATAACAGCGATTACGATCATCCTGCTAGCCGGGGGAGCCGTTGCGGTTGCAGGGCCAATTGGATTTATTGGGATCGTCATTCCACACCTTGCTCGGGCTCTAGTGGGCGTTGACCATCGCTGGATTCTACCATTTTGTGCGATTCTTGGTGGGGTATTATTATTATTAGCAGATATCTCAGCCCGGTATATTGTCATGCCAGAAGAAGTACCAGTAGGGGTTATGACGGCCCTTATTGGAACACCTTTCTTTATTTATGTGGCGAGAAAGGGGTTTCATAAGGCGTGAATAAATATAAATCCTTCCGTATTGGAAAAAAGGGGAATGTCTCCTTTTTAATTGATAAAAAAGCACTTATTACTTTTTTTATTTTAGTATTTATTGCACTTGTCTTGTTTTTAGTAAGCACAGGACTTGGAGAAATGAAGATTGACCCGGTAACAGTTGTAAAAACGTTATTTGGATATGGTACACGCATGGAGCAATTGGTAGTTACATCCTTTCGTTTACCACGAATCATCATTGCCTTTTTGGTAGGAATGGCACTTGCTGCTGCAGGTAGTATCCTACAAGGAATTATTCGAAATCCACTTGCCTCACCAGATATTATAGGAATTACAGGTGGTGCATCTGTCGCGGTTGTTGCCTTTTTAGCTTTTTTTTCAAATTCAAGTAATGCATTAACAGTGAGTATTAAATGGATGCCGGTTGCTGCATTTATTGGTGCAACTGCAGTTGCCTTTTTAGTGTATGTACTGGCTTGGAAAAATGGAGTATCACCTATTCGTCTTGTATTAATAGGAATTGGTGTATCTGCCCTTACACAAGCTTTGACAACAACATTTATGATAATGGGACCCATTTATCAAGCCAGTCAGGCGAATATTTGGATTACTGGGACTGTAAATGGGTCAACATGGGCAAATGTACAAATTCTCAGCCCTGTTGTGATCATTTTATTCATCATCTGTTTTATGCTCGCACGCAACTTAAACATTCAGGAGCTTGGAGAAGAGCTTGCAACTGGGGTTGGAAGTGCCGTTCAAAAACAAAGGTTTTTATTATTACTAGCAAGTACAGCATTAACAGGCAGTGCAGTAGCTTTTGCCGGTGGGATTGGTTTTGTTGGCTTGATGGCACCGCATATGGCACGGAGATTAGTTGGTTCAGCCTTTGGTGCATTACTACCAACTGCAGCCCTTCTAGGGGGAATTCTTGTGATGCTTGCTGATTTAATTGGTAGAACTGTCTTTTCGCCAATTGAGGTTCCAGCTGGCGTATTTACAGCTGCAATAGGAGCACCTTATTTTATCTATTTGCTCTATAAGAGCAGAAATAGTTAGGTCCATGTTTTATCGCTTCGGCTTCAACATTTATGATTTGTAAGGGGGCGTACTTAATGAATGCTTTGGAAACAGAAAGCTTAACGTTATCATATGGAGAATCCATTATCATTGAAGACTTACATCTTGAAATCCCAAAGGGTGAAATCACTGTGTTTATCGGTGGAAATGGATGTGGAAAATCAACCTTGCTACGTTCTTTAGCAAGACTACTAAAGCCAAAACAAGGAGCTATCCTCCTAGAAGGGGAGACCATCTCAAAGCTTCCAACAAAAGAAGTAGCAAGAAAGCTTGCGATTCTTCCACAAGGACCAACAGCTCCAGAAGGCTTAACCGTCCTCCAGTTAGTGAAGCAGGGACGTTACCCTTACCAAAATTGGCTCAAACAATGGACAGAAGAAGATGAAAAAATGGTCAAACATGCACTAGAGGCAACTAATATGACCGATTTTGCTGAAAGGACCGTTGATTCCCTCTCAGGTGGGCAAAGACAACGTGCCTGGATTGCAATGACACTTGCTCAGCAAACCGATATTATTTTACTTGATGAACCAACCACTTATCTTGATATGACACATCAAATCGAGATACTTGATCTATTATTTGAACTGAATGAGACTGAAAAAAGAACTATTATTATGGTTTTACACGATTTAAATTTAGCTTGCCGCTATGCCCACCATATTGTAGCGATAAAAGATAGGCAAATCTATGGACAGGGCAAACCAGAATTTGTGGTGAATGGAAGCCTTGTAAAAGATGTGTTTGGAATGAATTGTGAAATTACCGTTGATCCGCTGTTTGGAACACCTCTATGCATCCCATACGGTAAGGGAAGACGTATTCTAGATAAGGTAGGAGTATAACAATGTCAAACCTCCTTACGGAAATGGAAATTGAACAATTAAAGGAATTTCGTTTTAGTGACAGACAATTTGAATCGAGCCTATCAACTCCAGTGAATGAGCTTTTTGAGGAAGAAAAAATAAACCAGTATTTAGGAAATGTCGGAACAAGGATTTCAGCACCAGATAAACGAGTGGCGGCATCGATGTTTATGAAACGTTATGGATTTTTTGCCGCTCTTAATTTGTATGCGATGACGATTCTTAACAAACGATTAAATGTGTCATTGTCTAACATCTCCTTAGAAACAAGTGATGAGGAGAAAATTTGGTACTGGAATCCGAAGTTCTATTTTTCTGACCTTCAAACTGTGTCAGCACCTATCGAATCTCGAGATAAATGGCGAGATGAAACCATACAGGCCATTTTTCATGATCATATCCATGAAGTCTTACTGACTCTTACAAAACATTCGGGCCTATCGAAAAAGGTTCTTTGGGAAAATGTTTCAATTTATGTATATTGGCTCTATGAATCTGTGTTGGCAAAACCCAATTTTGATGAAAAACGAAATATCATCCATGAAGACTTTGAATATCTTGTGAAGAAAGCGGAAGGTAAATTATTCGGTCCAGTTGCTTTCAACCCACTAACCCGTTATTTAGGTGTAAAGGTTTATCGCCCAGAATACGATCAAACCATTCGAACAAGGAAAACTTGCTGCCTTTACTACAAGACAACGAGTACCGAAGACCGCTGCAAAACATGTCCGCTAAATTGTAAAATAGGAGATAAGAAGGATGAGTCAAAAAATCGAAGAACAAGTTGATGGATTATTGGAAAAGTACACAGAGCTTTTACTTGGTGAAAGTTCACCTGAATTAAAAGAAAAAGTTAAGCTTTGGTCACTCTATATGCATATATCAAAATCAATGCCGCCACTTGCAAAACATTGGAACGAGACGTACCCAGATGCAAAAGAAGGCATCAAGGAAATCATCGCAGAAATAAAAAAATTGAATGAAGAGCATCGTTCAAAGACAAGTAAGAGATGAGGCCACCCTAAAAAAGTGTCCCATCTCTTTTTTCTACTGAACCGTATTATGGTTTGGAAATTGTGTAGTTGAATAGTTATAAAACTGCTGTAGCTTTTGTTGTACCTTTTGTGTTTCAGCTTCCTCTAGCTTATACCAGCCATTTTTAAACATAAGATTGTATAGCTCTCTTTGACAATCCTGTGTTTCATTAAAAATGGAACGGATATCCTCATATAATCCATCATGACTCATCTCATTTAAAGCAGTGCTATAGGCATCCGTCATATATTTTTCAGTTGCTAGCATGTCATTGATAAAATCCCGATCATTCATTTGTGGTGTTTTTGGAACGCTCGTTTTCGGGTTTTTAACTTGGTTTTGATTTTGATTTTGATTCATTTGCTGGTTCATTATGTAGCCCCCTTTATTGCATTTGCTGGCTTTGAATTTGACCTTGACTTGGTTGCTGTGGCTGTTGCCCTGTATGCTTTTGCATATGATCTAAAATCTGACGATAGTGACGTTCATGCATTTGGCATGCTTTTTCTAGCGCTTGAGAAATTTCAGACATCTGGCATTGACCCGCAAAGAAGTGAGCCTTTTTTAGCGCTAAAAGGTTCCAAGACATCATGTCAGTTAAATACAACAGATCCTTCGTTGTTATAACCGCTGGTGTTTCGGACATTTGTGGTCCCTTTGGTGTATACAAAGGTTGCTGCTGTTGTGATTGTTGTTGTTCCATATGAAAACCTCCTTAACCTATTTTCGATATTAGGATGCCAATTAAACGTTTTTTGTATGCAACGCATACAATACATAATGTAAGCGTTTCATATATTTTTTTGAGGTATATATTCAAAGCAAAATAAACGTGATAAACTATATGTGAAATTGAGAGATTGATAGAATGGCAACTAGAGAACGTTTCGAGGGGGAACTTGGAATGGAACAAGTCTTACAAAATTTCTTTTTATTTTTATCAAAGAATAAAGCGCTTACGAAACTTGCGAGAAAATATGGTTTACGCTTTGGTGCAGCTAGATTTGTTGCTGGAGAAACAATTGATTTGGCCGTAAAAAAGATTAAAGAGTTAAATGCAAAGGGTCTTGCGGTCACCATTGATTATCTTGGTGAATTTGTTGACAGTATAGAGGAAGCGAATCTAATGGCTGATGGCTCAATTGAGGCGATTAAAGCAATTGGTCGAGAAAAATTAAATGCACAGCTATCTTTAAAGATGACCTCAATGGGATTGGATATTTCAGATGAAGTTGTAATGAATAATATGCGCAGAATCCTAGATACCGCTAAAGAAAATAAGGTCTTCGTCACCATCGACATGGAGGATTACAGTCGATGCGAGAAGACCATTGAAATTTTTAAAACGCTTCGAAAAGACTATGACAATGTAGGAACGGTTATTCAAGCTTACCTATATCGAACAGTTAGAGATATTGAGGACTTAAATGAGTATCATCCAAATCTTCGCTTAGTGAAGGGAGCTTATAAGGAGTCTCCTGAAGTGGCATTCCCGGAGAAAAAGGATGTGGATGAGAATTTTAAGAAAATCATCAAAATGCATTTATTAAATGGAAACTACACGGCGGTTGCTTCGCATGACGAGGCTATCATTCAATATACGAAGGAATTAGTGAAGGAGCATAAGATCAGCCACGACCAGTTTGAGTTCCAAATGTTATACGGAATTCGACCCGAACGCCATGAGGAGCTTGTTAAAGAAGGCTATACCATGCGCGTGTATGTACCGTATGGAACGGACTGGTATGGTTATTTCATGAGACGTCTTGCAGAACGTCCAGCAAACGTAGCTTTTGTTTTGAAGGGTGTATTTGGGAAGTAAGCAAGCTTTAAATTTGAAGCAGTGCAAGGAAAACAGAATGTTTTCTCGCGCTGCTTTTTTGAACTAACTTATACTAAACGATGAAGACCGTAGTGTGTTTGGTTTGGAACAAAGATGTCTTCATCGAGGTTATGAAGACCAAAATGCAGTTTG